>JBCDAA010000273.1:0-12357 GCA_039186435.1 Myxococcota bacterium | reverse complement strand
GGTGAATTCAAGGGGTCATGGCAACGCCGGGTAAAAGGGCATGGCATGACGAAAACGCGAACGAGACGAGAGTGGACAGGACATGAGCGAGCGGAGCTGTGGGAGAGATGGCGGCGGGGCGAATCGCTAAGTGCGATAGCGCGTTGTCTGAATCGGCAGAAAGGCCCGGTGCATCGGCTCGTGTCGAGCGCGGGAGGGTTTGCTCCAGCCGAGCGGACCCGAAACCCACGGGCACTGTCCTTGACGGAGAGGGAGGAGATTCTGCGGGGAGTCGCTCAAGGGTTATCGTGTCGTGCGATCGCGAGAGGGTTAGGCCGTTCGGCGTCGACCATCTGCCGGGAGCTCGAGCGCAATGGAGGTCGCGGCACCTACCGAGCGACGAAGGCAGACAAGCGCGCTTGGGACCAAGCCAAGCGTCCGAAGCGATGCAAGCTCTCCACGAGCCCACGGCTACAGCGTTTGGTTGCCAAAAAACTCCGGAAGAACTGGTCGCCCGAGCAGATTTCGAAGTGGCTCAAAAAGGAGTACGAAGCAAACGAGGCCATGCAGGTTTCCCACGAGACCATTTACCGAACCTTGTTCATCCAAGCCCGGGGGGCCCTGAAAAAGGAGCTCATTGCTCATCTTCGGACACGGCGAACCACGCGTCGCGCAAAGAAAGCAACGAGCAAAGGCGACGGTCGAGGCCAAATCCCCGGTGCCATTTCGATTCGGGAGCGCCCCGCCGAAGTGGAGGACCGAGCCGTCCCAGGGCACTGGGAAGGCGACCTTATCGCCGGTACCAACCACTCCTTCATCGGCACGTTGGTAGAGCGCCACACCCGCTACGTCATGCTTCTCAAGCTGAAGAACAAAGAGGCCGCCACCGTCAACAAGGCCCTGGCCCGAAAGATTCGAACTCTTCCGACGAGCCTTCGTCAGACCCTCACGTGGGACCGGGGCTTAGAGATGGCCGGCCACAAGGAGTTCACGTTGGCCACAAGCGTTCAGGTCTACTTCTGCGACCCCAGGAGTCCTTGGCAGAGAGGCTCGAACGAAAACACCAATGGTCTCCTCCGCCAATACTTCCCGAAGAAGACCGACATCTCGGTGTTTTCCCAACGGCAGCTGGACCGCGTGGCCCGCGAGCTCAACACACGGCCTCGAAAGACTCTAGGCTGGGACACACCAGCAGAAAGACTTCTCAAACTGTTGCAATGACCCGTTGAGCCCGCAACGAGGAGCGTCCCCTCCGCTCTTCATTGATTTCGGGGAGTTAGGGGGCGAAATGGCGAAAGTGAAGACGAGCGTCCCCTCCGCCTTTCTCGGATTTCGCGGTTACTCGGTCGCGGGGGCGACGGGCGCGACGGTCGCACCGCCCAGCATCGCCTGAAGCTCCCCCAGCGCGGCTGCGTTCGCGGCTCGAAGGACGACGTGCATCAAGCGGGTTCCGATCCCGCGCGGCGCCGGGCCAACGTGCTCGACCGCCACGCTGCGCTCGTCCGAGCGATCGCGCCAACCGACCTCTTGGCCGAAGAGAGGAGCGCGCGTGTGGTCCGCGGGCGCACCACGAGGATGATCGCCGAGGTAGAGCATGGCCTGCGCGGACGTGGCTTCCCCAATCTGCAGGAGGTAGTGGACGCGAAAGTCAGGACCCTCGCGGGTGTAGTGTGTCCAGCCCTCGGGGACGTCGATTCGAATCGCGCCCGCGTAGGCGGGAAGTTCGACGGTGCGAGCGGCGATCGTTCGGCGCGTCGGGCCAAGGCGGAGCGTTCGGAGAAAGTGCGCCGCCATGCGCTGCGCGCTTTCCTCGACGCGGGCACGGCGACCTCGCGCGATGCCTAGGATCATCTGGAGCGAACCGTCGACGCAGGTGTACGCCGTGGCCACAATTCCGAGGTCGTCGTCAACGGGATGCCATGCGTGTTCCAACACGATCGCCGAGGGAGCGTCCTCGTGGGTGAGGGCTCGCTGCGGCGCGTTTTGAAGGGTCGACTCGTTGGCGATGAGGGGGCCGAGGGTTTCGGCGAGCGTCTCCGGCGCACACGCAAGGAACGTCTCGCTCACTTCCATCGCGAGCCACTCGTCGTCATTTCCAATCCACGCCACGGTTTTGACCGCCTCCGGATCCGGACTGCCCATGATGCTGTGGGGCGGAGGGTGCACCGATGAGTTAGGCGGGAGGCGAGCCACCAGGCGCCCTTCGAGGAGGAGCGTGTCTTCGCCTTCCGCTGCGGATGAGGGGACGTTTCCGATCGCGGATCCGCACGCGAGCAAGACAACCGAGCAAGGGAGAACGATTCGCATCGGTCCTACCGTACGCGGGCAAGGCGCCAGGCCTCCCTGCGAGCCGGGCCTCCTGCGGGCCAGGCCTCCTGCGAGCCAGGCCTCCTGCGAGCCAGGCCTCAGACGTTCGCCCGGACGATCATCACGCGGCTACACCTCGACTTCGCGCCAGCGTCCTCGCCGAAACTCCACGACGAACGCGACGGTCTGAAGCTGCCGGTAAATGATGTTTGCGATCCAAATCGCGAGCATTCCCCATCCGAGGGTCGGCCCGACGAGCCACGCCGCCGGCAAGAAGAGCAGCCACTGCATCGACGTCGAGATCACCATCGCCCGCACCGTTGCCCCCGCACCGATCAACGCGTTCATCAACACCATGCCGAAGGTATCTGTCGCGATGAACATCGCCACGAGGCGCATCGGCGTTTCTGCGAGCGCGAGCGTTTCCGGATCGCGAAGGAACACCCCGAGAATCCAGTGGGGTGCGATCATCGCGGGAAGCGCGATCAGGCCGACGACCACCGTCGACACCTTGCCGACGTCCCAGCCCCACGCGGTCGCGTCTTCCGGATCGCCGCGCCCGAGCGCCTGTCCCACCAGCGAAGCCGCCGCAATGCCAAAGCCGATGCCGGGGAGGAGCCCCACGAGAAGGAGGTCGATCATCACCTTGCTCGCCGCGAGCTCGCGCGTGCCGACGCGCCCGACGATCGCCATGAAGACGGTCATGCCGAGGGCGAAGAGGAACTGCTGCGCGCTCGCTGGAAGCGTCAGTCGAATGATCTTCGCAAACGTCTCGCGGGAGGGGATGGCCCGCAGGTACCCGGCATCCCGCGCGTGAATCCAGCCGAGCACGAGGTACGCGATGGTGCCGACGAACGTTGCGATCGCGGACGCGATGCCCGCGCCGGTGGCGCCGAGTTCAGGCGCGCCGAGGTTGCCGAAGATCAGCACCCAGTTGAGCCCGATGTTGACGATGTGCATCAGGATCAACGTGCTCATGTAGAGCATGCTCTTGTCGACCGCGTTCCAGTAGCCGCGAAAGGAGAAGTTCATACCCATCGCGGTCATGGCGATGAGGCGCACGCGCAGATAGGGCACGCCGGTTTCCACGACGTTCGCGTCGTCGGTCACCCACGGAAAATAGTAGGGCGCCAGCACGATCAGGATGGCCGAAAGGGGCACCGCGGCGATCAGCGCGATCAGCAGGCCACCGTTCAGGGGCACCGCGGTTTCGTCGTCGCGACCTTCGCCGACGCGTCGCGCCGCCATGGCCTGAACCCCGGCGGAGAGCCCAAGGATGAACGCGGTGAGGAGAAAGTTGAGAAAGCCGCCGATGCCGACGGCGGCCAGTGCGTCATCGCCGAGCGCACCGACCATGCCGGTGTCGACGAGGTTCAGCACGTTCTGGCTGATCATGCCGCCGATGATCGGCAGTGCGAGATGGAGGATGCGGCGTCGACGTGCGCTCGGACCGATCACTCGGCCATCGGAGACCACGCGCTACTCCGGTGCCGGCGCAGGTGCGGACGATGCCGCGAGCAACACTTCGTCGAGGAGTTGACGAACGCGCACGAGACGATCGTTCGAATCGAGATCCCGCACGTACTCCGTCGCTTCACTCGACTCGCCACCGAGACGGAGAGTGAGGCGGGCCCGGCCAGTTTCGATCGGGGTGTTGGGCAGCCCGCTTCCCCGGTGCTTCCATCCCTCGATCGACACCAGCACGTCTACGAGACGAACCATGTCCTCCGCGCGCACCTGTGCTTCGGTCACCACGGCACCCTCGTCGTCTTGGGTGACCTCATCGTTACGAAGGATCGTCTCCGGCGTGTCCAGCGCGGGCACAAAGCCGGGTCGCCAGCGGGTGAGCGCCAGCGCACCTTCGCTGTCGAGGACGATGCGGCGCGCACCGAAGGGTCCTTCTTGCTCCTCGTAGGTCAAGACGAAGCCCTCCGGCGGGGGAACGCGCGCTTCTCGCGCATCTTCGAGCGGTCCGCCGATGGGGTGGACGCAGCCAAGAAGAAGGGTCACGAGCAGCGTTCGCACGACCCGGCTATAGCACGACCCGCTAAAAACCCTGAGAAATCGACGCTTCCAAAACCCTGACGAACTGAAGCCGGGGGCATCTTTTTACGTCCGATAAGGCATGATGGGGTCCATGCGTAAGTTGTGTGTGCTTGTTGGCTTGATCACGACGTCGGGGGCGGCGGCGCAGGAAATGGGGCAGGGCGAGGCGAACATCACCGCCCGCGCCGACGTTCGAATGGCGCTCGAGAGCGGTCCGGCCACAAACGGGACCAAGCTCAGCTTGATCGGCGGAACGATCGGAAGCCGGCTCACCGAGGTCCGCCGCTGCTACCGGACGCGCACCGAAGAGCGCCCCGACATTCAGGGGGAGCTCCGTTTGGTGGTCCGTCTCGAGGCAGGGGGCGGCACCGTCGAGGTCACGCGCGATCTCCTCGAAGACGAAACGCTTGTTCGCTGCGTCCTTCGAGCGCTGCGGGCTGCGACGCTCAGTCAGGTGCGTCCGCCAGGAACCGCGTTTGTGACGCTGACGTTCAGTAACACCGCGGCCGCAGGCGTGGAGGCGACCCGGCAGCGGCGTGAACAAGAGGAAGCTGTGCCGGTAGAAACGAACGCCGACGGTCGCCTGGAAGCGCGCGGTCAGACGGAGATCGGGGAGGTTCGCTTTCGCGTGGTCGGTCGTCGTAACGCGACCGAAGCGCAGATTCAGGCGGTGCACCGCGGCGTGCGCGCGGCGATTCCGAGCTTTCTCGACTGCCGCCGGAAGGCCGCGCGACGCTACCCGCCCTACGGCGAGATTCGGACGGCGGTGAACATTGCGCGAAGCGGCCGAGCGCGTGCGCGGGTACGTCGTTCGACCGTTCGCGACGTGCGCGGCGAACGCTGCGTCACCCGAACCTTGCAGCGTGCGCGTTTCGATGGCGAAGCACGCGGCGCGGTCGACATCATCGTCGAGTTTGCGCATCGGGAAGGGGACGCGCACGCGCCAACGGAACCCTAGGAACCGAACCCGAGGCGACGGAACGGAAGTGCGACTCGATCAGAACGACAGTTTCTTGTGGACCTTCGAGGCCACCGTGAACGCCCATGCGACGCACGGGGAAACGCCTTCGGTGATCCTCGATCAGAGTGCGTTCTACCCGGAAGGCGGCGGTCAGCTCGGCGACCACGGATCCCTCGGCGAAGCGCGCGTGGTCGACGTACAGATTGCGGAAGGCCGGGTGCATCACCTCGTGGAGGGCCCTCTTCCTGCGGTGGGGAGCAAGGTTCAGGGGCGTGTCGACGGGGCGCGCCGTCTCGAGCACATGACCCTTCACACGGCGCAGCATCTTCTCTCGCGTGCTCTCGACGAGCGCGGTGCGGCAACCGTTTCGGCGCGCCTCGGGGAGAGCGCGGCGACGATCGACCTGCAGCCCGTGGTGAGCGAAGCGACGTTGTCGGAGGCGGTTCAGGAGGTGCAGTCGATCATCGACGAAGACCGTTCGGTGATCGTGCACTACCCGAAGGAGGCGGAGCTGGCGAAGTTCACCCTTCGCCGTGCGCCCAAAGTGACCGAGGGCATCCGGCTGCTCGAGGTGGAGGGGTACGACGTCACGCCCTGCGGTGGAACGCACTGCACCCGCACCGCGCAGATCGGCCTCGTCTTTGCGACCGGTCTTCGAAACCACAAAGGCGGTTCCCGGGTGACCTTCGTCGCAGGTCCGCGGGCGCGGCGCTACTTTCGAACCCGTGATGCGATCGTGCGGCACCTTTGCGATCACCTTGCGACCGTTCCGGACGAGCTCGAAGCGTCGGTGGCGAAGGTGCAGCGCGAGCGCGACGAGGTTCGGGAAACCCTCGGGGTGACGCGCGCCGCCTGGGCGGAGCTTGCGATGGCGAGCCTCGCCGATGCGACGACCGTGGTTCGCTCGTTCTCCGGGGTCGATCCCGCGACCCTTCGCACCCTCGCTGCAAAGCTCACCGAGGAAGGCGATCGCGTGCTCATTTTGGCGGCGCCACAGCCAGCGGGGGTGCACGTGATCGTGGCGCGCGGACCCGATGCGACCTTCAACGCCGGCTCCTTTCTTCGGGATCTCGCGACGGCGGCCGGAGGTCGCGGCGGTGGCCGACCGAATCGCGCGGAGGGCAAACTCCCGGCGGGAAGCGACGTGGTGGAGCTGGCGGAGGGCCTGCTTCGCGAGAGCGCTCACAGCGCTTCTTGACCCGGCCAAGGCACTCGTGGCTTGTGCCCTTTCATGAACATTGAAGGTGTAGTGGCGCTCGTCACAGGCGGCGCGTCAGGTCTTGGGGAAGCAACGGTTCGCCGCTGGGTGTCGAAGGGCGGCAAGGCCGTGATCGTCGACATGAACGAGGAGCGCGGAGAGGCCGTTGCGAAAGAGCTTGGCGACGGAGTCGTGTTTCAGAAAACCGACGTGTCGAACGCCGAGCAGGTGCAGGCGGCGGTGGACGCGGCCACCGGTCTTGGGGAGCTTCGTGCGGCAATTAGCTGCGCCGGCGTGGGCTGGGCGGCGCGCACGATCAAGCGCGACGGAACGCCGCACGACTTCGATCTCTTCAAGAAGGTCATCGAAGTGAACCTCGTCGGTACCTTCAACGTGATCCGGCTGACCGCCTCCGCGATGAGCAAGAACGAAGCGCTCGCCGGTGAGCGCGGCGTTATCGTGAATACCGCGTCGGTTGCAGCCTACGACGGTCAGATCGGCCAGGCGGCGTACGCGGCGTCGAAGGGCGGCGTGGTCGGGATGACGCTTCCGGTGGCGCGCGACCTCGCGAAGGCGGGCATTCGCGTGATGACCATTGCGCCCGGAACGTTCGACACCCCGATGCTCGCCAGCCTTCCCGAGGAAGTGCGGCAAGCGCTCGGGGCGTCGATTCCGAATCCGTCGCGACTGGGAAGCCCCGACGAGTACGGCGCGCTGGTCGCGCACATCGTCGAGAACCCCTACCTCAACGGAGAGGTGATTCGTCTCGACGGTGCGCTCCGCATGGCGCCGAAGTAGTTCAGGCGGTCGCGGGTCGAACGAGAGCGGAGCTCGCCGTGGTGGGCTCCGCTTTCGCTTTAAGAACCCCGCGAAAGCTCTCGCGATAGGCGTAGCCGAGGTAGGCGTTGAGCACGATGACGCCAACGGCGACCACCATGTTGCTCGGCGCCAGAACCGCGTGAAAGAGCAGGATGTGAATCGACACCGGCGCGATCACGACGAGCGAGAGCGGCACGAAGCGGTTTGAAAGAAGCGCGGCGCCGACGGCGACCTCGGTCGCTTTCAGCACCGGGAAGAAATAGCCGGATGCCGCGAGCGCTCCGAGGAACGAGCCGGCGGCTTCGGGAACCGGCGGCTGGGGCAGGAAGTTCAGAAAGCCGTTCAGGCCAAAGACGAAGAAGATCAGGCCCAAAAGAAGGCGTGCTGCGATCGGTAGTTTCGAAGTGAGGGTAGCCATTACTCGTTCCTCCAATATTTGTTATAACAATTATTGGGGACGTGTTTGCTGTTGCACCAGCTTCCTGTTGGGCATAAGACCGTTCCGCAGAGGGAACAGGAGCCGACGTGGATCTCAATGAAGTCGCAACGTTCGTTCGGGTGGTTGATGCAGGCGGATTCAGCGCTGCCGCCGAGGAGCTAGGCCTCCCCAAATCCACCGTCAGCCGACGCGTCTCGCGTCTCGAGCAGCGTCTCGGTGTTCGCCTGCTGGAACGCACGACGCGGCGAATGCGGCTCACAGAAGCCGGGCAGAGCTACTACGACCAGGTCTCGGGTCCGGTGACCACGCTGCGCCTCGCGTCGAACGCTGCCGAGGAAAAGCAGGACGAACCACAGGGCGTCCTTCGCCTCACCGCGCCTCTCGAGTTCGGTGATCTTCTGGGTCGGCTCCTCGCTGGGTTTGCGCGGGCGTACCCCGAGATTCACGCGCAGGTTGAGCTCACGGGCCGCATGGTGGACCTCATCCGTGAAGGCTTCGACGTCGCGCTCCGCGTAGGGGAACTCGCCGACTCGAGTCTCGTGGCTCGCCGCGTCGGCGAAGTCGAGCTTCAGGCGTTTGCGAGCCCGTCCTACCTCGAGGAAAAGGGACTGCCGGAAGCGCCGCGTGACCTGCGAGAGCACGACTGCGTCCTTTTTCGCTCGCCGGGCGGGACCACCCAATGGGAGCTCACGAGCTCGGACGGAACCACGGAGACAGTCGAGGTCAGCGGTGCCCTCGGCGGTGACGACTTCGCGTTCGTTCGCGCGGCGACCGTGTCGAGCGGAGGCGTCGGATTGATTCCAGCCTTTGCCGCCGAGCGTGATGTCGAAGACAAGAAGCTCGTTCGTGTCCTCAAGGACTGGCGGAGCCGCCGAAGCGGACTCCACATCGTCTACCCGAGCGCGCGTTTTCTTCCCGCGAAAGTGCGCGCATTTCGCGATCACCTGATCGAGAACTTCTAACCAACGGCGCGGCGGTGCTCCACTAGAAGGCACCGATCTTGAACGACCTGAATGCCCGCTTCGGCGAGCCTGGCGGCGACTTCGTCGTTTCGAATCCCGAGCTGCATCCACACCGTCTTCGGCGCGAGGGCGAGCAAATCATCTAGGTGTCCGGCGACGTCCTCCGACCGGCGAAAAACATCCACGATGTCGACGGGGCCGACCGCGCGCAGATCGCGGACGACCGGCAGGCCCAGGATCGAGGTGACTTCCGGGTAGTACACCGGTACCGGCACGACCTCGACGCCCTGGTCATGCAGGTACTTCGGTACGTAGTGTGCGGGTTGATCGGCGCGGCTCTCGGGCTTGATGCCGACAGCCGCGACTCGTTTCGCCTCGCGCGCGATCGCGAGGATCCCGTGGTCGTCTTCCACGATCATCTACATCGCTTCGCAGTCGAGGGGTTCCATCGCAGCAACCCAGCGCCGCAGGAGCGCCGCGCCGTAGGTGTCCTGAAGGGAGCGCCCGAGGAGGGGCATGATGGCGCCGATTTCCGTGGTCTCGACGCGGAACACAAGAATGGAGTCGTCCGGATCGCCGGGAACGATGTCGTAGGTCAGGCCGCCGTTGCCCTCGCCGGCGGAACCCGGACGTTTGCAGACGCCCAGTCGAAACGCGTCGTCGTTGTCGTGGTTTAAGAAGAGCTGCGAGGTGACGCCCTGCGTGCCGAGGGGGTCGTGGCAGTGCGCGCAGTTGATGTCGAGGTAGTCCCGCGCGGCGCGGTCGAGGTCCGCCGCGGGAATGTCGTCAACGCTCGTCGCTTCCGCATACGCCGCAGGAACGTCGCCGAGGGCCGGCATCCCGTTCAGCATTCCGAGGGAGGCAAAACGCATGAGCTGGTTTTCGCTTCCGTCCAGGTACGCAAAGTCGCGATTGAGATGCCGCGCAGCGGGACCGATCGGCGTCAGGACCGCCTCGCCGCCTTCCCCGACGTTGCGCTGATGGCAGCTCGTGCACTGGTTTCGCTGGGGGACGAGGTAGCTCGATGTCTGCATTTCGCCCGCCTCGTCGAGAAACGAAATCTCTCGGGTGTCGCCGCCCACGCGAAGGGTCGCGTCGCTCTGCTCCTCGTTCCAGATGTAGGGCCACGCTTCCCATCCAGCGCTTGTGCGTCGAAGGACGCGCGTTTCGATCAGCTCGAGGTTCCGGTCGGGCTCGCGAAAGTCGGCTGGAAAGTAGAACGTCTTCACGATCACCGACCCGACGGGAAACGAGAAGGGGACCTCCGCGTCGTAGTCCATCGCCTCGCCCTCGGGGAGGTAGATGGCTCGCGCTTTCAGCGAGAAGTCGCTGAAGAGAGCGGTGTTGAGGTCGTAGGGAACGACCCGGTCGTTGTATTCGATCGTTTCGCTCGCCGCGTCCCAGCGAAGCAGGCGCATGTCCGACAAACGGTCCGGGGGCGGCGCCGAAACGTCGACTTCGACCGGGCCGCTAAGCCCGCCGCCACCACCACCGCACGACAGCAGGAGCGCAGCGATCAGAGCCCTCCTCATGGAAGGGTGACGTCCTGGACCGGGCCCCCGTTGAGTTCGGTGCAGTCGAAGGGCGCGAAGGGCGCGTCGCGAACGATCAGGTGCGGGCTGCCCGGTGCGTCGAGCTGAGCGGCGATGTTCATGCTGCCGAACCCATTGCCTCCGGTGTTGCCGCCCACGCAGATGCGGTTGTCGTTGGAGTTGTTGGCGGCCGTCTCCGCATCAAACATGGTTTCTCCGAGCGTGTCGTAGACAACCGAGGGAGCGTTGTCCTCACTGCCGTAGAGCACGCCAACGAGAAGACCCATCTCCTTGGTCGTGTCCGCCGAGGTGCCCGAGTCCATGTGCGTGTTGCCCGCGACGACGATGTTTTCGGTTCGAAAGTTCGTGATGGTGCCGGGGGTCTCGCCCGGAAGAAGACCGAGGTCGTTCCAGTCGCCGATCAGGCTGGAAGTCTCGAGTTCCCAGGCCTCCGGTCCTTCGACCACCTGTCCGTTGAGGAGGGCGATGTCGATGGTGCGGTTGTTCATGTACGTGTTGTTGACGAACTCCACGCGGCGCGACGCGAGCGCAAACGTGCCGGTGCCCGCAGGAATGATCGCGACGGTTCCGCCCGGCGCGAAGTTCCGCTGGTTGTTGTTGATGATCATGTTGTCGCGAATGCGAACGTCGCGACCCACGATCGGGTTGCCCGGAAGATCGAAGACGACGATGCCAGCCGTATTGTCCTCCGCAAGGTTGTTGTAGACGTCCGCGTATTGCGTGTTTTCAATTTCGAGACCGGCAACGTTTCCGCGTACCTCGTTGTTGCGAACGATGACGTTCAAGCACTGGCCGACGTAAAGACCAGCGTCGGCGGCGTTCTCTGCGACCGAGTCCTCCACGAGAACGTTTTCGGAGCGCACCGGATAGATGCCGTATGCACCGTTGGAGGAGTCCGCGCCGCTCGTCCACGTCGCCTTAATCCGGCGGTAGGTCACACCCACGCTATTTTCGACGCGAATCCCATCTTTGGGCGCATCGAGGACGGTGAGGTCCTGCACGAGAAAGTCGTTCCCCTGGACGTCGACGCCGTTGATCTGCGTGGTGACCGTTCCGAAGGAAAGAATCGTTTGATCGATGCCCTGCCCGAGGAGCTGAATGCCGCTCTCTCGAATCGTCACCTGGTTGTCGAGCTCGTAGGTACCAAGCCCGAGGATGACCGCGGTGTCCGCGCTTAGGGAGTTCACCGTATCGAAAAGCATGGCTGCGTCGCCGGACGGAATCCGCACGCAGCTCGACGCCTCCACCGCGTCGCAATCAAGATTTGGAAAATCGGCGCTGCTGCTGTTCCCGCCCCCGCAGGAAAGCACCGCCGCCAGCCCGAGTACCCCGACAATTCGCATCATGCGAATATAGCTCACCCCCTGTGACACCGTCCACGAAGGGCCTTTAAATGAAGGGGTCGGTGTCTCGGGTCGGTGTCTCGGGTCGGTCTCTCGGGTCGGTGTCTCGGGTCGGTGTCTCGGGTCGGGCGTTTGTTTCAGGCGGCGTGTCGAAGACCGCGCGATTCGTAGCGGTCACCGAAAGCTCAGCGAACCTCGATCGGATCCGCGCAAAGCAGCCGTGTGAAATAGACTTCCCAGTTGCTGTCGCGCTGATCCTCGAAGAGCACGCCGACGCTCGTTCCGCCGCGAGCGAGCGTGCCGTAGACGCTGTCCCGAGGCCCGCGGGTGACCTGAATATCGTCGCCGAGGCGCATGAAGCGTGAGTCGTAGATCGCGGCGTAGAAATCGTAGACGCCGCTGCGATCGTCGCTGTAGCCGACCAGGACGGTGTCGCCGTTGTAGAGCATTCGCGGACGACGAGCCCATGCCTCGCCCCCCGCGATCGCGAAGGGGCCTTCCAACGTGTCGCCCGGGCGAGGAAGGCGCGCGCCCATGATGTCGAAGTCGCCGGCGTCGGTCTCCTCCTGCCAGCTCACGAGAAACGCGTCCTCCGCCCACTGAATCTCGGGGGAGAACGCGTCGCCGAGGTTGGTGCTCACGCGCTGCGGGGCCACGAGGATGTCCCCCGTGAGGGAGACCACCATCACCCACACCTGTTCCGTCCCGGTGCGCCCATCGACGAAGGCGATCCCGATCTCTCCGTCGCCG
>JBCDAA010000272.1:0-12399 GCA_039186435.1 Myxococcota bacterium | reverse complement strand
CGACACCGCGTACAACGTCGTGCGGGAAGAAGGCGGGAGCATTCCGATGACCGTCGAGGCCCCGCCGGCACCTCCCGAAGGTGTGGTGCGGATCGGCCTCGCGGGTGGTGTTGCCAAGCCGTCGAGCGGTTACGCCTTCGAATGGATTCAGCGCCACGCCGCCGCGATCACGCAGGCGCTTCTGCGCGGTGAGGTGCCTCAGCCCTGGAAGCGGTCAACCTGGATGGACGCGCTCTTTGTCGATGTGCTGCGGCGACATCCGGAGGACGGCCCCGGATTCTTTCGCGCGATCTTCGAGGGCAACGACGCCGATCGCATCGCGCGTTTTATGACCGAAACCGCCACGCGCCGCGATCTCCTCGGCATCATGCGAAGTCTGCCGGCGAGTCCGTTTCTGCGGGCGGCGCGACGCCGGGCAATGACGGGCCTATAACCTCCGCATGCGGCGCGACGGAAAGCTCTGGCAGATCGGGCGGCGACTCGCGCCCTTGACGAGCCGCGACCCCCGACCGGATTGGGAACAGGCCGACCCCGCGCTCATCGCCAACGCGTCGCGGCGCGCCCAGTCACGACCCGGCGGTGGCTGGTGTGTGGTTGATGCGTCGCGCACCGTCTCGTCTGAGCCGCGAAAGATCACCCTCGTCGGTCGGGACTGGGTGCTCTGGCGAGGCCGCGAAGGCCCGCTGCTCGCTCCCAACCGCTGCCCGCACATGGGCGCCGAACTTCATTGCGGACGAGTGGAAGCCGGTGCGCTGGTCTGCCCCTGGCACGGTCTCCGCCTCGGAAAAGAGGGGCATCAGGCCTGGCGGCCGGTTCCTACCTACGACGACGGTGTTCTCGTGTGGGCGCGACTTCTTCGCGACGAGGAGCCGACCGAGCGGCCCGTGGAAACCGCGCGGCCGGAACGCGCACTGACGGGCGTGGTTCGCATGGAGGCGACGTGCGAGCCCGAGGACATCGTCGCCAACCGTCTCGATCCCTGGCACGGCGCGCACTACCACCCGCATAGCTTTGCCAAACTCGAGATGATCGACGTCACGCCGGATGTCCTCCGCCTGCGGGTTTCCTATCGCGTTGCTGGGCCTTTTTGTGTGGAGGTCGACTGCACGTTTCGCAGTCCGACGCGCCGGTCGATCCTGATGGAGATCACCGACGGAGACGGTCGCGGCAGCGTTGTCGAAACCCATGCGACGCCGATCGGTGAAGGGCGCTCCGCGGTGATCGAGGCCACGATCGCAACCTCCGATCGAACCGGGTTTGCGATCGCGCGTCGCTTTGGCCCACTCCTTCGACCGTTTGTCGAGCAGCGCGCCGCGCGACTTTGGCGCGAGGACGTCGCCTACGCCGAACGCCGCTACGCGCTCCGTTCGGGCTCAAAGGGCAAGAGCGCTCAATAGGCCGCGTCGCGAGGGCGAATGCACCGCTTCGGCGTTGCGGCCAAGGAGCGTATTCGCCGCAAGAAAACCCGAGGTCACCGCCCGCTCCATGAGCGCGGAAGGCTGCGAGAGGCGCACAAAATCACCCGCGAGAACGACGCGGCGGTCGCCGGTTCGAACGCCCGGGCGCGAGGCGTCGCTTCCCGGGGGAAACGCCGGACAATCCTGCCGGCGAAAAAAACGGTCTTCGCGAATCCGTGCCCCGCGCGTCTCCGGATAGAGCGCGTGCAAACCCGCCAAGAGATCGCGACGAATCGCCCCCTCGTCGAGCTCCGGCGGCACCGCATACGCGTGAAGCTCCACGACCGACGCGTCGTTTGCCTCCGCCCACGCGCGGCTTTCGTCCTCCAGCTTTTCGTAGACGCTGATGTTGTCGAGCAGTCCGATCCCGGCGGTTCCCGCGAAGGGCGCCCGGGAGGGATCCACCCGGCGGTCGAGCCAAAGACGCCACACCACGAAGGGCCAGGTCACCTCGAGGGAGGCGATGCGCCGAAGGGTCGCCGCGTCGAGGCTCGAGCGCTCGGCCACCGCGCGAAGTCCCGGGACGGAGAGCGCGAGAACCACCGCGTCCACTTCGTGGCGCTCGCCGGCGCGGACCTCTCCCGGACCTACCGAATGAACGTCCGCGCCCAGCTTGAAGGTCACCCCATGGTTCTCGAGGTAGCGCCGAAGAGGATCCATCAGTCCGGTCGAAAAGGGCGTCTTCATCGTGTCGAAGACGAGTCCTTCGCGGTTTCCCAGAAAGTAGAAGTGAAACTGCATGAGCAGTTCCGCCGCCGAAAAATGCGTTTCGGGGTTAAAGAACGAGTGCGCGAAGACCTCGAAGAGCATCTGCCGCGCGCGCGGCGGAAAGTTCAGCGAATCGAGGTATTCCTTTGCGCTGATTCGGTCCCAGCGCGCGTAGGTATGCGGCCCGAAGGAGAGCATCGCGCTCGCCCAAAGGGCGCGAACCGCCGCCAGATCGCGAAAGCCTAACGTCGGGGTTCGCCGCACAAGTTCCGCAACGTTCCAGGGCGCCCGCGTCGGAAGATCGCAAAACGATTCTTCCCGTCCGTCCGGCCCAAGAATCGGGTAGTCGTTCATGGGCGCAAGAAAGGAAAGCTCGGGATCGACCCTGCGCATGAGCGCCCGAAGGTTGTCATAGTGACGAAAGAACGCATGAAACCCGCGCTCCATCTGAAACGTCGTCCCGTCCGAGAGCTGGTCGGTCCACGCACCCGCCCGGCCCCCGAGAAAGGTCTCTCGCTCAAAGAGCGTCACCCGAATCCGCGCCTCCGCGAGGACCGTCGCCGCGGCAAGACCCGCCAGACCTCCGCCGCACACCGCAACGTGGTCCCCCGCACGTACCACGGGTGTCATCAAGGACGCCGACCCACAAAGGTATGAACGATTCCGCGCTGCCATCCGCTCATCGACGTGCGCCGAACCTGCCGAAAGCCCGCGCGCCGCATTCGCTTCTCCAAGGAATCCGCGCGGTCAAACTCGTTCACGCTCCGGCGCAGGTACCGGTAGATGCGCGCGCTTCCCGCCGTGAGAAGGCCGCCTGGAACGATGATCCCGAGCGCGACGGCGTTCCAGATCACCTCGGCTCGCCGGTCTTCAAGGGCGTACTCATGAAGGGCAAGAACGCCGCCCGGAGCGAGGAGCGAAAACGCGTTTTGCAGTCCGCGGTCGGGGTCCGGAAGATTGCGAAGCCCGTACGCCATCAGGATCCCGTCGAAGGTTCCCTCCACGCCGGCCGCGCTCGGATCGGTGGCGTCGCCGAGAACCCATTCGCAGTCCAAATCCTTGGTTCGCGCACGCGCGAGCATGCCTTCGGACGCGTCGAGACCGACCAGCGTCGCCTCGGGATAGACGCGGCGAAGCGCCATCGTGGAGAGCCCCGTGCCGCAGCAGAGATCGAGGATGCGCGCATCCGGCGCGAGCTCCATCCGCGCCGCGCTGTCTTCCAGGTGTTTGCGGTACCCCGGGTTGGCGCCGGTCAGGCGATCGTAGCTCGTCGCGATCCGATCAAAGGCGCGCGGCACCGCGCTTCGGCTCAGGACCATAGAAGGGGCATACGTTCGGTTGGCGATCTCGGCAACGCCTGTTCACGCGAGCGCGCGATGCGTCGCCCGCCAGTCGCTGGAGTCGACCGAAGACACCGGCGCGCGCAGCATGGGAATTGACTGCGCACGGTTCCAACGCGGAATGGAAAGCGCTGGCGTGACCGCGATTCGCAGGAACTGTCCCATCGCCCGAAGCGTGTTCCCCAGCGAGCGCCGCGCCATCGGATCTCGCTCGGCATAGCGCGCCACAATCGCCCCGAAGGGTTCTGCCGATCGACCCGTCAACCTTGGGACGACGTCAGTCACGCCCTCAAACGCGCCGCGCTGATACTCCTGCACATAGCTGGGCAGCTGCGCCTGAAGCAGCGGCGACACGAGGCGGAGCGCGCGCAGCGCTTTCGCGAACAT
Source organism: Myxococcota bacterium (assembly GCA_039186435.1). GTDB lineage: Bacteria > Myxococcota_A > Polyangia > Polyangiales > Houyiibacteriaceae > JALVDI01. The sequence goes on along the minus strand of JBCDAA010000272.1, from coordinate 8,507 downwards.
CGGAACCGGAAGATCGACATAGCGAACCTTTCGGCCCACGACCTCTTGAAACGCGTCGGCGATTTCGACGGGACTGAGCTCGAGCGGACCCGTCGGTCGTAGGACCGCACCCGGAAGTGGGTCCACGAGCGCCGCTGCCGCGACTGCGCCGATGTCCTCGTTCGAGACCGGCGCCGCGCGCCCTTCACCGAGAGGAAAGGGAAAGAGGCCGAGCTGCGCGGCCATTCCGAGCATCGGCATGAAGTTGTCGGCGAACCACCCGACGTTGATCACCGTGTGGGTCGCGCCCGGGATCCAGTCGAGGATCTGATCCACCAGCCAGGTACGTCGCGTCGCGACGGAAGGATGCGCGGGATTCGCAAGCCACTGACCGATCGCAACCACGTGCTCCACCCGCGCGTCGGCGGCCGCGATCGCCATGTGAAGCGCTTGGTCCAGCTGCGCTTGCGTAAAGCCCGTCACGAAGAACGCGCGCTGCACGTCTCGAAACGCGGCACGAACCTCGCGATAGTCGTCGAGATTCGCGACGACCACTTCCGCGCCCGTCGCACGGAGCGACTTCGCCCTCGCGTCGTCAACGCGAACGATGGCCCGAACCCGGACGTTGCGGGAAGCGAGCGCATCAACGGTGGCGCGGCCGGTCTTTCCCGCCGCCCCACAAACCAAAATCCGAGGAGGTGTCATGCTTGCACTATGTTACTTTAAAGTTTAAAGTCAACACATTGATCTTTCGAAGATCGCGCCCCAGGGTCTTGAATGCGCAGCTACCGACTGCTCTGTCCGATCGCGCGAGCGCTCGACCTTCTGGGTGATCGCTGGACCCTCCTCATCCTGCGAGACCTTCATCCTGGGCCTGCACGCTTCAGCGATCTCCACGCAGGGCTCCCGGGACTGGCAACCAACCTTCTGACCACACGCCTCCAGACGCTTCAGCGCGATGGCTTGATCCAGCACCGCGCGTCCGAGAGCGGCAAGGTCTACGAGCTCACCGAAGAAGGCGAGCGAAGCGCCGGCGTCCTCTTCGAGCTCGCGCGTTTCGGTTCGCGGGTTCCGCATCCGGACGATCCCAAGCCGACGGGAAATCTGCGCCTTGTCGCGGTCACCTTGAAGGAGGCGCTGCGCCGCTCGGGACCTGGGACCCTCGAGGCCGAACTCACGATCGACGGAGAGCCCTTCGCCATCTCCATGGACGACTCACGGGTCGACGTGCGCTACGAGGCAAACGCCAAGGCGGGCCTCCGCGTGAGCACGCAATACCTCTCGCTCCTCGGCGCCATTGAAGGGGACATTCCCGCCCGGGAGTTTCTCGCGTCGCACGTCACCGTCGAGAAAGGTGGCAAACGTCGCGTGGCCGACCTCTTCGACCGGATCGGTCGCGGCCTCGCCGGCTAGGTTGCTCGTCGCTTAACCTGATCGAGTGAAAAACGCGGGACCCTGCCTCCGCTCTCACGCTATGGTTTGAACGATGCTGATGATGGTCTACATCGGCGCGCTCGTCTTCGGCGGCGTTCTTCTCGGCTCGTCGATTCTTCTCGGCGGCCACGACGACGCAGACCTCGACGCCGACGGTGACCTGGATGTCGACGCGGATGCAGACGTGGAGGTCGACAAGAGCATCGACTTCAGCGGCGACGGCGCTGATGTCCTTTGGATCTTCAAATCACTGCGCTTTTGGACCTTTTTTCTCGCGTTCTTCGGTCTTACCGGCGTGCTCCTCGACGGCCTTGGTCTCGTCGCTTCCCAAGCGGTCACGCTCGTTCTTGCGCTCGCGATGGGAGGCGGGTTGGGAGTGCTCGCTGCCGGCGTGATCCGCGCACTAAGTCGTGATGAGACCTCCGAAGCAGCGGGGGAAGCTGACTACATCGGAAAAAGTGCCCAGGTGGTGGTCCCCATTCGAAAGGGCGGCGTTGGAAAAGTCCGTGTGGAAGTAAAGGGTCAGCAGGTGGACCTGCTCGCTGAGGCTGACGAGGAAATCGGCAGCGCTGACGAAGTCTTGGTCGTCGAGATGGACGGCACGCGCGCCCGCGTCGCTCGCGTCGACGACTGATCGAATCGCGACACGATCCCGCAACCTGCTGCTATGGTGACCGTCCTTGGCCACGAAGGCTGAGCAGGGGGAAGCATGCAGCAACCGATCGGACAACCTTACGATCCTTATGCGCCCGTCGCGCAGACCGCCGACGCGAGCATTCTCGAGAGCAGCTCGAGCATCTTGTCGGTGGTCTTCATCGCGCTCGGGCTCGCCATTGGCGTTCTTTTGCTCATCGCGGTCGTGCGCGCGCTCCTGCACATCGCCCGACCCAACGAAGCACTCGTTTTCAGCGGCAAGAGCTACAAACGCGCCGACGGAACGGTGTTGCCCTACCGCGTTCTTCGCCAGGGGGAGCGTGGCTTTCGCATTCCAATTCTTCAGCGCGTCGACCGCATCGACATGCGCCTGCTCCCGATCGACATCGTCGTTCAAAACGCCTACTCGGCGGGCAACATCCCGCTCCAGATTCACGCGGTTGCAAACGTCAAAATCTACAGCGACGAGCAATACATGGGGAACGCCATCGAGCGTTTTCTAGGCCGCGGCGCCAACGAAATTCAGCTCGTCGCGCAGCAGACGCTCGAAGGTGCGGTCCGCGAGGTCATCGCCACGCTCACGCCCGAGGAGGTCAACGAAGACCGCCTCGCCTTCGCCCAGAAGCTCTCCGAAGCGGCCCTTGACGACCTTCGCAAACTCGGGCTTCAGCTCGACACCTTGAAGATTCAAACGGTGAGCGACGAGACCGGCTACCTCGACTCGCTCGGTCGACCTCGAATTGCGGCGGGTTTGCGCGACGCGGAAAACGCGGAGAACGAAGCGCAGCAGCTCATCACCCGCGCCCAGGCCGAAGCCAAACAGAAGGCCGACGTCGCGAAGGCCGAGGCCGAGACGGCCATCCTCGAAAAGCGAAACGAGCTGCGCCAGGTTCAGGCGGAGCTCGACGGTGAGGCGCAGGCTGTGGAGCGTGAAGCGGAGGCCGCCGCGAAGACGGCGCGCGCCCAGGCGGAGAAGGAGCTCCAAGCCCTTCGCGCGACGCTGGAGGAAAAGCGCCTTCAAGCCGACGTGGTCATTCCCGCAGACGCGCGACGGCAGGCCCTCGCGATCCTTGCGATCGGTCAGGCGGCGCCCACCAAAGAAAACGGTGCGGCTGCGGTTCGCGTCCTCGAAATGATGGGCGAGGCCTGGAAGGCGATGGGTCCGCAGGCGAAAGAAATCTACGTCATTCAGCACCTCGAAGAGATCGTCGGCACGGTCGTCAGCCAGCTTCAGGATGTGAAGGTCCACGAGGTCAACGTGCTCGATCCTGGCGACGGTTCCGGCATGGCGAGCTACGCCGCCACCTATCCACAGATGGTCGCCCGCGTCATGGAGGCGCTAGCGCAATCCACCGGCGTTGATGTCCCAGCCATCCTTGGCGCGAATGGAGGTGCGTGATGGGTCCGTTTATCGCGCTTGCTGGCGTCGCTCTAATTGGCCTCGTGGCCATCATGCTCTTGGTCAAAAACCTTCTTTACGTGTGTCAGCCAAGCGAGGTGCTCGTCTTTAGTGGACGGGCGCGCAACCACGGCACCATTCGCACCCACTACCGCATCGTGAAAGGTGGCCGGGCATTCCGGAGACCTTTGATCGAGGCCGTCGATCGCGTCGACCTCACCAACATGCTCATCGAGGTCATGGTGCAAAACGCGTACTCGAAGGGCGGCATCCCGCTCACGGTGCAGGGCGTCGCCAACATCAAAGTCCCGGGCGAGATGCCGTTGATTCACAACGCTCTCGAGCGTTTTCTCGGCCGTAGCCGGGAGGAGATCATGCGCGTCGCGCGCGAAACCCTCGAGGGCAACCTTCGCGGCGTGCTCGCAGGACTGACGCCGGAAGAGGTGAACCGCGACAAAGAGGCCTTCGCGGCCAAGCTCACCGAAGAGGCTGGCCACGATCTCGAAAAGATCGGTCTCGTCCTCGACACGCTGAACATTCAGAACGTCAGCGACGAGGTCGGCTATCTCGACGCGATCGGCCGCATGCGAAGCGCGCAGATTCGCCGCGACGCGCAGATCGCCGAAGCCGAGGCGCAGGCCGACGCCGCGCAGGTGAAGTGGGCGAACTACAAGCAGGGTGAGCTCGCGAAGCTCGGCGCCGCGATCGAGATTGCCCGCAAGGAAAACGAGCGACGCATCGCGGACGCGAAAACCCGCCGAGGCGCGATGATCGCCGAGCAGCAGGCACAGGTGCAGGCAGACCTCGCGCAATCCCAGGCCGAGATCGGCATGCAGGAGGCGCGCATCGACCAGGTGAAGCTGCAGCTCCAGGCCGACGTGGTGCGACCCGCGGAAGCGAAGCGGGATGAGGCGATCGCGGCGGCCAAAGCCGACGCGGCCAAGATCATCGAGCAGGGCAAAGCGACTGCACAGGTCCTTCAAGATCTCGCGCGTTCCTACCGAGGTCAGGGCACGGCCGGGCGCGATGTGCTCTTGATGCAGAAACTCGTTCCCGTTCTCGCACAGGTCTCCGGAACCATCGGCGAACTTCGCGTGGACCGGCTCACCGTCATCGGCGAGAGCAACGGCGGCAACGGGTCGAGCCTCGCGGGTACCTTGGTCAGCGCCGGCGAGCAGATCAAAGCCGCGACGGGGATCGACGTGACCGGGGTTCTGAAGTCCAGGCTCGGCGACGGAAGCGCCAAGGGGACGCCCCCGCCGGTGCCGAATCCGCCGCCGCGCTCCTTCGGCTCGGACGGTCGGTAAAAGACCGCGAACGGCTACATGTTCGGGTCGTCCGGGTGCGGGCGGCCCGTTCCTGTTTCGAGGTATTGCTTGAGGCTCACCGCGAGGAAGAAGCCCCACTTCCCGTTGCAGTGCATGAAAAAATCATCCTGCGCCTCCCAGCCCTCGTGGCGAAAGCGAAGGAGCGACCCTCGCGCGTGGGGCTCGATGGCGAAGACGAAGCGATGGCCTTCCCACGGACCCGCAACGCAGCGCCAAACCACGTCCTCAACCGCAGTGTCTTTTCCTCCCGCGATGTCTTCGCCAACCGCAGTGTCCTCTCCAACCGCAGTGTCCTCTCCAACCGCAGTGTCCTCTCCAACCGCAGTGTCCTCTCCAACCGCAGGCTCTTCCACCATGTCCGGCCCCTGATCGCCGTTTCCGAAGCGAAACGCGATTCGCGATTCCTTGCGGGTAACCTGGGGCGTCCACCATGCGGCAAGCCCGTCCAGGGTGGTGAGCGCTTGCCGAAGATCCTTCGGCGAAGCTTCCATTTCGATGCGATGAAGTATGGCGTGAGTCATGAAATCCTCCTGCCAGCGAGGACGCACGGGCCCTGAAAACCCGCCGCGGCGGCGGTTTGGGGCGGCTCAGACGTCTTGGAGGCATGTGCAGCACTCCCATGAAGCCCTTCGAGACCCTGATCGCTCCTCACCAGGATGCCCTTCGCGGCTACGTCCACCGCATGGTCGGCCATCGCGCCGACGCCGAAGACGTCTTTCAAACCGTCCTCGTCAAAGCCCTCGAGCGGCAGAAGAGTCTTCGCTCGGACGCGTCCTTTCGAAGCTGGATCTTTCAGATCGCAACCCGAACGTGCATCGATCACCTGCGGCGACAGACGCGCTGGCGCCCCTTCAGCCAGCGCTACATTGAAGACGAATGTCACGCGACGCCGCCCAAGCGGGAGATGGTTTTTCGCGCAACGCAGGAAGCCGAATTTGCCTACGACGTTCGCGAGCACGTCGCGTTCTGTTTTGCCTGCGTGGGCCGGTCCCTCGCTCCGGAACGCCAAGCGGCGATCGTGCTTCGGGAGATTCTCGGCTTCACCAATCAGGAAGCCGCTGACATTCTCGAGTGGACCGAACCGACGCTGCGCCGCCGCCTCGCCGAGGGACGTCGTGAGATGGAGCAGACCTTCGACGGTCTTTGCTCGCTCATCAACAAAGACGGCGTGTGCCGTCAATGCGCGAGCTTTCGAAACGTGAGTGCGAAAAAGGGTCCGAAACTTCCCGTCCTCTCGCCCTGGGAGGCGCGCACCACCATCGCGCGGGAGGCGCACTTCCTAGACGGCGTTTCCGAGGGGCTCCATCGCGTGCTCTTCGAGTTGATTCAAGCGCTGGAAGCACGCGACGCGAACGACTCTTAAGCGCGTCGAGAGCGAACCGAACACCGCGCTGCCGCTTTACGCTCCGTCGACTAGGTTGAGACCGTGCGTCGTCTACGCCTGGCACGTTTGCCTCTGGTGCTACGTCTGCTTCCGTTGCTGGCGTTGCTAGCCACAACCGCAGAGGCGCAGGAAGGTCGGCAGCGCTGCATCGGCGGAACGGTCCTCGGGCTCTCCGCAGCAGCGTCGGCGGCGGTGATTCGAACCGCGGACGAAAATGGCGAGTGGACCCCGACCCTACGTTCGGGCCTCGCCCTCGGTTCGCTGGGCGTTGTCGTTGGCGGCACAACCTTGGCGCTCTCCGCTGGAGCACTCCGTGATGACGCCGCGCAGGACCAGGACACGTGCCGAGGACGCACCCTCATCGGCTTTGGCGTCGCCGGTCTCGCAACTGCTCTCACAACGTTCATCGTTGCGCTTCGCAAAGACGGTCTCGACACGCTCCCCTGGTGGCTCCTGACCCTTGCCGGAGCAGTTGGGGGAACGCTTGCGCTCCTCTTTGGAATCCGAGAACGCGCTGACGCCATCGAGGGTGCGTCGTCGCCCCTCACTCTTCGGTTCTGATCCACGCGCTGGAAACGCGAAGCGGACAGCCCCAGGATGCGGTTGAGGGGGACCCATGAAAAAGAACCTGGGATGGACGGCCAAGGAGTACGCCACGGTTGCGGGCTTCACCTCGGACTGGCGTGATCTCTGGTGGCATCAGGACTACCTGGAGCTCCTTGCGAAGCGGTGGAAACTTCGGGAGCGAGAAACGCTCCTCGACGTCGGCTGTGGAGCGGGACATTGGGGCCAGCGCCTCGCAACCCTGATGCAGGCGCCGGACGTGGTGGGCATCGATCACGAACCCGGATTTCTCGACGCCGCGCGGGCTCGTGCCAAGAGCCGGCCTGGAACCTTCGCGTACCAAGAGGGCTCGGTCCTTGCTCTGCCTTTTGAAGACAACCGCTTCGACGTTGTGACCTGCCAAACGGTGATGATTCACGTCGCGGACGCGCGGGCGGCGCTTCGCGAGATGATTCGCGTCACGAAGCCCGGGGGAATCGTGATCTGCGCGGAGCCCAACAACCTCACCAACTCGCTGGTCAACCAGGTCGGACTCCCCGAAGCGGATTTCGCCGAAACGCTGCGGATCCTCGCCTTCGATCACGCCTGTGTTCGCGGAAAGCGCGCACTCGGCCAAGGCGACGCCCAGGTGGGAGAGCGTCTCGGCGCGCTCTTTCTCGAAGAGGGCCTCACGGACCTCACCATCAGCACCAACGATCGCTGCGCGTGGCTCGTCCCTCCCTATGCAACGGCGGCGGAGCAGTCGCATATCGAGTTTGTCCGCAAGTACGCCGAGCTCGACGTGGCGCGTTTCGGCGACAAGGAAAAGACGCGCACGCTCTACGAAGCGGGCGAGGGAGCGGACGAGTTCGACGAGGTCTGGTCGCTGATTCTCAAACGTCAACGGCAGCTGATCGTAGACGTCGACGCGGGCCGCTACATCTGGGGCGGCGGCTTCGTCATGTACGCCGCGTCCGGAACCAAGCCCAGCACCTAGAGAGATGGTTTAGCCGACCGGTACGACCTGAAAATACTCGTCGTAGAGCGAGGAGAGCCGCTGGAGAGGCCAGGGCTGAAAGGACGGCACTCACCCGCGCAGTCGCGATGCGGTCGAGCCGAAACATCCGAAGGTCGATCTTCGCCGAGTCCCACGCGAGCAGATACCAGGCCGGCGTCTGCAGGAGGAGCGCATGCGGCTCCACGCGGCGCTCGCTCGTCGCGCCGTGGCGATCGACATAGCCAAACTCGAGCTCGCGGTGGGTCGCAAAGGACTGCTCGAGGGCGCGCAACACCTCCGGCAACACCTCGTCGAGAGAACGCGCAACCGTCACCGACGCGCTCGGTCCGACAACCACCCGGCCGAGAAGTTTTCGCAGTCGCTGCGCCCGCGCGAGAGGAAGGGTTCCGAGGATCTTGCCGAGCGCACGCTCCGCCGCCGTTCGAAACGGTCCGGGCTCCGCCACCGCGAGCTGCACCGCCAAGCCGAGGAGTTCGTCGAGGCCGAGGTCCGCGCGCCTTGGGGCGGTATCCACGCGAAGCCCGCCGCCCGGCCCTGCGTCAGCGTGAATCTGAATGCCGCGCACCCGAAGAGCAGCGAGGTCACGGCGAACCGTTCGTTCGGACACCGAAAGGCGCTCCGCCAGCTCCGCCGCCGTACAGCTTCGGCCGCGAAGCCAGCCAACGATCGCATCCTGGCGGTCCCGGGGCGTCACTTCCTAAACGTAGCAGGCGCGCTGGAGTTTGCGGAAACCGCGGTAAAGGCGGGGGTGCAGCCGATCCTGGGGCT
>JBCDAA010000271.1:0-12449 GCA_039186435.1 Myxococcota bacterium | reverse complement strand
TGAGGCGTGGGGCAGCGCTGCGATCTCGGCCGGCCTTCGACGAAGCGGTGGCGAACGCCCTGGAACTTCACGGCGGCCCGAAAGTTCGCGTGGAGGTCCTCGAGCAAGAGTCGCTCTTTTCTGTGGCGGAAGTGACAGGTTCGCGGACGACGCGAACCTCCGAGCGAAGCGAGGCGCGAAGCGTCATTTGAGGGGGGACCCGCGGGGATTCACTCCCCGTGGGGGGAGGTCTAGGCATAGACCTCCCGGAAGAGACAACCTCCGCGACCGTGACGTGAGTCAGGTACGCTTCCGGTCGCGATGAGTCGCCTTCGTACCTGGTTCCGCACCTTCTTTCGAAGGCGCGTCGGAAAAGACGAAGTCGCGCGTCCGCTGCCGCGAACCTGGCGTGTGCGCCGCAAGTACCACCTGCTGCTTGCGGCGGCGGTCGTGGCGATCGCGATGGTGCCTCTGAACCACGAATGGGCCGTTGGGTTCTCCGGGTTTTTCGCGCTCCTCGGGGCCGCCGTGAGTGCTTTCGTCGAAAGGCGCGGTTCGCGCGACGGCGTGCTGCAGGTCCTTCGTGATCGAATCGAAACCTACGAACCCGCGAAGACCCAGAGCTACCGCGAAGCGCCCGACAAGGGCGGGATTACCGTCGATGGAGAACGCATCGCCCGAGAGGAGATCCGCGAGGTCGTTCTCGGCCACTACACGCGCATCGAGGGGAAGGTTCGAGTGCACTACTGGCCGGTGTATCTCGTGCTGCGCGGGCGTGTCGTCGAAGTCGCGCTCCACCGCCGTGAGGAGTCCGCGAAGGAGATGGCGGCCAAGATCGCGTCGATTCTGGAGGTGCCGAAGCGAGACGTAGACACGGGCGATTTTCTTCGGCCGGTGGAAGACAGTGCGCTGGCGATGGTGGGTGCGGCGGCGCAGGGAGCGCTCGCGATCGGTGTCGGGCTGACGGCCGCGCTCGTCGGGCTCCGCGCGGGAGAGCCGCTGATCTCGATGCTGATGTTCGGCAGCATCCCCTTTGGGCTTTTCTTCATCAACGAGAGGGTTGAGCGCGCGATGGGTCGACGCACGCGCGACGCGACCGACCAGCTCGTGACCGATGCCTTTGAGGTTGGCGCGGTGCGCGTTCGCGTCGATGCGGCGAGCGATGAAGAGGATGTCGAGCTTGCCGAGCACGGCGCCCAACCTGAAGACGAGAAGTCGATGACCCGATGACCCGCGCCCACTTCATCACGAGATGATCGGGGACCTGGAAGGGATTGGAGGGTGTGCGGGTTGAAGAACCTGTGGACGTCGAGAAGTTGGAGATGCTCGCAGAACCGCGGAAGAGAACCTCACGATGATGCAGGCCTGGCGACAAGGGCGCGAGATCGCACGGCCCCTCCCTCGCACCTGGCGCTTTCGTCGGAGCTACACGCTGATGCTCCTTGCCGCCGCGATCGCCCCCTTCTTTGTTTCGGACGCGATCGAAAAGTCGCTCCTGGTCGCGCTCTTTTCCGTACTCGCAGCCTTGTTCAGTCTTGTCGTCGAGCGACGGGGCACCGGGGAGGGGATCCTCCGCGCGCTCCGCCGGTCGCTTCGCATTGCGCCTCCGCAGGAAGGTGGAAGCTATCGCGAGGCCGCTGACCGGACCGGGGTCGTCATCGATGGCGAACGCGTCCCGGCGGCGGAGGTGCGCGAGGTTGTGCTCGGACACTTCTCTCGCATCGCAACCCATAAGACGATCGATCACTGGCCGGTCTACGTCGTGCTTTCGGATCGCGTCGTCGAGGTTGCCGTTCATCGCCGGCGAAACGAGTCCGTGCTGATGGGCCAGAAGATCGCTGACGAGTTGGGCGTCCCCTGTCGCCGAATGAAGACGGGGGACTTCCTTCGGCCGGTCGACAACAGCGCGCTGGCGTTTTGGGGAAGCATCGCGCAGCTCGCCGCCATCCCGGCGCTGCTTGTGCTGATTTTCGAGCTCTCGCCCCGTTTCGTGGTCGCCGTGTCCCTCTCTCTCATTCCCCTCGTCCTTTTCGTCATCAACGAAATCATCGAGGACGTGATGGCGAAGCGAACCCGAGGCGCGACGGACGCGCTCGTGGCGGAGGCCTTTGGACCCGGTCCATCTCACGTTCGCGTCGAGGATCCTCGCGACGAAGTCGCAGAAGTTGATCGCGAAGACGATCACGAAGATGAAGCCGAGCAGGAAACGATCGTGCGCGAAGCCCAAAAGGGTTGATGGGAGTACGGCCGATCGGGTTAACTCCGTCGCCATGCAACCGCCGGGACAGGGACAACCTCCGCCGGGCTATCCGGCCGCTCCTCAGCAGGCTCCTCAACAAGCCCCACAGCCTCCGCAGCAACCACCTCAGCAGGCAGCCGCGCCGACCTCACCCCTGGGTCATGAAATCACCCACGGGCCGTCCTTCGCGATGCTTCGGGTGGACCTCATGCCGGGCCAGACCGTGGTCGCGGAAGCGGGGGCGATGGTGGCGCGTCACTCGGGCGTGAACATGGAGGTGAAGATGAACGCCTCTCCCTCCGCTGGGATCTGGGACAAGATCAAAGCGTTCTTCATCGCGTTCATTCGCAAGATCGTCGGCGGCGAAACCTTCTTCGTGAACCACTTCACGGCGACGCAAAACGGCAGCGTTTGGATCGCACCGACCCTCGCGGGGCAGGTGAGCTACCGCCGCCTCCAGGGCGAACGGCTAACGCTTTCGACGGGCGCGTTCCTGGCGAGCAACGGCAACCTCGACATCAAGCTGAAGTTCGGCGGCTTCAAATCGCTGCTCGCGAAAGAGGGAGCGTTCTTTCTTGAGATCAGCGGCGACGGAGAACTCTGGTTTACGAGCTACGGCGGAATTCACGCTGTGGACATCAACGGACCCTTCATGGTCGACAACGGTCACCTCGTCGGCTTCGAGGGCAACGTCACCTTCAGCATCAAAAGCGCGGGGGGCGGCGTGATGGGCTTCGTTGCCTCGGGCGAAGGACTCGTCTGCGAGTTCAACGGCCAAGGCCGCATCTACCTCCAATCGCGAAACCTAGGATCCCTTGTGGGGTGGCTCTCGCCGCTCCTCCCCGGGTGAAGGAAGAACCATGGACATTCAGATTGGGTATCGCCCCGCGCAGGCCATGGCGCGCGTGGTCCTTCAAAACGGCGAGCAGATTCGCGCGGAGAGCGGCGCGATGGTCGGCATGAGCACCAACGTGCACATGGAGACCGGCGCGACCGGCGGCATCATGAAGGGCCTCAAGCGCATGTTCGGCGGCGAGAGCTTCTTTCAGAACACCTTTACGGCGCAGGGCGGTCCGGGTGAGGTGCTCCTCGCGCATTCCCTCTGCGGCGACATTCAGCAGCTCGAGATGACGCAGGCCGGCTACTTCATTCAGTCGTCGAGCTACATCGCGTCCAACCCCTGGGTGCAGATCGACACCAAACTCGGCGGATTCAAGAGCTTCTTCGCGGGCGAGGGCGTGTTCGTGTTGAAGGCGACGTCGCCGCAACCCGGGCAGGTTCTCGTCGGCGCCTTTGGCGGCGTGCAGGAACTCCACTGCGACGGCAATATCGTCATCGACACGGGTCATCTCGTCGCCTGGGATGCAACCCTTGAGTACACGGTCGGCAAAAGCGGCAGCGGCTGGATCGCGTCCTTCCTCAGCGGTGAAGGCCTCGTCTGCCACTTCAAGGGCCAAGGCCGCATCTGGATTCAGACGCGTAACCCGCAGGAATACGGCGGCACGATCGGGCGGATGCTCCCGCCGCGGGAGCAATAGGATGCGCTACGAACTCAAGGACAAACCCGACTTCGGGATCGTGCAGGTCCTCTTCGATCAGCCGGGCGAGCAACTCCTCGTGGAGTCGAGCGCGATGGTCGCGAAGGACGGCGCGGTCGAGATGAAGACGCAGATGCAGGGCGGTCTGATGCAGGCGGCCAAGCGCAAGCTCCTCGGTGGCGAGAGCCTCTTTCAGAACACCTTCACCGCGACGTCTCCCGGGCAGCAGCTTTGGATCGCGCCGAGCGCCGAGGGCGACGTGCAGGCCCTCGAGATGAATGGCACCTACGAGGTCATGCTGAACAGCGGCGCGTTCCTCGCGTCGTCGCCAACCGTGAACCTCGACACCAAATGGGGCGGCGCGAAGGGCTTCTTCAGTGGCACCGGATTCTTTCTCCTCAAGTGCGGCGGGCAGGGGCCGCTCTTCTTCTCCAGCTACGGCGGCATTCATGCGGTGGACGTCGGCCCGGGCGGGTACATCTGCGACACCTCCCACGTCGTCGGCTTTACCAGCGGCTTGAACTACACCGTGACGAAGGTCGGCGGGCTGAAGTCGCTATTTTTGAGCGGTGAAGGCCTGGTCTGCCGCTTTCAAGGACAGGGAAGGCTCTGGATGTCGACCCGCAACGCGAATGCACTCGCCGCGTTCGTTCATCCCTTTCGCCGCGTCAAAAGCCGCAGCTAGCGGCGCCGATGCGAGTGGGAGCCCGGCTCTTCGCGATCCTGACGATCGCTTTGCTCACGTCGAGCGCGTCTGCGCAGCTGCGATCGCTCGCGCGAATCTTTGCGACGGCCGGTGTTGCAGGCGAACTCGCCACACCCGTTTGCGATGGTGCACAAACGCTTCGCCCCGCGGAGATCGCAACCCGCGACGTGTGGACGAATCACGATCCCGACGCGTCGCTCCTGATCGACATGGGCGGGATGCTCGCTCGTCACGGCGTGGCGCGCTTTGCCGCGGAGCACGACCCGGCGTCGCTCGCGGAACTCGTTCGTTCGCTTCGGTATCGCGCGCTCGCGTTCGGGGAGTCCGACCTCGGCGATCCCCGGGAGCTCGTTCTCGCGCGGGCCCGGGCTCTCCGGCGAGTCGGCGTGCCCTACCTCGCGACCAACCTTCGCTGCGAGGAATCAGCCGCGGAACTCTGCGAGGTCCTCGTGACCGGTCAGGACGGCGTTCCGATTCATGCGCACGGCGAGCAGCGAATCGCGATCCTCAACTACCTGCATCCCTCGGTGGGGCAGCGCGTGAGTCCGCGGGTGATGGAGGGCGTCCGCATCGAGCCCTTGGCGGCTTCCTTGCGAAACGGGGTTCGGGCTGCGCGCGAAGCTGGGGCGACGATCGTCGTTGCGGTGGTGAGCCACGGGTATGGCGCGGCGGCTGCCGCCCGCATCGTGTCGTTGACGAGCGGTCTCGCCGACGTAGACAAACCCGACCTGGTCTTCGCCTCGGGTGCGGGAACGGAGCTCCTCTTTGCGCGACCGGTTTCGTTTCGTCCGGCGGTGGTGGCCGCGCCGACGCGCAACGCCGTCGACGCCCAGGTGCGCCACAACGGCGATCACTTTGACATCCTCGCGCGACCCTCGGGCGACAGCGACGTCAACGCGGCGTTTGCCCGCTTTGTCGAACGCGTTGGCCAGGCATACTGCGACGACCTCGCCGATCCGCTTCCCGGCGGACGTATCGATCCGGAGCGCGCGATGGACGCTCTTTCCTTTACGGATTTGGTTGCCGGGGTGATGCGCCTCGAGGCGAACGCGGACGTCGCGCTCCTCAATCGAAGTGCGATCGACGAGCGCTGGGGTCTCGACGGCCGGGAAGCGCTGACGGCGAGCGATGTAAACATCGCGATTCAGTACGACGAGCCGCTGATGGTGGCGACAGTGCCCGCGATCTGGCTTCGGAATCTCGCGCGCGACCACGCCGACGACGAGGACTTTCTCGTGCGGCTTGGCCTCGAGATCACCAACCCCTATTCCGCGATCGAAAAGATCAAAGTCAACGGTCGCATTCTCGACATGGCCGCGATGTACGACGTGGTGACCATCCGCTTTCTCGCTGAAGGGGGCGACGACGGTCTGATTCCCGGGGCCGAGTGGGAGCAGCTCGAGGATGTCACGCTCCGAAGCGCGGTCCTCGCTCACCTGCGGCGCGACGAGGAGACCGATCCGCGCGATGCCCTACCGGACCCTGCCGATCGCCTCGAGTGGACGCTCCGCATCAACACCGACCTCACCTTTGCGGGCTCAGCGGTGCGCGACGACGGCGACTACCAGGAGGGGCCGCTCGAAAACGCCAATCAAACGCAGTTTGGGATCAACGGCTCCGTCGGTCTCAATGCGCTTTCACGCCGCGCCGCCTGGGAGAACCTCCTCTCGGTGAACTACACCCTGGCGGCGACCGACGGGACAAGCGGCTTTGAAGAGGGCGCCGACCAGCTTACCTACCGCATGACCGGCAACTACCGAGGCTTTCGAGCTCGCCTCGACGAGCTCTACGTTCCGGATCTAGTCGCCGAGGGATTGCTCCGTACCGAGCTCACGCAGGACGAGGATCGAGACGATCGCTTTCTCAACATTCGTTTCGCCGCAGGTCTTCAGTGGCGACTTCACCTCAAGGTGCAGCTGAAGCTCTTGGGCGGCTTTGAGATCCTCGAAGCGCTGAGCGACGAGGAGCGGAGCTTCGAGCCCGGCTTTGGTGGCCAGGTCAACATCGACCCCTGGCTTCTGATGCGCGCCGGCCTCCGCAAGTTAACGCTCGGGCTACGCGCCGACTACTTCGTCTCCGCGCCGGGCGATCGAAACCGTCATCTGCTGCAGGGGCTCTTCGACCTACAGCTCGACCTCAATCGTTTTCTCGCGCTTTCCTTCAACGTGATCTTCTACGGGCTGAAGGAAGGCGGGCAGGATTTCTCCTTTGCCACGCAGACCAACGTTGCCCTTCGCGTTGCGTGGACCGGCCGTGCGGTTTTGCAATAGGCAGTGCGATGCGTAGGATCTCGTTCATGAGGTGGGTCGTGCTAATCGCTGCGCTCGTTTCGGCCTGCGGTGGTGAGGTCGATGAGACCCATCAGGGGCGCCTCGAGGAAGGCGACTCGGTCCACCCGCAAGACGGTTCGTTCTACGACGCCTACTCCTTTCGAACGCAGGCAGGGTACGTCCTCGAGGTCGAGCTCACCTCCGAAGACTTCGACGCGTTTCTTCTGCTCAACGGCCCGGACGGAGATCAGATCGCGCAGAACGACGATCGCGAGGATGGCGATCAAAACGCGGCGCTCTCTCTTACTCTTCCCTCCTCAGGCACCTACACGGTCTTTGCGAACTCACGGGAAGAGGGCGAGGTGGGTGCATATTCGCTCACTATCCACGCGAAGCCCCCGCGTTAGGTATCCTTTCTCAATGCGCGTTTGGTTTGCGTTGATCCCTCTCGTGGCCTGTCACGCGGAGCACGTCGCACCGGAGCCGAGTCTCGAGGTGCGTTCGCAGGCCGCCCTCGCCTACGACCGCGGCACGGAGAGCTATGACGAGGGGCACTTCGCGGAAGCAGGCGAGTGGTTCCTGACCTCCTACGGTCTGGTCCATCGCCATCCGGCGTTGATTCAAGCGGTTCGTTCCTATCGTGCGGCGGACAACTTCGAGGAGGCGGGCACCCTTGCGCTGCTTTTGGCGGAGCGTCACCCCGACGAGGGGATCCACGAGTTTGCGACCGCGATCGTCGATGACGTTCGACCACATACGCTTCGGGTCACCGTCGATTGTGAGAACTGTCAGCTCGAGATCGACGGTCGCGTGCATGAGACGCGCTCAGCGTTTGTTTCACCGGGCGCAGAACATCGGATCTACGGGCATTTTGGTGAAGAACGCATCGGGGTGATCGTGTCTGGCGCCGCGGGGGAAGAGCGCTGGGTCGAGTTCGAGGCGTCGCCTGGCCGCGAGTAGTCCAATGTGCGCCAACGTAGGTGCATGAACGACTTTAGACATCATCGCTGAAGAATTCCCTCGGGATCGACCCCGAAGAGCGGATCATTGCACCTCATCCTGTTACAGTAGCTTCGTGATGCGCGTGGGATTGGTCGCACTCCTTCTGAC
Source organism: Myxococcota bacterium (assembly GCA_039186435.1). GTDB lineage: Bacteria > Myxococcota_A > Polyangia > Polyangiales > Houyiibacteriaceae > JALVDI01. The sequence goes on along the minus strand of JBCDAA010000271.1, from coordinate 4,607 downwards.
GGCGTTTGCCTTGTGTTTTGCAGAAGGAAGGTTGATGGCGCAGGAGCCGACGGCGCAGCAGCGGCAGCAGGCAGGCCAGGCGTACGACCGGGCGGCTGCACTCTACGTCCAAGGACAGTACTCCCAGGCCGGTCAGTGGTTCATGACCGCCTACCGACTCGCGCCCGCGAAAGCCGCGCTTCTTCAGGCCGTTCGCTCGTACCACGAGGCGCGCCAGATCGAGCGCGCGGGCACGTTGGCGATCCTTCTCTCCGCGCAGTTTCCGAACGACGCGCCCTCCGTTGAACTTGCGGGTCAGGTGATGGAAGAAGCGGGGCGCCGAGCGCTGCTTGTGACCGTCGACTGCGAAGGCTGTGAGGTCGAGGTCGACGGGCGAATGCTTGCGACGCGCGCCGCGTACGTTTCGCCGGATGCGAACCATCGCATCGTGGGCCACTTCGGAAACGCGCAGGTCGACGAAACGATCTCCGGCGCTGCCAACGAGCAGCGACAGGTCCATTTCGATCGGCCGGAGGGCGTCGAAATCGTCGAAGAGGAGCTCACCCAGGGCGAGATCGAACGGCGTCTTCGGCGCATCGAAGAAGAGCAGGGACCGCGGCACAAAGTCTTCGGTCCGGGCGTTTTCTACACGAGCCTTGCGGTCACTCTCGGACTGGCGGGCGTCACGATTTGGTCGGGCGTCGACACGCTCAACGGCGTCGATGCCTACGAGGCGAACCCGACGCCCGAAGGGCTGAGCGACGGTCAGGACAAAGAGCGACGCACGAACATCCTCGTGGGCGTTACCGCTGGCCTTGCGGCCTGGACGGTGATTTCAGCGATTCTTACCGATTTCGATGGGAGCAACGACGACGAGGAAGAAGACGACCTCGACGCCGCGATCGTTCCGAGTCGGGACGGGGTTCAAGTCATGTTGAGGGGGCGGCTATGACAGCGGCTCGACGCGCAGGCACGGCGGACCGGACGACATCGCTTCCCGCGGTTTCTCCGGTTCTTCCGAACCAAACGCAGGCACAAAATCTAGGTCGCTATCAACTGCTCGCGAAGCTCGCGGCCGGCGGTATGGCGACGGTTTATCTGGGTCGCATCGCCGGCGTCGGGGGCTTTGACCGCCGGGTGGCGATGAAGATCCTCCATCCGCATCTCGCGGAAGACGTCAACATCCGCGACATGTTCCTCGACGAAGCGAGGCTTGCCGCGCGCATTCGAAACCCGAACGTCGTCCCGGTGATCGACGTGGGCGATGAACCCGGCCACGGCACGTTCCTCGTGATGGAGTACATCGAGGGCGTCGACTTCTCGAAGGTCATTCGGGCGGCGGCCAAACGGGCGGCTCGTCTGGCGCCTCCAGTGGTTCTGCGCATCGTCGTCGACATGCTTGCGGGCCTCACCGCCGCGCACGAACTCAAGGATCGACAAGGGGAGCACCTCGGCGTCGTTCACCGCGACATCTCGCCTCACAACGTGATCGTCGGAACCGACGGAATCTCGCGCATCACCGACTTCGGAATCGCGAAGGCGGAAGGTCGCATCTCGTCGACCAAGACGGGCCAGCTCAAGGGCAAGCTCGCGTACATGCCGCCCGAGCGTCTTCAGCGCAGCGGCGGACGTCTCATCGATGACGCGCGCGGCGATCTTTTCGCGACTGCGATCTGCCTTTGGGAAGCCTTGACGGGCAAGCGTCTCTTTCGTGGCGACGACGACCTGGAGACCGTTCGCAAGGTGCTCCACGAAGACATCCCTCCGCCCTCGTCGGTTCGACCGGATCTCAAGCCTCTCGATGAGGTCGTCCTCAAAGGACTCGCGCGCGATCCTGAAAAGCGCTTTCAGACCGCACGGGAGTTCCGGCGTGCGCTTGAGGATGTAGCGTCGAGGGTGGGTGGCCTCGGTCGTGCCGAGCACGTGACGCAGTTGCTCCAAGCCCTCGTTGGACCGAGCCTCGAGCGTCAGCGTCAGGCGGTGGAAGCCGCCGTCCAGGCCACCGAAGCGGCGATGAGCGAGACCGGCCCGGTCACAAGCTCGTTTCAACTTGCCGACCGTACGCCGACCCGGGATACGACGGGCACCGCGCTTACCACCGAGAGTGCGGGGGGTCTTGTTTGGAAGGTTTCGGCGCTCGTTCTTCTTTTGGCGCTCGTGGGCCTCGGCGCGTACATGTTCGGGCGGGACAACACCCCGGCTTCGACGACAGCGCTACCGACCCAGACCGCCGCGCCCCCAAGTGAGGGTCCCGCGCGTCTCACGCCCCCGTTGCCCGCGGGTCAGCCGATGACCGTGATGCGACCGGCGCCGGTACGGCCAACGCCTCCGCCTCGTACCGAAGAGCCGCCGACGGTGACGGCGGTGAGCGCGACGACGATCAGCGCGACCGAGGCAGCCGCAGAGCCGGCCACCGACACCCCCCGCGCAATGCGGACCATGCGACCTGTGCGGCGAGGGATGCGTCCAGGGATGGCGCCCGCCGAAGTTGCGACCCCGCCGACGATGGCGCCGACTCCAATGGTTCCTGTCAACATGACCAACACCGGCAACTATGTTCCCGAGAACCCTTACAACTAACTTCCTTGTCCTCTTCGCGGGTTTGTTCGCGTTCGGTTGCGACGTCTACGATCCGTCTTTCCTTCAACGCTTCACGCCAGACGGTGGATGCCGTCGCGGAACCGCCGACTGTGATGAGAACGGTAGCTGCGAAGCTGAGCTCTCCAACCGGTCGACCTGCGGAAGCTGCACGACCAGCTGCGTGGGCGCGCAGGTTTGCAACCCCAGCACCCTGAGCTGCGAGGGAGACGCCGGGATGTTCGATGCGGCGGTGGAGGACACCGGCGTGCCGGATACCTCGATGCCGCCGGATACGGGTCCGGTGATTTGCGGTACCTCGATTCCGGAGCGACCCGACGTCCTCGACGAGGTCGACACGGCGACGCGAACCTACGCGCTCCGCGATATCGTGATCGACCAGCGCGGCACGGTGTGGGAGGAGCTCGGATGGAACCTCGACGGTCGTTGCACCGTCGCCGTGACCGATGAGCCCGAGTGCTTGCCGCCCGAGGGCGACTTCCCGCCTCTGGATGGTTCCGGTGGCGTCGACAACGTCTTTGGCGAGCGTGTTCTGGGCACCCTCGCGGACCTCAACCCGACCTTCCAGCCGAACGCGCGTCAGGAGATGGCCGAGGGCGACACGATCGTGATTCGTCTGAAGGACTGGAACGGCACCGACAACGATCCGAACGTCGAGGTTCTCGCGGCCGCGGGTGTCGAACACGTTCGCCTCGACGGGAACCCGCTTCCTCAGTGGGACGGCAACGACCGCTGGAATGTCGCGACGACGAGCTTCTCCGGAGGCAACCCGGACCGGCCGCTCATCGTCGACAACAACGCCTACGTCGTGAACCGGCGCCTCGTCGCGCGAATTCCGGACCGGCAGCCGCTCGTGATTCCGTGGATTGACAGCAACAACTTCCAGCTTCGAATCACGGACGGAAGGATCACGGCGCGCATTTCGAACGACGGAAACGCGCTGGAAAACTTGTCCATCACCGGCCGCTACGGAGACATCGACCTCGCGGACGCCTGGACGCGCGCCGGACTGTGCGAGGGTGGCTCGATTCGCGGGCTTCTCGATCGCGAGCTCGGCGAGGACCTTGACGTCCGAAGCATTCCTGGAAGCGGTGGACCCGGGGTGGAATGCAATGCGATGAGTCTCGCCATCGGCTTCACCGGCTTCCTCGCTCTCTACGGCGAGGTGGTCGAGCCGCCGCCCGAAGATCCGGTCGAATGCATTCCTGACCCGTTCTGAGGACCTGATGAAAGCTTCGATTGGGCAACGCACCCGCAGGGCTGGGTGGACGTCTCTCATCATCCTCGGGCTTGCCCTGCCTTTCGGCTGCGGCGATGACAGCGACGGCGAAGATGCGGGAGTCGATACCGGGCTGCCGGAGTGCACGGGCAGCGTTGCGGATTGCGACGGAAACGGCAGCTGCGAAACCGACCTCACCTCCGACGCGACCTGTGGCTCCTGCACGAACGTTTGCGGCGCAGGGCTGACCTGTAGCGCGTCGGAACTGATGTGCGTTCCGCGCGACTTCGACGCTGGGATGGAGATGGGCTGCGGCGTGACGTGGCCGCTTCGCGTGGAGGGGCCCTCGGATCCGGAACTCACCGCGACCTTCGGACTTCGTGACGTCCGGGTCGATCAGCGGGAAGGTCGATGGCGAGACATCGGCTGGAGCCTCGACCGACGATGCACCATTGGCCCGAGCGACGAGCACGCGTGCGTTCCTCCGGCGGCGGCCGCTCCCCCTGTCGACGGCGCGGACGGCCGGGACAACGTCTTCGGCGCCACGGTCTTGGAGCAGCTTGCCAACAGCGACGGGCTCTTTGAGACGACCATTCAAGACCGCATGTTCGCGGGCGAAGCGCTTGTCCTCCATGTCGCCGACTGGAACGGAACCGACAACGACTCCCTTGTGACGGTGTTTCTTGCTCAAGCCGCAGGCGTTCGAGGCAGTGATGCGCCGAGCTGGGACGGGAGCGATATCTGGAACGTCTCCGCGGACAACTTCATCACCGTCAACGATCTTCCGCGCATTGGGGACGACAACGCGTAC
>JBCDAA010000270.1:0-12452 GCA_039186435.1 Myxococcota bacterium | reverse complement strand
TTGGGAGGGGACGGAGTTCTTCACTTTCGTCAGTTGCGGGGCAGTGACGCTAGCGTTGTCGTCAAACAGGACCGTCCCTTGGTGTCAACGTACGCTAGGGGAGGATGCCTTCGGTCCACTCGCTGAGGAAGCGTCCCTTCGCGATGAGCGGTTGGTCGTCGATGGTGATGTCGTGGCGCCGGCCGTGAAAGGTCGCCCAGACACTCGCGGACAACGGCGCCTGGGTGAGCTGCGGGTTGGAGTAGCCGAGCATGATGCGTAGGCCGTGCATCATGGCGTCGTGGGCGAAGAGTTTGAGTTCGTTGCGCACGAGGTAGTTGGTCGACAAGCAAACGAAGCCCACAAAGCCCGCGTTGGGATCGCGGGCGAGGTGTTCCTGGAGCGCACCCAGGGTGGCGTCGTCGTCGCAGCGATAGTCGGAGAGGCGCGTTCGATTGAACTCGAGGTGGACCGGGTTGCGGTAGAGGTCACGGGGATCGACGGCAAAGACCGAACCTTGGGCGATGCGATCCGCGACGTAGTGTCCGCTCACCTCGCGCGAGAAAAACCAAACCGCCCCCGCTGGAACTCCTTCCCAAGCCCCGGGTCGAGGAACGCCCGTGCCGGAAACGAACGGGTAGTTTCGCGAGATTCCGACGGTGAGCTCGGTTCCTGCTTCGCTCGTGACGCGGATTTCCGACGCCTCGGAAAGCGCGGCGGTGAGCCGTTCGTTGAGGGATGCCATCAGGGCGGGGTCGGCGCGCAAACTGGTTGCGAGGGTGCGAAGGCTGACCTTGGGAACGTGGAGGTGACGAACCTGGCCGGCCTTGTCGATCAGGGTGATCAATCGCTGCGCGCGTGTGCCCGAGCTGCCGGAACCGTCCGGGCTGGCGTAGAGACTCGCGGAGACGCCCTTGAGCGCACTTGCGATCGCCGCGTCGAACTTCGCTTCCGGGGTGCGCTCCCATCGGGAGCTGTCGACTTCGGTGACCTGGGCGCCGTGCTCGGCGAGGACTTCGCGGAGCAGATCGAGGGCGGGCCACTCTCCGAGGTGAAAGAGAACGACGCGCTCGTTCTTTCGAACGCGCAGGTGGTTCTTGATCACGTTTGCGGCGCCGCGCCGGGCCAACTCGTCGGCCATCCTCCCAGTCTACCGCGCGCTTCCGTGGCTTAGAACCGCGAGCGCACGAGCGTTGTGAGCGAGTCCGCGGTCTGAATGTCGCGCCCGCTCACGCAGAGAAAGGCGACGCCCCCCTCGCAATAGAAAACGCCGAGGCAGCCGTCGCGGGTGCCAAATACCGCGTTTCGGGTGGACGCGGTGATTTCGAAACCAGCGGATTCAAGGGCGCGGCGGCTTCGTGCTTTGTCGTCTTCCCGCGAGGCGTGCGTGACCCAGGCGTGGGTCGAAGCTTGCGGCGCGTTGTCCGCAGCTGCGGGAAGGGTGAGGGAAAGGGCCCCCAAGCCAAACGCGGCGCCAAACGCTCGTCGCGACTGCTTGCCCTTCTCGCCCATCGACTCACGGTCGCCACGCTTTGTTGAGCGTTACGAGTTTTTTCGTGTGCTGCGAAAGTGCAGATCACCCCGTTGGTTTGTTCACCAGAGCACATCTCAAACATACCGTCAGTCGATCCCTGGCGACCCGAGGAAATGCCGAGCATTTTTGAGTAGAAGAGGGGGCTGGACTGCGTGTTCGTGCCGCGAAGCGGCGACGGTATTCTGAGATGCTTTGTTCGCAAAACGCGCCGTCGAACGGCCGCCCGCGTCATCCGAGCGGCCGTTCGCAACGCGCTAGCGATCGACGCAGTCGCCGGCCATTGCGCCGACCGGGATCTCACATCGCTGCGACGCTTTGCACTCGTCGTCTTCCTGACATGCCGGGAAACAGTGTGTGTTGCCGCCAGCGGTCAGCGCGATGCAGCCATAGCCGTCGCGGCAGTCTTCTGGCGTCTCGCACGCATCGAGGCAGAGCGCGAAGGTGGTGTCGTCCGGATCGAAACCCGGAATGCACTCACCGCCGTCGCCGCAGATTCCCGCCGGCAATCCCGGCGCGCCGCAGTCTCGCTGCGAGCAGTAGCCGCCGAGGAAGTTCCCGTCGTTCTCGTCGATGCAGAAGCCGCGTCCGAAGGGTGACCAGCAGTCGGCGTCCTCCGTGCACGGGCCGCCCGTATTCGATTCGGTGACCTCGTTGAACTCGCCGGGGACGCAGCCGCCGTTGTCCGCGACGCCCGCGCCACTCGCGCCGTCCCAGTTGCAGGTATAGCCCTCGCGACACCCGCCTTCGGCGACGAGCCACGTCGAGGGATCCTCCGCGTCCACATCCGCGCCGGTTCCCACCGAGCATCCCGCAACGCAGAGGAAATCCCCGAGGCCACGCTCCTGACATTTGCCGCCGTTTGCGCACTCGAGGCCGTCGAGGTCGCAGCGGAACTTCGTGCAGTAGTTGCCCGGCCAGGCCGGTTCTCCGTCGTCGTCCGTGAAATCGATGCACTGGCCGTTCGACTCGCAGTCGAAGTCCGTGTCGCAGGTGTCCCCGGCGGTCGCTTCCGCAGGGCCTTCGAACTCGCAGCGAAAGGTCTCCATGTTGCACGTCGGGTTGCCCTCGGTGCGGTAGACGAGGTTGTCGAAGTTCGTCGCGTCGCCGCCGCAATCCGCCGGAGTTTCCGTGCAGTCATCCGGCGTTTGCAGGCCGGCAATCCCGTTCGATTCCACGCGTCCGATCCGGCACTCGGTGTCGCTGTTGCAGCCCGGAAAGCAGACGCCCTGCGGGATCATGCACGCGTAGCCATCCCGGCAGTCGGAGTTGTCCGTACCGGTAGGCTCGCAGTTCCGAACGCACATCGTGTCGCTCGGAAGCGCAATGCACGAGCCGCACTCGCCGCAGGTGGTGTCGTTCGTGTCGGTCGGGTCGCAGATGTTGCGGCTCGCCGCCGAGAAATCGTCGGTTGTGCCGTAGCCTCCCGCGAAGAGAACGCCGGTCGTGTCGGTCCCGGCGGGAAGGTCGACGACGTCTTCGTCGGCGGGATCGAAGTTCGCCGCCGCTTCCGCCTGGCAGAAGGCCGAGCGGGAGCACCCTCGATCGGGCATGCAGGGGTCGCCGAGGTCGCCACAGGCGGGCCCAGGAGGCGCGCTGTCTGGCTCGGCGTCGTCCGGCGGGAGCGGCGTGTCGGGCAAGTTCCCGTCTCTCGCGTCCACTCCTGCGTCCATGGGGACGTCGTCATCCCCGCCCCCGCAAGCCATCACCAAGATCAAACACGCACCCAGTTGTCTCGTCATTCTGCCTCCAAGCTCGAAACCAGACGCGGAGAGAGCAGGGAGCGGGCCACCCGTAAAACCCCTTGGAAATTCCCCGCCATAACGCGCGGCTCGGACGTTTTCGTCAGGGTGCGTAAGTTTCCTTACGCGATTGCGACCGGCGATTTTCGACTATGGTGCGGCGATGCGCTGGCTGATGGCGTGCGTCGTGCTCTGGTCGTGCGGAGGCGATCCGTGGAAGGCGATCACGCGTGAGCCCGCCCGCACCGAGGTCGTGATCATCGGCAGCCTCCACCGCGTACATCTGCACGACGAGGACTACCCGATGCGGATCCTCGAGGCGCTGATTCGCGCGGCGGAGCCGGAGGTTGTCGTCGCGGAGATTCCGCCCGCAGGTTTTGCGCGGGTGTCGGCCGCCCATGCAGCCGAGGAGGAAGACCCGTGGCTGACGTCCTTTCCTGAGCTCAGCGCGGTGGTCTTTCCCCTTCACGACGAATTTGGCTTCGAGCTTGTCCCCGGTTCTGGCTGGCGTCGTGCAATGACCGACGAGTGGACCGGGTATTGGGAACGCCACCCGAGCGGGCCCGAGGAACCGCTCTTCCAGCAGGTTTGGACCCATCGCGAGCGCCGATTGGGGGAAGAAGGCGCTGATCCCATGTGGATTCACTCCCCCACCTATCGAAATCTCACCCAGTGGGGGGATAACGCCCTCGCGACCCATGCAGACCTCGGAGAAGCCGATCCGCTCCGGGTCTGTCGCGCCCACGCGGTGCGGGTCGATGCTGCGATTCGAGCCCATGAAGGCAAGCGGATCGCGGTCGTTTTTGATGCGCGCCGTCGTTGGTGCCTCGAGCGCGCTGTGCGGGAACTCCCAGGAGTGGTCCTCCACGACACGCGAGCGCTGATCGACACGCTCGAGTGAGCCCGGCAGTGCGTGTATCATTCGGACAGTGAGTGACGACGAGCGACGACGCGGTGGCTCCAAGTCGGCTGCAGCGGGTTCACGTCTGCCTTCGAGTAAGGGGAAGGTCGACCCCGGCCTGCTCGACGAAGTCGGTCTTCCGGAGGCCATCGAAGGCGATCCTCTCGCGTCGCGCCCGTCTCGTCCTTCCCAGGCGCCGCCGCCGCGCCCGTCCAAGCCGCCGGTCGAATCTCAAGTGCGCCGGCCGCGCCGAACCCGTTCCTCGCTTCCACCCCGGCGCCCGAAGTCGCGGAAGATGCCGAAGGTGGCCCCGCCGGCCACGCCAGAGTCGGTTCGCAAGCCCGGTCAGATGTTTCCGACCGGGGAGAAGAAAAAGAAGAAGCCCGTTCCGGACACCTTTGGCCATCTTCCGGTGGAGACGTCATCGTTCACCTCGACGGACCTTCCCGTCATCGGGGAGTTCGGCTCGTACGATGTGCTCGGTCGTCTCGCGATGGGCGGGATGGCGGAAATCCTTCTTGGGCGAAAGAAGAACGACGACACCCCGGTCGTGTTGAAGAAGATCCTCGCGCACTTCGCGCGGGACGATGACTTTCGCGACATGTTCCTCGACGAGGCGCGCATCGGATCCGCGCTCGACCATCCGAACATCTGTCGCTTTCTCGACTGGGGCGAGGTCGACGACGATCAACTCTACATCGCGATGGAGTGGGTCAACGGCGTCACGCTCGGTCGAACCATTCGCCGCGGTCGTGATCACGGCGGCATTCCCGTCATCATCGCGTGCGAGATCGTCGCGCAGGTCGCGGACGCGCTGCACTACGCGCACACGGCGCGAAACGAAGAAGACCAGATCATGGGGCTCGTGCACCGCGATGTGTCGCCCCACAACGTGATGCTGGCTTACGACGGCTCCGTAAAGCTGCTGGATTTCGGCATCGCGAAGGCGCAGGTCCAGTCGCACCAGACCCAGGCGGGGGTGGTCAAAGGCAAGTTCGCCTACATGGCGCCCGAGCAATGCCGCGGTGAAAACCTCGACTTCCGCATCGATATTTTCGCCCTCGGCGTCGTGCTCTACGAGACGATGACGGGGCGCAGTCTCTATCGCCGAGACTCCGAGGCGGAGACGATGCGGGCGATTGTTGAGGGGCCGATTCCTTCGCTTCACGAGCGTCTCGACAACCCGCCGCGGGAGCTCGAGGCGATCGTGCGAACGGCGCTGGCGAAGAAACCGGAGAATCGCTTTCCGACGGCGGCGGCGATGCGCGATGTGCTTCGCAGCTATCTCAAGAAACGAAAGCCCGTGCAGCGCTCGCACGTTGCGGCGATGGTCCAACACTTCTTTTCGAAGGACTTTCGAAAGGGGCCCGCCGTCGATACGACGCCCTTTGGAAGCTCGTACCACACCGAGGCGCCGCGCCCGACGCTCGCGCCACGACGAAAGGGCGCGCCCTCGGAGCCGATTCGTGTCTCGGGGGCGCGCGAGATCGATCTTGGAGGCGCTGACGAAAGCCCTCTCGAGCCGGTCGACGGGGCGACCGAAGTTGTCGCGCCCTCGATGATCGACTCGGTGGATGCGGCGCTTGCCGGGGCGCCGCTCTCGGATCCGCAGGACAGCAACGACGATCTTCCACTCCCCGATCTTCCCGTGCCGGACTTCGACAGTCCGGCTGCGGGAGCCGAACCTGCGCCTGCGCCTGCTGCGGCGCCTCTGTCGCCGGAGAGTTTGGACGGGATTCTTCTGTCGGCCCCCGATCTCGCGGCGCCGGAAGTTTCGAAAGAAGATCTTGCGACGCGCCTCGCGAACCCCCGGGCCCTCGCCGACGACATCGGCCCCAAGCCGCAGTCGGTCCCCCCCGCTCCGATGCAGCGCTCACGCCGAGCGTCGAGTCGACCTCCGCGACCTGCACCTGCGCCGGCCCCTGCGTCATCGGGGGCCCCCACCTGGATCAAAGCGCTGGTGGTCGTGCTTTTGATGCTCGTGGTCGGCGGTGTTGCGGCCACCGTCGCGCTTCAGCCAAGCGAAGGAATTTCGGCGGGCACCGTCACGATTCGGACTGAGCCCCCGGGCGCGCGCGTTCTCTTCGGGAATCGCCCGCCGCAGGCCACACCGCTTACCTTGGAAAACGTCGCGCCCGGTACCTACAACCTCATGCTGCAGTCTGCAGGGCATGAGACGCACCGTCAGCAAGTGCAGGTCGGTACGGACCAGGGCATCGTGATCGACGTACGCTTAACGCCCTTAGCTCCATGAGCAGCGACGACACCAAAGGGCCCCCGTTTTCGTCCGCGCAGGAGCGCGCCACCAAGCGGCCCGCGCGACCTCGCCAGGACATCGCGCACCAGCCGACGCTCCCCGCGTCCGCGATTCTTCAGGACAGTCCGCCGGAGCCGCGGACCACGCTTCGTTCCGTGCGTCGAGCGGTCGCCCTCGAACCGATTGGGCGTTTTGGTCCGTACGACATTCTGGGCCGGCTCGCGCTCGGCGGAATGGCGGAGATTCTTCTCGCACGACACCGCGACCAGAAGGTTGGTCGTCCGGTCGTCTTGAAGAAGATTCTCGCGCACTTTTCGGAGGAGCGAGAGTTCCTCGACATGTTTCAGGACGAGGCGCGCATCGGGTTGCTCTTGAAGCACCCCAACATCGTCCGCTTTCACGACGCGGGAGCGGTCGACGGCCAGCACTACATCGAAATGGAGTGGGTCGACGGGCAACCCCTTGGTCGATTGATTCGCCGCGCTCGCGATCACGATGGCGTGCCCATGGAGTTGGCGGTCGCCATCGCTGCGCGGGTGGCGGATGCCCTCGACTACGCCCACGCGCTTCGCGAAGAAAACGGGCGGCCCATGGGTCTGATCCATCGGGACGTGTCGCCTCACAACGTCATCGTGGGCTTCGACGGCGAAGTGAAACTTCTCGACTTCGGTATCGCAAAAGCCGACACGCAGCACCACCGAACGCAGGCGGGCGTCGTCAAAGGTAAGTTCTCGTACATGGCGCCCGAGCAGTGTGCCGGGCACGAGATCGATCACCGCATCGACGTTTTCGCACTCGGCATCGTGCTCTACGAATCGCTCACGGGGTATGTGCTCTACCGGCGCGACAGCGAAGCGGCGACGATGCAGGCGATCGTTTCGGCGCCGGTGCCGACCCTCGGGGAGCGGCTGAGCAATCCGCCTCCGGAGCTCGATGCGATCATTCAAAAGGCGCTCGCAAAGAGCGCGTCCGATCGCTACACGACCATCGGCGAGATGCGCGACGATCTTCATCGCTTCCTCGTCGGGCGCGGCAAAACGGTCGCAAAACAAGACATCGGTTTGCTGATGCGCCGCTGCTTTCCCGATGAGCTCGAGCGCGGCCCGCGGATGGACTCGACCCCCTTCGGCAGCTCCCAGCTGGTGTCGCTCGTGGACGAACAGGACGTGCGCCCGACGATGGACGTGAAAATGCCCTCGGGCGCGCGCGACCTCGATCTTTCGCATCCGCTTGGACAGCTCCCGGACGTGCCTCATCCGGCGGGTCCCGACCTGGTCTCGCTGGCCCCGATGCCGGACGAAGCGCCGCCGCTTCCGGCGGACTCGCTTCCGCTCGAGCTCGAACCGGTCGCGCGACCCCAGCGACCTCGCCCAGCGCCGGCGCCTTCGAAGGGCCCGCCGTGGATCCTCATTGGCGCAATCGGTTTGATCGCGCTGGTCGGAACCGCGGTGGCGATTTGGAAACCGTGGGCGAGCGCGCCGCCTCCCGTGGAGGATCCCGCGCCTGTGGTGGCGGAGGATCCCACGACCGCGACCCTTCTCGTTGCTTCGGTGCCCGTGGGCGCCCTGGTCTCGATCGGCGATCACGCGATGGGTCCGGCGCCGATCGAAGTACGTGACCTCGAGCCCGGCGAGTACACCGTGCGAGTCGAGATGGCTGGTTACGAGACCTTCCTCCAGCAGGTCGAGCTTGCAGCGAGCGACTCGGAATTGATCACGGCGCGCCTTCTCGAAGCGACCGATGTCGACCTGAACGACGAGAGGGGGCGATTGACGCTGCAGACCACGCCGACGGGCACGGAAGTCTTCATCGGCGAGCGCTCCCTCGGTCGAACGCCTCTTCGTCAGGTGCGCGTTCCCCTCGGCAACTACCCGATTCGTTTGGTGATGCCGCACGGCGAAGATCGGCGCGCGCGGGTGATGGTGACCGAGGGCAGTGAAACCCGCCTCTCCATCGATGTCGTTGCGCTGCCGGAGTAGAGCTCAACTACGCCAGAACGAGTTTGGCGATGACTTCCACGTGGGGCGTTTGGGGAAGCGTATCGAAGGCGCGGAGTTCAACGAGCCGATAGTGCGGGGTGAGGTCTGCGAGGTCGCGGGCGAGGCCCTTCGGTCCGCAGGCCATGATGTGAACGCGCGGCGCGCCAAGGCGGCGAAGGGTTGCGCAGACGTTTGCGCCGAGGCCCTTACGGGGAGGGTTGGCGTTGATGAACTCGGGCGCGCTTGACGCGTTCGCGAGGAACGTCACGGCGTCCGAGGGTTCGACGCCGAGCGCTGCAGCCGACTCCGCGTAGCTTTCGCACGGAACCACGGTTTCAAAGTTCGTTGCGAGTCGCCGCGTGGTAAAGCCCGCGCCGGCGTAGAGGTCGAAGGCGAGGCTTCCCTGAAGGGGATTGCCGTGCTCGTCGCGAAGAAGCACGTCGTACATCTGGTGCGCGACCTCTGGGTTCGGCTGGAGAAAGCCGAGCGGGCCAACCTCCGTGCCCTCGAGCGTTAGCGAAGACGGCTCGCGAAGGACGATGGGCTTGTTGCCGCGAAGGTTGTTGGAGCCCTCTGTCTGCGAGCTGAAGGCGATGCCGATGTGGGCGGGAAGGCGCGCCGCGAGGTCGGTCGCGAACGCCTGAAACGCAGGGGGCGCGACCAGGGTGACGAGGACCGCCCTGCCATCGGTCTTAAGCCAGACCGCGCGAAGGCCTTTGGGCTCGCGTTTTGTCCACGCTCGAAGGCCAAGGGCGCGGGCTTCCGTGACCAGGAGCCGGGCGGCGTCGGCGATCTGCGGGTGGTCGACAAGGCAATGGGCCATGTCCGCCCAGCGGTGGCTTCCTCGTATGTAGCTTCCGAGAGTGAGCCCGGCGCGCGTGGGAAAGGCGACGCGTTTGCTTGCCATGCGATACCCCAGCGCGCGGGGCGCTTCCTCCACGCGCTCCACCGTGAGACTGAGATGGGCGAGGAGCGCGACCTTTTGTAAGCGCTGCGCTTCTTCGCTGAGCGTCATCAGGGGGCAGCCCGAGCAGCGGCCGCTCGATTGATAGTGCGATTCGCAGGGGACCTCACGCCGGGTCGGCAGTGTGTCGCCTCGCTCCACAACGCGTCCGAAAGCCACGGGCGCACCGCGGGAAAGATGCTCGATCGCGACCTCCGCGGACTCGCCCACGAATAGGTTCTCCACGAAGACCTGGCGGTCTTCCGCGTCCGCGATGCCCCGTCCTTCGAGGTCGAGGGCGTGGGGGCGAAGCATGGTTCGATCACCGCGTCGCATCGCCGGGAGCATAGCGCGGGTACACATTCTCGCTCGTCAGGTTAAGGTGGGGCATGGCTAAGCTGGTCCAGCTCCGCGGCAAGAGGCGCACGAACGCGTTTCTGCCGACGACCCGCGCGGAAATGGACGCGCGCGGCTGGGACCAGCTCGACATCCTGCTCGTCAACGGGGACGCCTACGTTGACCACCCGGCCTTTGGGGCGGCGTTGATCGGTCGCTTTCTCGAGGGACGCGGCTATCGCGTCGGCATCATCAGCCAGCCGCGCTGGGACTCGCCGGACGACATCGCCCGGATGGGCACGCCGCGGCTCTTCGTCGGCATCACGGCGGGCAACCTCGATTCGATGCTCAACAAGCTCACCGCGCAAAAGAAGGTGCGCTCCGAGGATCAATACTCGCCCGGCGGACAAACCGGGATGCGTCCGAATCGCGCGTCGATCGTGTACGCCAACCTCTGCCGGCGCGCGTTCAAGGGCGTGCCGATCGTCCTTGGCGGCATCGAGGCGTCCCTGCGGCGCATTGCGCACTACGACTATTGGAGCGATTCGGTGCGTCGCTCGATCCTGATGGATTCGAAAGCGGACCTGCTGATCTTCGGCATGGGCGAACGCCCGGTGTGGGAGCTCGCCGATCGTTTGGCGGCGGGTGAAACGCTGAACGAGCTCCGCGACATTCGCGGGACGGCCTTCGTCATGAACCGCGACTTCGACGATCTCGAGCGGAGCCGCTACGTCGCGGACGGCAAGATTCTCGAGCTGCCTTCCTACGAGGATGTCGCGAGCGACACCGACGCGTTCAGCCGCATGAGCGGGATGTTTCAGAAAGAGACAAACCCGGGCAATGCGCGGCCGCTTCTCCAGCGCCACGGATCGCAAGCGGTCTACTTCAATCCGCCGGCGGAGCCGCTCAGCACGGAGCTCATGGACGAGCTCTACGACCTGCCTTTCGTGCGTGCCCCGCATCCGAGCTACCGGGATGTCATTCCGGCGTTTGAAACGGTGAAGCACTCCATCGTGACGATGCGCGGGTGCTTTGGCGGATGCTCCTTTTGCTCCATCACGGAACACGAAGGCCGCATTATTCAGAGTCGCTCGGCGGAGAGCGTGCTTCGCGAAGTGCGCGCGCTCCGGCGCATGGATGACTTTCGCGGCGTGATCTCCGACGTTGGCGGCCCGACCGCAAATATGTATCAGATGACCTGCCGGGATGAGCGCATCGAAAAGGCGTGCCGGCGGCTCAGCTGCGTGCATCCGGGGGTGTGCGAGAACCTGGTGACGGACCACGGCCCCCTCGTGAAGCTGCTTCGGCGGGTCCGAAAGGAAGCGGGCGTCAAACGCGTCTTCATCGCGTCGGGAGTGCGCTACGACCTGGCCGAACGAAGCCCGGAGTTTGTGGACGAGCTCGCGACGCATTTCACGGGCGGGCAGCTTTCGGTGGCGCCGGAGCACGTGGACGACGAGGTCCTCGACAAGATGAAAAAGCCGGGCGTGGAGTCCTACGACCGCTTCGCCGAGATGTTCGCTTGTGCGTCCGAAAAGACCGGCAAGGAGCAGCACCTCGTCCCCTACTACATCAGCGGGCATCCCGGCTCGACGATGGCGTCGATGATTCAGCTGGCGCTCTACCTGAAGCGAAAGGGGCTACGCCCGCGGCAGGTGCAGGACTTCATTCCGACGCCGATGTCGATGGCGACGAGCATGTACTACACCGGGCGCGATCCCTTTTCGCAGGAGGCGGTGTTTACCGCGAAGTCCCTTCGGGAAAAGCGCATGCAAAAGGCGCTGCTTCAGTATTGGGATCCCTCGCAGCATCATCTCGCGCGGGAGGCGCTTAAGAAGGCACGGCGCGGAGACCTAATCGGATCGCGGCCGGGCTGCCTGATTCCGCCCGAGCGCGGTGCGGGGTCGCTGTCGATTCACGAAAAGCGTCGTCGCCGCGGACGACCCTCGGGACGACTTGGACGTCGCGGCGCCGGCACGAAGAGACAAGCGCAAGGAACGAAGAAACGGAAGTAGTGATGCCCTCCATCTTTCACGTCGATGCCTTTGCGAGCGAGCCCTTTGCCGGAAACCCAGCCGCGGTGTGTCTGCTGGAAAAGGAAGCGCCGGACGCGTGGATGCAGAACGTGGCGGCGGCGATGAATCTCTCGGAGACGGCGTTTCTGCTTCGCGAGGAGGACCACTGGAGCCTTCGCTGGATGACGCCCGCGGCGGAGGTCGACCTCTGTGGGCACGCGACGCTCGCGAGCGCGCATGTACTTTTTACGGAGCGTGCGCACGCGTCGCCGATTCGTTTTTCGACGCGGAGCGGGGTGCTGGAGGCCGCGCGCACGAACGCTGGAATCCAGCTCGACTTTCCGGCGCGGCATTCCGAGCCCGCCGATCCGCCGGCCGGGTTGCTCGCGGCGTTCGGTCTCTCGGAGGCGGTCGCCGTTCAGCGCTTTCGGCGCGACGTTCTGATCGTCCTCGACACGGAGGATGCGGTCCGGGCGGTCGACCCGGACTACCGCGCGCTTCTTGCGATCGACGTGCGCGCGGTGATGGTGACGGCGCCGGGCCAGGACGTGGATTTCGTCTCTCGCTTCTTCGCGCCTTCGGTGGGCGTCGACGAAGATCCGGTTACGGGAAGCGCGCACTGTGTGCTCGGCACCTACTGGAGCGAGCGTCTCGGAAAGACCGCGTTTCAGGCCGCGCAGCTTTCGAAGCGGGGGGGGCGCCTCGGCGTGGAGCTTCAAGGGGATCGCGTGCTCCTTCGGGGCCACGCGGTGACGACGCTCCGCGGCGA
>JBCDAA010000269.1:0-12545 GCA_039186435.1 Myxococcota bacterium | reverse complement strand
TTGGTCACTGCCCGGGCGATGCACCGCCACTGCTTCGCAGTGTCGTTGTCTCGCTGTGCGACTCGTCGTCGCTGCTTTGCAGCGATGACGTTTCGCCGAGGTCGGGTGGGCGAGCTCGTGGGCGGGCCGCGTCTGGGCCGTGGGCGGTGCGATGGCGGACGAGTGGGTGGGCAGGCGCCGCTCGGAGCCAGGGGGATGCGCATGGGCTTGCGCACGATGCGCCGCGTCGGGCTCGAATGACGCGCCGCATCGCCTTCGTTATCCGACGCCACGATGTAGTATCGCGACATGGCCGACGTATTTCTCTTGGCGTTCGGCGCTGCAGTCGCGGCCACGACGATTCTCGGCTGGCTGGTCGAGAGCAGCTGGAAGCTTAAGCGCGAGATCCTCAAAGCACCGTTCTACCCGCTTCGGGAAGCGCCCGAGGGGGAAGTGGTTCGCATCACCGGCACGCTTGGGTTCGAGGGCGATGCTCCGCTGATCGCGCCGATCAGCGGGCGGCCCTGCGCGGCTTGGCACGTGATCGTGTGGCGTCAGGAAGGCAAAAGCATGCGCGTCCTGGTGGACGAGTCCGAATCCGCGGACTTCCTTCTCTGCGACGGCGACGACGTCGCGTTCGTCGATGGGACCAGCTTGGAAATGGTGCTCGTGAAAGACACCGAACAGCAAACCTCCACGTTTCTCTCGGCGCCAACAGCCGAGCTTTCGGCCTTCCTCACGGAGCGAGGCCACGACACCCAGGGCGTGATCTTTCGCCACTCGTTTCGCGTGATCGAAGGCGTTCTCGAAGAAGGCGAACGCGTGGTGGTCGTCGGTGTTGGAGTGTGGGAGCCCGATCCCAGCCGCCGCGGTGAGGGGTACCGCGATGTGGGCAAACGCTTTCGCATCGGCGCGATGGACGACGGACGACTTCTCGCATCCGACGAAGTAAAGCTCACCAAGCCTTAGCTACACGCGAACGCACCGCAGTTCGAAGTCCAGCGAATGCGGCTCCAGCCGAGAGACGACGCGCCGGTTGGAATGACCTCACTGGTTCCATCGGCACGGTCCAAAAACCAACGTCCACGACCGGTTCCCGGGATGCTCGTACGCCGGAGAAACTGGTTCGAATCCGGATGCCAGTCGCCCCCCACGTCGTGTTCCGGCGCCTCGACGGGCAGCGGCGTTGTGGTTCCGTCCCGTTGAATCATCCACGTCGTTGGGACCGACCCATCGGACCACTGACACCCCGCCACCAGCGCGTCCTCCGACCAGCGCACGATCGAGTGCACGCGGCTGTAGGTCCGGCACGCCGGCATGCGCACCGGTGTTTCCGTTCCATCGGGCGCGAGAAGAGAAAGCTCGATGGACGTTCCGGACGGAGTTCCAATCGGAAGAACGCCATCGGAACTGCTCGCGTAGATCACGCTTCCGGGTTCGAGCACGTCGACGACGGGCGTACGCTCGCCCGTCTCCAGGTCCCGCCAGTGGACATCGCGAAAGACGAAGCCCCGATCGTCGTCCTCGATCTCTGCGATCAACACGCCGAGGGAAGAGACCCCCGCAATCCGCGCGCTCTCCTCTAGCTCAAGGGGTTCCACGCCATCGGCATGCGTCCACGAAAGCCAACGACCATCCGACGAGCATCCTGGACCGCGATCGCCGAGGAGCAGATCGCCGTTCGGCAACACCGCCTCGATGAACGTGCAGGAACCGCCGAGCCGTTCGACCTCATTTCCATCGCGAGAGACTCGGTAGACGGCCGACTCGATCGTAGTGCGTTCGTCGTTTTCGACCGTGCACCGCACCAGCAAGCGATCGTCGGGCAACCACTCGATGCGGTAGCGAAAGAACCCGCTCGCGCGTTCGCAGATTCCTTCCCCGATCCCGGAAAAGAGGTCCCACGAGGTCCCGTCCCGGTAGTCAACGACCTGCACGCCCGTCTCGTCGTCCGGTGGAAAGCCCTCGCCCGGGATGGACCATCCCGCAAAGCCATGCGTGCCGAGCGCATTCGATCGAAAGCGACCCGCATCGGCGCCCTCGGGAATCTCCCAGCGCGCGAGTTCAACCTCGCTTTCAAACTCGCTGAGGACAACGTCGGTCCCCGCTTGAGTCAGCGCGAGCAAACGCACAGGGTTGTCGGACTCTCGCGACGAGGTGCACGAAACCAGGAGAACCACCCACAACATCCGCATGCCAAGGGAGTAGCGTTGGCGCCGTCAAGCGTCGCGCCAAGAACACCGCCCCCTCGCCGAAAAACGTTCCTCCCGAGGCACAAGAACGTGCCCTCGGAAACAAAAAGTGTTTCGCGATACGTGTTCCCGAACGGCTACGGCGCGTCGATCCCGCGGAGAGTCTCCTCCGATGCCCCCCACCCGCGGAGCAGATCTCGCGTCGCCGGCAGCGCTTCCGCGATGGACGTCGGCCAACCCGGAAGGACGCGGCTGTACTTGGCGCACGCAAACGCCCCCTGAACCAACATCCAAAGTCGAATCGTGCGCGCCCCCGCGTCTCCTTCGCAGAGCGCGCCGGTCACCGCAGCACGATGAAGCCGCTCGTACGGCCCCGCGAAGAGCCCTTTGAGGTCTTCACGAAGCACATCGAAGCCTTTGTCCGACAGGAAACGGCGAGGTCCGGTCGAGAGGGAGAGCAGCTCCGAGTGCTCCACCGGCATCGCAAAGGCGCCCGAGACCGAACCCAGAATTCCCGCCAGCGCGGCCTGCGGCGGCGTCTCCTGCGCACCCTCCCATGCGGCGGCATGCTCAGCGATGCACGCGGTCGCTAAGCGAATCGACTCGACCTGCAGCTCGATGAGAAGGCTCTCCTTCGACTCGAAGTAGCGATAGAGCGAAGGGGCGCGAATCCCGAGCTCGCGAGCCAGCTCCCGCAGCGCAAAGCCGTCGATGCCGCGCTCGCGAATCATCGTGCGAGCGGTGCGAAGGATCTGTTCGCGTCGCTCGGCGGCAGGAAGTCGCTTTTGCGTCAAACGAACACGCCCTCAACAACGGATGCGTTCACAAAAGAACGCTACCAACCGAGTGCAAATACCACAACCCAAATACGAGGGTTTCCCCTTGGTTTGAGCGTCGGCGGACCAACGGCCGCACCGTCGGTTGGACGCAAGCGATCTCCTTAGAGCAGCTGGGTCGCCCGTTCCGCCAGCGCGCTGCGCTCGCCCTTAAGGAGCGTGATGTGCCCGCCGATACGCTCGGTCCGGAAACGCTCCGCGACGATGGTTAGCCCATTGCTCGCTGCATCGACATAGGGGTTGTCGATTTGATCCGGATCGCCCGTAAGGACGATCTTCGTGTTCTGTCCCGCGCGCGTGATCACCGTCTTGACCTCGTGCGGCGTTAGATTCTGCGCTTCGTCGACAATCAAAAACTGATTCGGAAGCGAGCGGCCGCGAATGTAGGTCAGCGGCTCGATCTGCAAGACGCCCGACGCGACCATCTCGGAGTAGTCCCGGTAGTCGCTCATGCGGCGGGACGTGAAGATGTACTCGAGGTTGTCGAAGATCGGCTGCATCCACGGGTTCAGTTTTTCCTCGAGCGTACCGGGCAGGTAACCCACGTCGCGCCCAAGCGGAAAGATCGGCCGCGACACAACGAGGCGCGCGAAGGCACCATCTTCGAGGACGGTCTGAAGACCCGCGGCGACCGCGAGAAGCGTCTTTCCGGTGCCGGCCTTTCCAACGAGCGTGACCAGATGCACCTCAGGATCGAGGAGGAGATCAAGGGCGAAGTACTGCTCCAAGTTGCGCGGGCGAACCCCCCACGCGCCCTCTCGCTTCACCCGGAGAGGTCGAACCTTTTGCTCCGCGTCGTCGAATCGCCCAAGGGCGGTGTGTCGCTCGTGGTTTCGGTCACGGAGCACAAGCGCCGCATTCGGGTGCATCCCGTCGGGAAGCTCCAGGTGGCTCAGGTCGAGGGAATCCCGTTTGCCGAGGGCGTCCACCTGCTCCTTCGACGCATCAATGGTGAACATCCCTGAGTAGAGCGCCGACACGCGAAGCCGACCGCCCTCGTAGTTCTCCGCTTGAAGCCCGAGCGCGTCGGCACGAATTCGAAGGTTGGAGTCCATCGTGACGAACACGACGCGGCGCTCCGGGTGCTTGTCGCGCAGCTCGAGCGCGGCGCCCATGATCGCGTGATCCATCGCGCGGTTGTCACGATTGCGCCAGAGTTTGGGATCCGCAGGAACGGCGACGACGAGCCGTCCACCCTCTTCGAGCTCGACGCCCTCCTGAAGGGAGTGTCCGTTTCGTTCCCGCAGCTGATCCAACGTTCGCGCGAGAGAGCGCGCGTTGCGACCTCGTTCGCTGAGCTCTTTCTTGAACTGGTCGACTTCCTCGATCACGTAGATCGGGATCACGACGGTGTTCTCTTCGAACTTGGTGATCGCCTTCGGGTCGTGAAGCAGTACGTTGGTGTCGAGAACGAAAATCTTCGGGTGGGCCATCGCCGGCGGTGCTCCCCAAACAACAAAGCGCCGGGCGATCTCACGCCGGCGCCAAAGGCCGGTAGGCCTAATCCGCGGGCTCTCGCTGCGCAACGCGAGCCACTCCCGATCACGAAGCTTGACGATATCGCTCAGGAAAAGGACCCTTCCGCGGTGACGTCAACCTTGGCGGCCATTCGCGAGCAAGGCCTCATCGCCGTAATGGACGGCACCACTCCCGAACGGGTTTTCGAGTGGGCCATGGCCGTTTCGAAAGGCGGCATCGAGCTCCTGGCCATCCCGGTTCGCCTCGAAAATGTCACCGAAGTGGTGTCCGACCTCGACGATGTCGACGACGTGAACCTCGTCGTTGGCATTGCGGGCGTTCTCCAGGCGGAAGAGGTGTCGATCGCAGTCGCCGCGGGGGGCGAGTTCCTAATTTCCCCGGTGGTCGACGAGAACATCATCGAAGCGTCGAAGAGCCGCGGATTGGTGACGATTGTCGGTGCGACGACGCCGACGGAAGTGCATCGCGCTGTCAACGCGGGCGCGGATCTCGTGAGCATTCACCCCGTTGGCGCGCTCGGAAAACCGGAAGCGTATTTCGACGCGATGCGGCGCGCCTTTCCGGACACGCCGCTGATCGTCTCAGGCGGGATCGACGTCGAGTTGGCCCCGGCGCTCCTCGAAGCAGGCGCCGCCGCCGCGATCGTGGACAAAGGCGTCTTTCCGGACGCGACCGAAGCGTCGGCCTTGGAGGTCATCACGATGCGCGCAGTCGCCCTCGTGGAGGTCTGCGCGGATGTGATGGGCATGCCGAAACGCTCGTCGTTTACGGAAATCCGCGCGAGCGAAATCCTCGAGTTCGAGGACCTGGAAGTGCTCGAATAGCGTTTCTTCAACGCGCGGCACGAAACATGCGTTGACTCAATTCGGTGGATTTACGTCGTGCCACGGCGTGCCAACGGATGCGGAGCTAGGACATGTTTACACGATTGCTTGGCGTTGGAGCACTGATCGCAACAACGCACTCTCTTCTCACGCCGAGCGCGGCGCTGGCCTGCGGGTGTTTCTCTCCGCCGGTTCCGCCCCCCGACTCGAGCAACTACGCGGTCAACCAACAGGCCGAACAAATCGTTTTCGAGGTCAACGAAGAGGACGGGACGGTCACCGCTCACGTGCTGATCCTCTATCAGGGCGACCCGGAGTCCTTCGCCTGGCTCCTGCCCGCACCGAACGCGCCGGAGCTCGGTCTGAGCGAGGACTTTACCTTTGCGCTCCTCGACGAACTCACCCGCCCTCAGGTCAGCGTTCGCCAGAACAACGTGTGCCCGAGTCCGGAGTTTCGCTGCGAGTACCGCGACGAGTGCCCACGCCCGGACTTCATGCGCGACGACAGCCCCTCTCCCGGTGGGTTTGCGGACGCGGGGGCGGCGGCCGACTCTGGTTTCGGCGATGCCGGCGGCGGCGCTCCCCCCGTGGAGGTCATCAGCCGAGAGACCATCGGCGCCTACGACACGATCGTCTTTTCCGCGGGTGACACCGCAGCTGCCGTCGAGTGGCTTCAGGCCGAAGGCTTTATCGTCAACGAAACCACCGCCCCCTTCATGCAGCCCTACGCCGACGAGGGCATGGTCTTCGTCGCGGCGCGTCTCGTTCCCGGCGCGGACCTCGACCAGATTCGCCCGCTGAAGATGACCTACGAAGGCCTCACGCCGATGATTCCGCTTCGCATCACCGCGGTCGGAACCGAGCCGGAGCTCGCCGTCACCGCGTACATCTACGGCGATGAGAACTACCTCCCGATGGGGGACCACGAGGTCCTCAACGGATCCCTCCTCAACGTGTCTGACGACGGCACCGGCCGTACGAACTACCCGTCTGCGCTCTCTCGCGCGATCGACGAGGCGGGCGGGGACGCGTTCATCGTGGAGTACGCCGGCGAACCCGTTCGCTTCTTCCCGCAGGGCGGCTGCTGCGGTGGCGGTTTCGATGCTTGCGGCATCGGGGGCAACGACCGCTGCGAGTGCCCCGGGGACGAGTTTGACGCCACGGACTGCGAAGCCGAACTTCCCGGCTTTGAGCTGCTGAGCGATCTCGCTGACCGCCACCCGCGAATGACCCGCATCACGACCCGGCTCTCCGCCCACGAGATGACCTTCGACCCGATGTTCGAGCCCGGGCCACGGGCGTCCTCCCGTCTCGCGATTCAGGGAACGCGCACCTCGATCGATGCGTGCCGCGACGCGATTGCCGACGACGAAGGCGAAGCCACGGCCGACGAACTCGCCGACCGGCAACTTTGCGCGACGACCTACTGCGGCGAAGGCGAGTGCGTGATCACCTCTTCGGGCCCCGGCTGTCTCTGCAACGAGGGTTTTGTCGCGCGTGCCTTCACGGATCTCGACGGATCGCGCAACGTGACGTGCATTCCCGCGGAGCACCCAGTCGACCTCAGCGCGGGCGGCCTCGAGATCAAGTCGAGCTGCGACGACACCGACTGCGGCGCTGGTTCATGCATCGACCACGCGGGCTTTCCGACGTGTGCCTGCGACGCGGATCATGCAGCCGTCGCCGATACCCCGAACCCGACCTGCTTGCCGATCGCGCTTCGCACCGGTGATGTCGGTGGCGGCGGCGACTATTCGGCGGGCCTTGCAGGGATCGACATCTGCTGGCCGGAGCCTCCTTCCTGCGGTCCCAACGGCTGGCTGGTCCGTCGCACCGGCACTGCGCGCCAAGGCGTTGCGTGCGGCTGGAACGAGCCGACGGAGGACGAGCTTCGTCCCCTTCCACCCCTCGACTGTGGCTTTACGGGGACGGGCAGTCTCCGGGGCGGCGGCGAAGCGTGCAGCGCAGGCGGCGCTGAGAGCAGCGCGCCCTTCCTTCTCGCAGTGGGCGGCGTGTTGGCCTGGATTCGCCGACGTCGCTAAGCGCAGTCTCTCGTCGAACGAAACCTCGCGTTTTCACAAACGCGGGGTTTCTTCGTTTCAGCGTTATCCTCCCCAGCGGTGAGCGACCCTCTTCATCTGGCCATCTTGCTTGCCGCGGGGGTCGCCGCCGGGTTCATCAACACCTTTGCGGGAGGCGGCTCGATGCTCGCCCTTCCCGCGCTCATGCTGCTCGGGCTCCCGGCGGATATCGCGAACGGAACCAATCGACTCGCGGTCGTGACACAAACCATCGCTGGCGTCGCCGGCTTTCACGCCGAAGGAAAGCTCGAGCTCCGCAGCGTTCCGGCGATCGCTCTCCCCACGATCGCGGGCGCCATCCTGGGTGCCACCGCCGCCGCACTGTGGCTTCCCCGCGAGTGGGTCAAACCGGCGCTCCTCGCCACGATGGTTCTCATGGCCACGGTGATGCTCGTCGCACCGAGGGCACTCGCGCCGACGGACGGCGCTCCGCAATCCTTGCGGGAACGACCGGTTGCAGCGCTCGGGCTCTTCGCCGCGGGAGTCTACGGTGGCTTTGTCCAGGCCGGTGTTGGGTTTGTTCTTCTCGCCGTCCTCGGCGGCCTCCTTCGCTACGACCTCGTGCGAGCCAACGCGCTGAAGCTCGCGTGCGTTCTCGCGTTTGGCCTTGCGTCCCTCGCGATCTTTGTCGCCGCCGACCAGGTCGATTGGGCGCCGGCGGTCGTCCTCGCGCTCGCAACGGTGGTCGGCGCGCGCCTCGGGGTTCGTTTTGCGATCAACGTGCGCCCGGGAACGCTCCGCGTCCTAATCTTTGTCGGTGTCGTAGCGAGCGCTGCGGCCGCATGGTTTAACCGATGAACGAACCGCGCCGCGCCCTCGCCGCTTCGATCCTCGTGGTTCTCCTTTCCGCGTCCGCAAGCATTGGGCTCGCGTATGTGGCGGAACGAAGCGCGCCACCGCCGCGCCCAACATCGCGCGGCCAGGGATTGCGCGCTGGGCCGGAGCCCATGCAAATCGCGGGGTCCGGCGCGAACATTCGACTCACCAGGCACCTCCTCGAGGAGCTGCCGGGCGTGCGCGTCCACGATTCGGTCGGGTCCGGTGGAGGCCTGCATGCCCTTCAAGATGGTGTCATCGACATCGCCCTCCTCTCGCGACCGCTCCGTCCGCGCGAAGCGGAGGGCATCGAAAGCACCGCGTACGCCCGAACGCCGCTCGTCTGGGCACTACAGGGGCCACCCCGCGACGTCACCGAAGATGAACTGGCCGGGTGGTACGCAGGGGAAGGCGACGTGCTCCCCCTCCTTCGCGAGCTCGGCGACTCCGCGATTTCCGAGGTGCGTGCCGCGTCGCCCGCGATCGCCAACGCCCACGACGAAGCTGCACGCGCCGGCCGCGCCGAAATCCTCCTGACCGATGAAGCGATGTTGCGCGCGGTCGCGCAGATCGACGCCGCGTTCGGACTCACCGACCTCGGACAGATTCGGCTTGCGGAACTCCCCCTCTCGCCGCTTTCCGTTGATGGCGTCGAGCCCACCATCGAAAACGCGCGAGGGGGGCGCTACCCCTACGTGCGAACCCTCTACGCCGCGACACGCGAGGGCGATACCCGCGCGCAGGCACTCGTTCAGCTGCTCACCGCCGAGGTCGCGCGCCGAGACCTGGAAGCCCTCGGGTATTGGGGGCTGCCGTGAACGTTGGTTTCGCGCGGCGACTCTCGCTGCAGACGACACCTCTCTTGATCGTTCTCGTCGTCCTCGTGACCGTCAGCGCTCCTGCGGCGTATCACTGGGTACGCGTCGGCGAACTACGAACCCAAACCACGCAGCAGGCGCGCGTGCTCGCTCGACAGTTGGCGCGCGAAGCCGCCCGACGACCGGTCCTTTGGCGCTACGACTCCGGAAAGCTCGCCGATGCGCTCCAGAGCGACCATCCATCGATCGCGCGAACGATCGTCTTTGATGAAGCGGGAAGCGCGGTCGTCGAATTCGGGTCGGATGAGGGCGCACTGTTGTGGACCTCCGCGCCGATCTCGACGGGCGGCACCGTTTGGATGGCCGCCGAACTTCGACCCGCGCGCCTGACCGCCCTGGGACTTCTGATTCCGTTTGTTTTGCTTGGGCTCATGCTTGCAGCCGCGCTTTGGTGGCTGCCTCGCCGCGCGCTTTTCGAGGCCGAGGCGCAGATTCGCGCGCTCGTCTCCGACCTCGAAAGTCTCAACCGGACCCTCGAATCACAGGTTCAAGACAGGGTCGCGGACCTCGAGCGTGCCTACGCCTCCCTCGCCGAACGCGATCGGCGCCTTCGTGATCTCAGTTCGCGTGCCGCATTGATGCAGGAGGCAGAACGGCGTGACATCGCCCGCGACCTTCACGACGGAGCCGGCCAGACCCTCACCGCCGTTCGCCTCCAGCTGCAGCTTCTTCCCGAAGATCAGCGCGTCGGACGTGCGGTCAGTCTTCTCGACGAAGCGATCGACGAAGTCCGCCGGGCGCTCGATAGCTTGGCACCCGCGGTCCTCGACGAGGTCGGACTCGGCAAAGCAGTCGCGCGGCTCTGCCAAACGGTCGCCGAAACAAGCGGTCTCCACGTCGAGTGTGTAAGCGAAGGGCTGGACGCGATCGACGCGGCGATCGAAGCGACCGCCTATCGCATCGTGCAAGAGGCGCTTCACAACGTAGTGCGTCACGCGGAGGCGACACGTGCGGACGTCGAACTCGCACAGACTCCATCGACCCTCACGCTCGTTGTGCGCGACGATGGGCGCGGCTTTGCCCCGGATGAAGCCGCCGCTGGGCGGGGCCTTCGTGGCATGGAGGAACGCACCGAACTCCTCCAGGGAACGTGGGCGCTCACGCGTCCAAAGTCGGGAGGCACCGAAGTGCGAGTGAACTTTCCGCTGCACGGCGCGTCAGATCCGTCATCATGAGTTTGATGACGAACCCGATCCGCGTAGTGCTCGCCGACGACCATACGATCGTGCGAGAAGGGCTTCGGGCGCTCCTCGCATCCGCCGACGACATTGAAATCGTTGCGGAAGCCGGCGATGGGCGAGAAGCCGTACGCCTCGCTGAAGAGCACAGCCCGGACGTGGTGGTGATGGATCTCGCGATGCCGATGCTGAACGGGGTCGACGCCACGAGGCGCATTCGCCAATCGAAACCACGCACGCAGGTGGTCGTGCTCTCGATGCATGGCACGGACGCGCACGTGCGCCCTGCCGTACGGGCGGGCGCGCGAGGCTACCTGCTCAAGGGCGCCGGGCTCTCGGACTTGTTGGTTGCGGTCCGCGCTGTCGCCCAGGGCGAATCCTTCTACAGCGAAGCGATCGAGGAACGTCTGCAAGGGCCGAGCGATAGCGAAACGCTCACTCCTCGCGAACGCGAGGTGCTCCAGCTCGTTGGCGAGGGCCGAACCAGTCCGGAGATTGCGAAGCTTCTCTTCGTCAGCGTGAAGACCGTCGAAGGGCACCGCAGCCGACTGATGCAAAAGCTCGGAGTTCGAAACGTGGCGGGCCTCGTCAAGAGCGCCCTGCGGCTCGGACTCGTCAACGAATAACACCCTGACTGAAAAACAGGGGGATCCCCGGATTGAAATCCGGCTGCTTAGGAGTCGCAATTACCTCATGCGACACCTTGCTTTTTGCCTCCTCACTCTTGCGTTGGCGTGCGGCGACGACGACGGAATGACCGGTATGGACAGCGGTCCGGACCCGGACTCCGGCACCACCGATGCGGGCACCGACAGCGCCACGGACATGGACGCGGACGTCTCCTGCACCCCGCGCGACCCCTCTTCGATTCCGAACCCCGGCAGCTGCACGGCAGAGGCATCGGACTACGCGGTTTGCGTCGACGATACGTGGCCCGAGTGTGTGTCGGACACGGGCGAGTACTCGCGCATTGAGATGTCCATCAGCACCATCGCCCGGGTGCGTGCCTTCGAGGACATCGCCGAGCTCATCTTCGACCCGGAGAGCGACGCGTCGTCCGACGACTTCCTGATGGCCCGTGAGCTCTACCAGGAAGAGGAAGGTCTCGACTCCCGCGTGGTTCGGCGCTTCGACCCGCACTTCACGGTGCCGGACGGAACCGACTGCACGCTCACGGACACCCCCGGCATGTTCCCGGACTACTGCGTAGGCCCGTCGACGCTTCAGCCGGTGCTTCTGGACGCGTTCGCGGAAGGCATCGCCGGCAACTCGCCGCGCGTTCAGGCCGGCCGCATCGAAGGTGCGCTCATCTGGTTCCTCTACGCCTCCGTCTACAAGGAGTCCGTCACGTGTGAAACGAAGGCGAAGGACTGCGACTCAACCTACGCGTACTACACGGGCGGCGAAGAAGCGCGCGGCGGCATCGGCCTCTCGCGCTACGTACGTGAGGTGAACGAGTACGCGCACGACCGCGCGTGGGACGGCGTCTTCGCCGTCCGGTGCTGGCGGGACCTGGACAGCGGCGACGTCGCGGAAGACTTGGCCCGCGCCCAGACCGCTCGCACGCAGCTCGATCGCGCGGTTCTCGTCGGCTACGCGGGGTTCATCGCGGCGCGACTTCGCGCGACTGCGGCGGCAACGGGCGACGCCCAGGCCTACCACTGGGCCTTCGTGCAAAACGCGGCGCCGGCCCTCGACCGTTCGTACCAGGACCTCGACAGCACGGAAGCGGCCGCGCTCGCCACCGCGCTCGAAGGTGCACCCGGCGACTCGGACCTGGGAGCGCTGGCAGACGCGCTCGAGGCGACGTACGGCTGCCCGTAGCGCATCGAGTCTTCGTTTCGTAGATCCCGGCGGGCCCCACGGCGCGCCGGGATTTCTCGTTTTGGCTACCCCGAAATCGGGACGAGGCTCACAGAGGTGACGGAGTCGCTCTCCCCCTCGCGACTGCTGTCGAGGATCACGTCGACGTCGCCGCTCAGGCTGCGCTCGCCCCACACGTCGTCTTCGTAGTCGCTGCTCGTTCGTTGGTCGATTCGCTCTTCGACGCCTTCGACCACAAAGAGCGCCCCTCGCGGGTTCCGGTTCTCGGTGTGACGACTGCGAATCACGACGCGATAGCGCGCTGGCACGACGTCCTCGAAACGAAAGATCGCGCGGCCTCGCCGATTTCCGCGATCGCGGTAGCCGCCGTCGCAGTCGGTGGGTAGGTGCTCATCACCGCTCGCCGTAAACGCATAGTTGCGAAGCGGGTTGTGACCCGGCGTCCCCGGCGCGCAGGG
>JBCDAA010000268.1:0-12587 GCA_039186435.1 Myxococcota bacterium | reverse complement strand
TTCGTGCCGTTGTTGTCGAAGACGACCCCGTTGGTGAGGCGTGAGACGTCGTAGTCCTCGACCTGCACGCAGACGCCGACCGTGGCGTTTTCGATGCGCCCCCCGGTGAGGTCGACCTCGCCGCCGAAGGCGAACTGAACTCCGCAGAGCGCCGCTGTTTGAACTTCGAGGTTGGTCGCGCGAAGGACCGCATCGAAATAGGCGCCCACCGCCGTTCCGCCGGGCGCGCCGGGGCAGGTCGTGTCGCCGCAGGGACGCTCCTGCGTGTTGGTGATGCGCACGTCTTCGAGCGTGAGTGAACCGCCGCGTGCTTCGATGCCGACGTCGAACATATTTTCGATGGTCGCGCGGCGGAGGTCGGCGCTTGCGTCCTCATCGTTGAGAGTCATCCCGACGCCGAAGCTCTCGCGACCCTCCTGATCTCGACCTGGCTGTGGATCACGAAGCACCGCGTCCGCCAAGGTGAGCGATCCCCCGACGTCGATGAGGATGCCGCGAACGCTTTCGATCTCGAGTCGCTCGACCTCCGCGACGATCGGAACGTCGATGCGCAGCCCGTAGCCAAAGCGAACGCCATCGGCGATGCGTCCAATCCGGATGTCGCGGGCGTTGAAGGCGATGGGATCGACCGGGGGCTCGTCGGGAGGCGGGTCGCCATCGAGGGGCGGGAGGGTGAAGTCGAAGGGGCCGTTGACGAGAATGCCCGAGTCCGCCCCGTCAATGGCGATGCGCTCGAGGGTCGCCGCGGTGTCGATGAGCGAGACGCCGACGTTTTGGCCCCAGAGAAACCCGCCCGTTTCGCCCCTGAGGGTTGCGTTGCGAACGGTGACCTGGTCGGCGCGTTCACCGCTGATGAGCCACCCTCCGCTGCGAACAAAGGCGCCATCGATATCGAGACTGCCGCCGTCGTGCAGCCACACGGCCATCCCGCCGGGGGGATCCATGATCGTGACGTCATCGACGATGAGATCGCGGACGGTCGCGCCTCCGCCTTCCACTTCGAGGGCGGTATTGGTCGCCTCCCGAAGGTCGATGCGCGCCCCTGAAAAACTCGCGTTTCGAACGTAGACGCCGGACCGCCGGATCGAGGTGACGCCGGTGTGGGCGCCGCTCACGAGGTCGTCGACGGAGACGGTTGCTCCTTCGTCGACAAATACGCCCGCGCGAACGCAGCGTCGTACCGTCCAGTGCGATCCTTCGGCCTGGCCGCCGCTGACGATGACGCCCTGTCCACCGCGACCGTCGCGGAGACCGACGTCGCGGACAGCGATGCGCTCTGCATCGAGGCGCCCGAGGTCGTCGACCAAAATGCCCGCGCCGACGACGTCCTCGACGACGACGCCACGCAGTTCGGTGTCGCCAGCCGCGAGGATGCCAACGGTCGCGGCCGGTCCCACGGTGACGTTCTCGAGGGCGCCGCGCTGTGTTGCGTTGACGAGAACGACCGGGCGGTCCGGCGTTGCCGTCGACCAGACGAGCCGCGTCGCTTCCGGACACGCGCCGACGACTCGCACGCCGTTCGGGATTCGAAAGGATCCGTCGTAGGTGCCAGGGGCAAGCGCGATCACATCTCCCTCGATCGCGAGCGCGAGGGCCGTCTCAAAGTCCCCGAGCGGGTCGTCTTCGCTCCCGTCCCCAAAGGCGCCCGGGCGGACGTAGATCGTTGCGGCGACGTCCGCGAACTCTCCGTCCGGACACGCGGCGACCTCGACGCAGCCGGCCGAATCGATCCAGCGGGTTTCTCCGTCGCCGCAATCGGTCGGCGCGCTCGGCGGCATGCACGTGGGTGAACCAGCGACCTCGACCGCGGACCAGCGTGCGGGGCATGTCCACGCCGGTGGCGCGGGGGGCGCGGGGTCGTCGGTGCCGGCGTCGGGAGGCGCCGCGTCCGCTACATCCGTATCCCTTCCGGCGTCGGTCGCCGCGTCCGGTGCGCTGCTGTCGTCGCCACACGCGACCACGAAGAGAAGGAGTACGCAGCGTTTCACGAGGCGCTCCCAAGAAACGACGAAAGAGAGATGTCGAGCCCCGTCAGCACCTTCGCCATCAGGCTCTCGAAGGACGTTGGCGAGAGCTCAAGCTCCGCGGCGAGCGTCGTGCGGGTTGCTTTGTGAACGCTTCGACGCGCCGCTGCGATCCAACGCGCGACGGTAGCGCGGTGCACGCCGTACATGGTGCCGATGGTTTCGGCGCTGACCTCCTCGACCAGGTAGAGACGCAGGACGTTGCGGTCTCGCGGCGAGAGTCCGCCGAGGGCTGCACGAAAGGCGCGGCGGAAGGGTTCGCGAACCTGGGCGCGAAGGGCGACCAGTTCGGGGTCTTCGCTGAGGAGCGGAAGGTCGAGCGCTTCGTCGGGCGTAGGCACCTCTTTTTCGCTGCGTCGCTTGAGGCCGTAGGCGGTTCGAATCGCCGTGACCTGTACCCAGCTCGTAAGAGGTCCGCGCCCAAGGTAGCTGCCGATGCGCGGTTCACGCCCGTCGCCCACGAGAAGCTTGATGCGGACATCCTCCATGACCTGTCCGATGAAGGCGTCGTCGCGATCGATACGCGCGACCGCGCGGGGGACCTCGCTCATGACCTTGCTCTCGAACGCGACGATCGCCTCGCGGACGCCGGCGGTGCAGGCGCACGCGAGGTAGAGGTCCGCCGTGTGCATGCTCGCGAGCGCGTCGATGGGGTCCTCGACGTCCGGCGCGCATCGCGCGAGGTGCTCGGCGTAGTCCTCGCCGGAGACGACCACGCCAGGCCAGCGGGTCTTGGCATCCGCGAGGTGCGTGTGAAGCGCCGGGCCGAGACGTTCGACCGCCGCGTCTTCGAGGTCGTAGGCGCCTGCGATCCCGCGCAGAAACGACTGGCCGAAATCCACGCGGGGACGATACGCGATCAGCTCTGGAGCAGCTCGCGATGAACGGCGACATCGGTGAGAAAACGCTCGCGCCAGAGCGGGTCCCGAATGCGCCGCGAAGCCGCCAGTAGTTCCGCGCGGGCCTCGAGTTGAACGGCGTCGGCTTCGTCAGGTTTTCCGGCGGCGCGAAGCGCTCGTGCGCGTACCTGCGGAATGCTCGCGCCATCCTCCTCGATGCTGCCGAGGGATGCGAGCAGTTCCATCGCGCGCGCCGAGCTCGGGAGTGCGTTTTGGCCCTCCTGAAGGGCGTGCTCCGCCACGAGGGACCACGCGAGGGCCGCGAGGGCGGTCATCGCCGCGTCTTCGAGTTCGGCTGCGAGCGACTCGATGTCCGAAGGCTTGCCCATCCGGATGTCGAGGCGCGCCTGGTAGAGGCGGGTTAGGAGCTCAAGGCGAGGATCGACGAAGCGCGACTGAAGGCGGCGAACCTCGTCGAGGCATCGCTTCGCTTCGTCGAGACGCGACTGATGCAGCTTGGCGTACGCCAGGTTGAGCCAGGCGTAACCGGCGCCGTGCCAAAACCCGATCGCGCGGCAGTCCTCCAAGGCCGCCTCGAGCGCGCGAGCCGCTTCGTCGTAGGCGCCGAGTCGGTTGTAAACGTCAGCGAGGTTGACGGAGGCGCCCGCATGTCGGCGAAGGTCGCCTCGTTCGCGGTAAAGCTCCACCGCTGCCCAATACGCGTTGCGGCGATCGGCGAGGTCACCCGTTGCCGCGGCCAGCTGACCTCGCCAGGCTGCCGCTTCGGCGCGCAGCTGCGGCGCATGGACGAGCACCAGACGCTCCACCTGATCGAGGCGCGCTGCCGCCCCGGAGAGATCGCCCGCG
Source organism: Myxococcota bacterium (assembly GCA_039186435.1). Classification (GTDB taxonomy): domain Bacteria; phylum Myxococcota_A; class Polyangia; order Polyangiales; family Houyiibacteriaceae; genus JALVDI01. Next base: position 8,857 of record JBCDAA010000268.1, on the reverse strand, counting down.
TACACGAGAAGTGCCGCGTATTTTCCCAGCACGCGTGCTTTGACTTCGGATTCCGCGCCTTCGGCTTCGCGCTCCGCTTGCGCGAGGAGGCGAAGGGCTTCGTCGAGGTCTCCTTGGCGGAGTATCGAGACGCCAAGGCGCGCCCGAAAGATCGCGCGTTCGTCGTCTTTGGCTTGGTCGAGCGCCGCGCGAAGGACCTCGCTTTCGTCGGCGAAGCGGCCTTCCAGCTCGAAGGCTTCCGCGAGACGGTCGCAGAGTTCGACGCGCTCGACGCCGCCTTCACGCGCGCGGCGACCCGCGGCGATCACCTGGGCAATATCGCCCCGCGAAGAGGCGCGGAGGGCAGCGCGAGCGAACCAGTCGGAGGCCTCGTCGTTCTTTTGTGCGCGGGCAAAATGCCCGGCGACGCGCTCGGGCGGAGCACCCTGCGCCGCGAGGTGGCGCGCTGCGCGAAGGTGCAGATTCTGCTGCGCCTCTGGGGTCAGCATGCGATACGCCGTGCGGGCGACGGAGGTCGATGCCACGCGGTAGATGTCCCCGGTACGCCGCAGGAGTTCCTGTTGACGAAGGTGGCCGAGAGCGCCTTTGGGCACGTCGCCAAGGCCGCGGAGGTCGAGTTCCCGAAACGACTCGTTTTCGAAGATGGACGCGCGTTTGATCAACTCGCGGGGCGCCTCGGGAAGACTGTCGAGACGCGCCTGGATCGCGGCTTCCACGCTCGGCGGAAACGGAAGGGCCTCGTCGCGTTTCGCGGCGCGCACCACCTGGTCGATGAAGAAGGGATTGCCTTCGGTGAGCTCCACAAGCTTTGCGAGCTCATCGTCCGGAACGCTTCGATCGCCGACCGCCTCCGCGAGGGAACGCACGTCTCGGCGTCGTAATCCGCGCAGGCGAATTGTGGTTCGAGCGGGCGTCTCGAGAGGAATGGGCGCGCGCGACGCGGCGACGATCCACAGCGGATGGTCACCGTCGAGAACGCGCTCCATCAAGTGCCAAAGAGGCGAGGGCATCCACTGCGCGTCCTCGAGGAGAAGCGCCACGGGCTGTGTGGTGCTCAGGGTTTCGAGGAGCGTAACGACGGCGAGGCGAACGCGATCGGCGACCAGCCCAACGTCCAGGCGGGTCGCGTCGTCAGCGTCGAGCTCATCCTGGAGCAGTCGGAGGTAGCGCAGGTGCGAGCCGTCGTGGAAGAGAGAGGCGTCGCTCGTATCGATGTCTTCGATCAGGGTCGCAAGAATGCCGAGTTCGCCGGTTGCGGTGTCTTCGAGAGAACGCCCGCGGGTTCGAAGGACGCGCATCCCGCGGCTTCGGGCGAGACGCGCGGCTCGTTCGAGGAGTCGTGACTTTCCAATTCCGGGAGGACCTTCGAGGGTGACGAGATTCGGCTCGTGATCCTCGACGGAGCGTGCGAGGGAGGCTTCGAGCTGGGCAAGTTCGGCGTCGCGGCCGAGAAGAACGCCCGAGGGCGCTCTCGCCGCTCGGGCGCGCACGGGGTAGAGACCGTCGAGGGAGGCGTTCTCCGTTTCGAGAAGCGATCGCAGGTCTTCTGTGACGAAGGTTCCCCGGAGGTCTGCGTGTTGTGCGCGGTGAAAAACCTCGAGGAGGCCGCCCTGAAGTTCCGCGGCGCCGCTCGCTACGCGGCCGGTTCCGACCACCACGAGCGACTTGGGTTGCAGAACGGTTGCGGCGAGATGGATCGCGGTATCGAGGAGGTTGGTGGTCCACGACGACTCGCCGAAGACGACGACGCAGGGGTCCCGCTGGAGCAGCCGGCCGTGGCTACGCGCGTCGAGTCGCGCGAGGTCGATTTCCGCTCCGACCAGTGCGGTGACCACACGAAGCTCGTCCGCGCGCCGTGGAGGGGTCGTATCTTCGGCAACGTCGCGGGCGCAATCGAGAAGAGCGCGGCGAAACTCGTCCATGGTGGCGTAGCGATCGTCCCGCGCGGGAGCGAGCGCGCACCGAATCACCGCATCGAGGGCGAGGGGAACGTCGGGGCGTTGGCTGCGCGGCGAGGGAGCGGCTTCTTCTCGCGCCGAAAGGAGCGCACCGAGTCCAAGACCTTGGTGGGGCAGCTCGTCCATGATCATGCGATAGAGCGTCATCCCGAGGGCGTAGATGTCGGCGCGCGCGTCCACGTTGCGCGCGTCGCGGAGTTGTTCGGGGGCCATGTACGCAGGCGTGCCCATGAAGGCACCGGACTGTGTCGCAGTCGCTTCGCGGAGCATTTTGGAAATCCCGAAGTCGAGGATCTTCGGCACTCCTTCCGGGCCGACGAGGAAGACGTTCGCGGGTTTGAGGTCGCGGTGGACGATGCCGTTTCGATGTGCCTCGGCGAGCCCGTCGGCGATCTGAGAGGAGAGGGTGAGCGCGCGGGCGAGGGAGAGGCGGCCTTTCCGAAGGTGTGTTTCCAAGTCCTCGCCGACGAGGTGCTCGAAGACGACGAAGGGCGATCCGTCGAGGGACCGGCCGACGTCGAGCGCGCGTACGATATGGGGATGGTCGAGGGCCGCCGAAGCGCGGGCCTCGTTTTCAAACCGGCGCCGTACGTCGGGGCGATCCGCGTATTCGGGATGGAGCACCTTGATGGCGACGGTGCGGCCGAGGAGAAGATGCTCCGCTTCGTAGACGGTTCCCATGCCGCCACGGCCGAGGACGGAACGCAGCTGGTAGCGGTCGCCGAGGCGCAAGCCGATGTGCGGATCGGACTGCGGTTGAGGACGGTACTGCGGCGCGCGCTCGGAACGCGTGCGGCCGCGTTCCTGTTCGCGTGCGACGACGCCGAGGAGCTGCTGGAGCTGTGGCTCTTCGTCGAGACGCGCTTCGAGAAGCCGGCGTGCGTCGTCCGAGAGCTCGCCGCGAACGAACGCGCGAAGCTGGCGGAGGTCATCGTCGCGCTGCGGGTCGGACACGGTTTGGAAGGCGCGCGGTTGCCGCGGCGCGGGACCGATAGTACCAGTCACCGCCTAGGAGGGGTTCCGTTGTCGCTTCGAGGAATGAGTCGGGTTGCCGCTGTGGTCGCCGCTGTGGCCGGGTGCGGCGGAGGGGACGACTGCGACCTGACCGCGTTGCAGGGGCGACTCGACGGCGCGAACGCGGGGGATGTCGTGCGCTTTGGTACGTGCATTCTGGAGGGAAATCTCCAAGTTCCCGCGGGCGTGATTCTGGAAGGGCCAGGTGAGGAAGGCGTTCTTCGTTCGAGCACAGGCCACGGAGTGACCCTCGCCGAGGGGGCGTTTCTTCGGCGGCTTCGCCTGGAGTCGTCGGGGGAGACCGCGGTCTTGGTTCGTGATGCAAGCGCCGTGGTCGAGGACCTTTCGATCGTCGCGACGCGGGGGGCAGGTGTGGCGGTGCAGGGTGGGTCTGCGACCCTTCGCCGCGTGTCCATGACCGGGGAGGTCGACGATCCCGACGCGCCCCGCTTTGTTCGCGTTGCAGGATTCGCGGCGCCGGGTCCCTGTCCGAGCGAGCCGTGCACCTGTGAGCCCGGGACGGTCGAGGGAGATCAGGTCTGTGATTCGTCGGGGGAGTGGGCGACCTGGACTGCGGTGTATGGACTCTACGTCCGGAGCGCGTCGGTCGTACTCGAAGACGTTTCGGCGTCGGGGTTCGCGGAGGTTGGGGCGGCGCTGATCGATGCCGAGGTTCAGTGGACCGGCGGCGCAGTCGAAGGGAATCTCGGCGTTGGTGTGTTCGTGCAACGCGGCGAAGCCGACCTTCGCGAGCTGCGCGTTGCGGAAACGGCTGAAGGGCTTCGGGGACTCGCTGCGTACGCGGTGCTTGTCAGTGAGGCGACCGTGGACAGCGAGCGTTTGATGCTCGATGCGAACGAACGCTACGGGCTTCTAACGCTGGACTCGCAGGGGAGCCACGGGCGACTCGAGGCGCGCGGCAACGGGGACGTCGGTGTGTGGATCGGCGGGAGCGACGAGGCGACGCTTTCGGATGCGGTCCTCGCGGACAACGGATTTGCGGGGGTGGTCGTGAGCGAATCGCGCAACGTGATGCTTCAGGGAAGCGAGATCACGGGAACCCGTACGGTGCGGCGAACCCTTGGCGACCTCTTTGGGGCGCAGGAGATCGGCGATGGGGTTCATCTCGCAGCGTCGGAGAGCGTGGTGTTGGAACGCATCACGCTCAACGAAAACGCGCGGAGCGGGCTTGTCGTCGACCTCTCGGTCGAAGCGCCGACCTTTCGCGAAGTCTCGGTCGAGGTCGGCGCGGAGGGCACCGGTGCCGTGGCGGGCACTCTCGAGCGCGGCACGTTGACGCTGGTCGGCGTTGGCGGCTGGGACGACGGAATCGCGCGCTCCGCTGCGGCCGAAGCCCGCGACCTCGGAGTCGCGGGAGTGCTCGATGCGGTCGGCGTGAACGCGCCCCCAAGCGCCCCCGAACGCGCCGGCGCGGTCTTTCCGATGTTCTAGGCAGATGCGTTTCGCGAGGACCGGATGCGGGTCGGATGCGTGACCCATCGTGCCCGCCTGTGCCGCGGCGGCTCATCGTGCCCATGCCCACCTCGCGTGGACGAGTAGCCCAGCACGGCCGGTTGCCAACGCCTAGGTTTCGAGCAGCGCATCGAGCATCGGGCGAACTACGCTCGCCGCCGCGCCCGGGACCGCGACGTGAACGGTGCCGCCAGTGGCGGTCGCGGCAAACCGAATCTCCATGAACTCGCAGCATTCGCGCTCGGCGTCCGCGAGCGCCTCCACCTGGCGTCGCAACTCTGTCGAGTCACCCCGAAGCGAAATTTGAAACTCGAGGCGCGCGAGCTCACCGCGATGTCGCGCGAGCACGCCGCGAATCGTCCGCATGCGCGCGTCGTACTCCCCTTCCGAAAGAGAGCACGTGTTTGCGTTCGACGCTTCCTGAGCGTCCGCGGAGTCGCAGGCGCCCACAGCGGCGAGAAGAAAGGGAAGGAGCACAGCGCCGCTTCCGGCGACGAGTCGTTGATAGGTCATAAGCTCACCCTGCGACTTCAAGTACACTTGAGGTCAATGCCCAAAACGAAAAAAGAACCACGCAAGACCGGCCGCGAGTGGAGCATCGGCGAGCTCGCTCGGGAGGTCGGACTCCGGCCGTCAGCGCTTCGCTACTACGAGGAGCTCGGCCTGCTGACTCCGGAGCGCCGCGTTTCGGGCCGGCGCCGATACGGCGAAGAGTCCCGCACGCGGCTCGCGGTGATCGATCTCGCGCAGCGCTCGGGGTTCACCCTCAAAGAGATCAAAGTGCTCATGGCCGACATCGATCGACGGCGTCTGACAAGAGCGTGGAAGACAATGGCGAAAGACAAGCTCGTCGAACTCGAAGCGCAGGAGCGCCGGCTCCACGCAATGCGGCGTTTGCTCGACAACGCGCTTGCGTGTCAGTGCGTCGACCTCCGGGACTGCGCGCTCGTGGCGGAAGCGCGAACCTGAACCTCGCGCCCGAACCTCGCGCCTCACTGGAGCGTCAGGATGACGATTTCCGGTGGCACCCCAAAGCGCACGGGAACCATGCTTGTCCCCAGCCCGCTCGTCACCCAGAGCTGACGACTCCCCGCGCGGTAGTGCCCTTGCGCGTATCGTTTGCCAAATCGCGAAGGCACAAAGAGCGGGCCGATCCCCGGTAGGCGCACCTGTCCTCCATGCGTATGCGCCGCGACCGTGAGCGCGACCCCTTCGTCTACGTCCGGAAAGAGATCGGGAGAGTGCGTGGCCAGGATCCGTGGGCCCTCGACCTGAACCGCGTCGAGGTCCGCATGCCCGGTGAAGTCGTCGCCTACGCCAAGCAGCCAAAAGGGAACGCCCCGATAGCGAAGGCGTACCGGCTCGTTGTCGATCACGCGCACCCCACCGCGCTCGAGCGTCGAACGAACCCGGTCCGCACCAAACCAATGGTCGTGGTTTCCGAGCACGCCAAAGACCCCGAGGGGGGCGTCGAGCCCGCGCAGATCCACCGCGACTTCGTTGAGGGGAATCCGTGATCGAAAGAGTCCCTTGGTGTCGACGAGGTCGCCGAGAAAAAGCACCAGTTCCGGACGAAGGCGACGCGTGCGCTCGACGATGTGACGCACTCGTCCTCGGCCCATCGGCGGCGCGCCCACGTGAAGATCGCCGATGAGCGCGACACGAATCCCCGCGAGCTCCGGGCGCCAGTTCTCGAGGGTCAACGTTCGTTCGCGCACGACGAGGTAGCGAGGTTCAACGACTGCGCTCCAAATGAAGAGCGTCAGGGCGATTCCGATCACCACCCGACCCCGACGAGGACGTTTCCGTCTCATGCGGTTTGCGGCTCCGGTTCCAGATCGGAGGCAGGCTTTCGGTCGAGCCACCACAAGACCAGAAAGAGCGGAACGAAGGCGAGGGTCGCCCACTGATAGAGCGTCAGCCCCAAGGCCATCTTCGGTTCCGGGCGAAGCCACTCGGTCGCAAAGCGGTAAACGAAGTAGGCGAGGAAGTAGAGTTTGACGCGCTGTCGCGGAAAGCGGTTCGCCTTGCCGAGCTGATAGAGCGCGACCGCAGCAGCGAGGTGAAACGTAAACTCCAAAAGCTGCGTTGGGTGGCGCGCAACGCCATCCGTCGTGACCGCCCAGGCGAGATTCGTCGGCGCCCCAAAGCAGCATCCCGACCAAAAGCAGCCAAGGCGACCGATCGCGATCGTCGTCGCCAGCGGCACCGCGAAGCTGTCTCCCGTTTTGACGCGAACTCCAGCGGCTGCTTTCGCGAGCTCGACGCCCAGGTAGCCGCCGACCAGGCCGAAGGTGATCGTTCGTCCATCGCTGAGCCAGACGCGCCCGTTGAGCAGTCCTTCCGGGTCCATGACGAGCCACGGGATCTTCGCGCCCACTGTTCCACCGACGACCGCGCCCACGGTGACCGCAAAGCGTTGCCACCGCGGAATCTGCAGCGGCGGCGAGACCCAGCGCCGAACGATTAGCCCGGTCGCGATCGCCAAGGCCATGATCGCGATGTAGCCGGCATCGACGCCTCTCACGGTGAGGTCCTCACTTCGCGGTGCGGAGTGGGACGACGCCTTCTAGCTCTGGAAGCGGCAAAATCCCGGGCCGGTAGAGGACGTTGTAGGCGCAGAAGGGGACCACGTGACCGCTCGGCAGAACGTGGTGAATGCAGCACTTCATCAGGCGCCGTACATCGAAGTTGTACGCGTCGAGAAAGCTCGTGATCGTGATGCGGAAGACGTTTTCCGGGGAGAGCTTTTCGGTGAGCGCCTTCGTAAAGAACGAGAGCGCTTCCTCCGGATGCTCGCTCCGCTTTGCGGCGTCTTGAATCGCGCCGCGAATCGTTTCCAACCCGTCGCAGCCTGCAGCGTCGCAGCCGAACGCGCGAAGGTACTCCTCCACGACCTCCCGGCCGCGCGCGCGCGTGTACGCGATCCCGTTGGCAAGCACTTCCTTGTGCTCTCGCCCGTCGATGAAACGCATCAGGGGGGTGAGCTTGCCTTCTTCACGAAACGCGTAGGTCAGCGTGTGGCAGTTCGGGTGCGCGCACGGAAGAGGCATGAAGTCGTCGCCGCGAAACCACTCGGTCTGCGTGCAGATCGCGCGCACGACGTCCGGGTAGGTGACCCGTGATTCGAGCTCTTCGGGTGTGACGTTTCGTCCCGAGTAGGTCGCCGGCTGAAAGCTCACGCCCGCGACGTGTTTTTTCGAGACCGCAAGCTCCACCAGCGGTCCCACCTGATCGAGGTTGAGGTTGCTCTGGAGCGTGCACACGAGCGTCACCCGCACGTCGATTTCACCAAGGCGGTCGATCGCGCGCAGCTTTCGATCCACCAACGACGCCCCGCGAAGGGCCTGGCTGCTCTCCTCGTCGAGTCCGTCGAGCTGCAGGTAGACCTCGACGCGACGGTTGTGCTTTGCGAGCGCCGCGAGCAGCCCCTCGTCTCGCTCGAGCAAAAGCCCATTCGTGTTCAGCATGATCAGATCGATCGGCTGCGCGACGGCGTATTCGAAGATCTCCACGAAGTCGGGATGGATGGTCGGTTCGCCGCCCGAAAGCTGCAGCACTTCCGCGTGCCCCCCTTCGACCTCCACCAGGCGATCGATGGCGCGAAGCACCGCTTCCTTCGATTCGTGTTTCCCGCCCGGACCGCTTCCGGCGTAGCACATCGGGCAGCGCAGGTTGCAGTCGCCGGTGAGCTCGACGAGCCCGATGCAGGTGTGCTGCTCGTGGTCAGTGCAGAGCCCGCAGTCGCGTGGGCAGCCGTCCTTGGGTTCAACGCCAAAGGTCGCCGGGATCTTGCCAGGGACGCTGAGCTCGAGCTGATCGTACCAGTCTGCATCGCTGCACACGAAGTCGTCTCGGGTGCCGTGAATCGGGCAGCGCTTTCGAAAGTATACGCGCCCGTTGCGAACGAGAATCTTCGCCCGCACAAGCTCCATGCGCCCTTCGTTCACGCACTCGGGGCAGAGGCTCTGCGTGAGCCCCACCATTACGTGGTCGCGGAGAGAAAGCGGCTCGTTCATGGTCCGCCCGCCAGCGACGCAAAGCAGATCACCATGAGAATGATGAAGGCTGCTATCGCGAGGAGTACCAAGACGCCGACAACGACCGCGACGCCGAGCAGACCCATCGCGATGCCTGTGACAACCTTGCCGGCGACGTCCTCTTGCGGAACCTGATCGCCGCGCGGACCGAGGGGCTGTGGTTGTGGCGCTTGCGGTTGTGGCTGCGGTTGCGCTGCGACCTTTGGCTTCCAAAAATCGAGGCGCTGGACATAGACGATGCGCCCGAGCACCACCATCACGGGTACGAGGACAACGGCGTAGGGGATCAGCAGTCCCGGTGCGAGGAACGCGAGTTCGATGGCCACGACGAACATGATGAACACCGCAAGAATCACCGCGACGAGCCATCCC
>JBCDAA010000267.1:0-12588 GCA_039186435.1 Myxococcota bacterium | reverse complement strand
TCGACGGCCTCGAAAAACGAAAGCGCCGAACGTCCGTGCACTTCGAGTGTTGAACCACGCCCACCGAAGAGAGTGCTCACCCCTTCGAGGGCTGCCTGCCAGGTCGCCTCACCGAAGGCGCTCGCATAGACCAGGTCGATGACCTGAAGGACTGTCGCCACCTCGCTCAAGCACACCCCGGAGCCACAGGATACATGGCAGTCAAAACGCAACATCCTCAAAATTGAGGACGACGGTACGCCGCAGCTCGCCAATCTTGCTCGCTCAGAAAAGGGGACGCTGTGATCCGAACGACGAACGCAATTCAGCTTGGAGCGGCACTTCTACTCCTCGCGTGCGGCGACGACAGCTCGGGGGTCGACGGGGGAAGCAGAGACGCCGCTCGCGACGTTTCCGTCGCCGATGCGGCGGGTCGGGATGCGGCGGAACGGGACGCATCCGGAGACTCGTCGATGGACGGAGGCGGCGGAACCGACGCCGGAACCACCATGCTGCCTCCCCTGGACGAGCCCGTCGCGACCGGCCCCGACGGCGCTTCCGTAGGGGCGACCGCCATCGGTCTTTCGGAACGCGGCGCGCCGATCATCGCGGCACGCCGCCCGAACCCGACGGACGATCTCGCAATGTTCGGCCTGTCCTCCGAGGGTTGGTCCATTCGCTCCCTCGATCTTGACGGTGACTTTCCGGTGGTCGCCTTCGACAGCGTCGGCTTTCCGCATGTGCTCTACGTGCGCCAGACGGCTTCGGTGCTTCGCTACGCGCGCTGGGACGGGGCCGGATGGATCTTTCGTACGCTCGACCGTGGCGTCGCGAGCGCAAGCCGGCCGCCCTATCTCGACCTTGCGGTCGACGACAACGATGACGCGCACGTCGTCTGGTACCACCCGGACGACGGAGACGCGCGCTACGCGCGATGGAACGGGAGCTCGTTTACCCGCGAGGAGATCGAAACCGAGGGCGAGGTCGGCCAGGAGATCCGCCTCTTCGTTGACGCCGAGGGCGGCGCGCACGTGACCTACCTTCGGCAAGACAGCACGCGGGAAGTTCGCTACGCCACCAATGCGAGCGGAAGCTGGGTTGCCGAGACGGTGCCGACCACGGGCCTTCGGGTGAGCGATCCGATCACGGATCTCGCCGTCGCATCCGACGGTTCCGTGCATGTCGCTTACGGCGCCGACGATGGTGTTCGCCTCACCGTGCGCGAATCCGGCGACTGGAACGACACCGTGATCGCCGCGGGTCAGATTCGCACGCTGATCCTCGAACTCGACGACGCGGACCGGGCCCACCTCGCCTATCGCTGCACCGGTGACTCGTGCCGCCGCGCGCCCTGCATGGGCATCTGCGACACGGTGCCTCCGACGATCTTTTACGCGCGAGAAAACGGCGCTGAGTTCGAGGAGTTCGAGATCGCCACCAACGCGGGCGCGCTTTCGATGACCCTCGACGAGAGCAGCGCGCCCCACTTTGCGTACGCGACGAATATCGGCTTCGGCGGCGGTCTTCTGCAGTACGCGAACTTTGACCTTCCACGACCACCGGTGCCGAGCGTCACGCAGACCGTGGGAGCCAGCGGCGGAACGATTCGCACCGAGGAGGATGCGCTCGTCATGGAGATCCCGGAAGGGGCGCTTGCCGCGGACACGGAGATTACGATTCGCGAGCTTCCCAGAAGCGAGTGGGACGCGGAGCTTCGCGGGGCGAATCCGGTCGGCGAAGTGTGGGAGTTTCAGCCCGATGGGCTGACGTTTTCTACGCCGGCGGTGGTGTCGTTGCGCGAGAGCTTCGAGGACACGCTTGCATCGATGCGGGACGATGGATTCTTGGCATCGTACGAGCTACAGCTCCGAAGCGGCGGAACAACGGAGCTCGTCAATCTCGCCGTACCAACGAGGAGCGAGGGCGCCCGCCTTGCCGGCGAAGTCGAACACTTTAGCGAGCTCTGGCGCGAGAGGGTCGAGCGTTTGTGGGCACTTACCCTCACGCCGAGTAACCACAACCTATTTGTCGGGCAGCGATGGACACTAAATGCTGAGTTCGTTGACCTCATAGGCCCCGCCAGAACAGAGGACCTGAGATACCGAACGAGCGCAGAGGAAATTTCCGCAGCCCTCCTCGGAGACATGCCGAGCGACGTTTTCACGAGCAATGCGCGCAGCGGCGCCTTGTCGTTCAGTTCCGATCTCGGGACCACGCGACAGTTCGAAATTACGTTTCGCTGTACGGACACGACGGACCTCGACGCCACCACCCCCTTTGTGGGCGCGTTCACGCGAACCGGACAACGCTCACGGTCCACGACCTGTCTACGCAGACCGACCTGCACGTTCGACGAGGCTCTCGCCCGCGCCATCGGCGGCATCCTCGGTGACGAGCCCACGGAGTGCAACGGACTCGAGGTCGACGTCGATCTCGGACCGACACAACACCCGGACGACACCGGGGACGGGATGCCGCCACCCGATCCCGGCCAAGGGGACGAAACGCAGGTCAGCGCGCACGGTTCCTTCAACGTCAACCTGAGCGATGCTGAGGCTGCGGACGTCTTTGGCGCCGGCGGCTTCCTCGATTGCGCGGAAACCGACGACGACCGCGAGGTCCTCTGCGACGACACGACCATGCCGCCCGCCGGCGACTACCGGGTGATCTACAACGTCGCGAACACGCCCTTTCCGCTCGCCGACGAAGATCACTTCTTTCAGATCATCACGGTCATCGACCAGGACGGAAGCGACGCCAACAACGCGACCGCATCTCCGTCCACGCCGCAGGATCCCCTGCAGGGCGGCGACCGCGTCTACAACGCGTTCTACCGCCCGACCGACTCGACCTGGATTCTGCGCGCGAGCGATCTAAGCGGGGGCACGCCCACCGCGATCCCCACCACCGCACGTCTTGTGATCACCGGCAACGTCGCGATGCTCATCGTCAGCGCAGCCGACCTCGGCGTCGCAGCGCCCGAGTATCGCGTCGGCATGCTCCGGCACGTCGGCTTCTTTGGTCGCGTAGCGCCCTTCAACGGCGCGTTCGACTACGAGCCTCCAGCGCTCGCGCCGCTCTACGTCCCGTCCCTCTGAACCGAGCGTGATCGAGGCCAACCAGGAACAACTCGCCTGCAGCGCGGGACCGAGCACTCGTGCGCCCACGGGCGAGGGTTCACCCCGTCTGGGCGACGAGCCAGTCGCTCACCTGGGGCCAGAGCTTGTCGCGCCGCGAGGAAAAGAATCGCAGGTGCCCGATCGACGAGTATCCGAAGTCGCGCGGACGAAGGTGCGTACGCTCGATCCTCGCACCGCGATAGAGCGCGAGGAGCGGGTCGGAGTTCTTCGCGGTTGCGACGTCGTCGTCTTCGATGGTGATCGCCTTCCAGGGCGCTTGGAGGGTTTCGAAACCGGCTTCATCCGCGAGCTCTTCGGTAAAATAAGACACGCGCTTGCCCCATCGCGCCCACTCGAGCGCAACGCCGGCGGGCAGGTCTTCGCCGAGACCGAGGCGGCGCGCGGGCACGTAACCAAGAAGGCGCGTGAAAAACGGAATGCCGAAGTACCAGAGGAAACCGACAAACCATCCGTAGGGTTTGGGCATGTAGCGCCAGTAGCCGAAGGAGGTCGCGACGGTCACGACTCCGTCGATCGCTTCCGGGCGATCCATGAGCGCGAGGAGCTGTCCGCCGACGCTGTGGCCCAGAACGAAACGCGGCACCTCGGGGATTCGTTCTTCGAGCCAGCGGAACGCCGCGGAGAAATCGTGGCGTGCCCAGTCCTGCTTGGTGACTTCAAGGTCACGCAGCGATTCCGGCGCGGAGCCGCCGATCCCACGATAGTCGTAGGTCAGCGTCGCGAAGCCGCGCGACGCGAGATGCGCTGCGAAGGCCGCGTAGAAGCGCCGCGGGATCCCGGTCCCAGCGTTGAGGAGAACAGTCCCGCGGATCGGACCTCGGGCGACGAAAAAGCTCCCTTCGAGAGGCCCCGTTTCACTGAGTATAGTCACAGTCGGCACGTCAGCCGTTTGACTGTCACTTATTGCAAACCCCGCAGTGCTCACCTGCTCCATAAATATAGGTATGATGGTTTCAACCCCGGTTCGGAAGAGACGCTTCCGCAAGGTGGGTTACCGAAAATGAAAAGCCCCAAGAAGCCTCGTATTTCCTGGGACGACCTCCAGGTCGTCACGGCGGCGGCCCAATCGGGGTCGCTTTCGGGCGCGGCGCGCCGCCTTGGACTCTCGGTGGCAACGGTTGGTCGACGCATCGAGCGCCTCGAGGACGCCATCGAACGAAAGCTCTTTCGGCGGCATGCTGGCGGCCTCGAGGCGCTTCCCGAGGCGGCGCTTCTGCTCGAGCGCGCGGACGCGGTTTCCGATCAGGTCGGCAACTTCCTCCGCGCCGCGGTCGCACAGCAGGACGTCGCCAAGGGCACCGTCACCATCTCGACGGTCGAGACCTTCATCACTCACATCCTCGCGCCGCGTCTCGCGCGCTTTCGCAAACGCCACCCCCACGTGCAGCTCGTCCTGCACTCGAGTTCACGCGTCGTTCGTCTCGATCGCCACGGAGCCGACATCGCCGTGCGCATCGTGCGTCCCAATGAACCGCGTGTGGTCGCGCGAAAGCTCGGGACACTGCGCTACGGACTCTACGCGACCCACGCGTACGCGCAGCGGCGAGGAAGACCCAAGGCCGACGACCTCGAGGACCACGACGTCGTGCGCTACGACGAAGCCTGGGACGGACTTCCGGAAATGCAGTGGCTCGCGGAACGAATGGGGCGAAACGAACCCGCGATTCGCGTGAGCACCGCCGCCGCCATTCGCGCGAGCATTCGTGCTGGTGCCACGGTCGGCCTCCTGCCGACCTTCCTAAAAACCCGTGAAATGCGTGTGATCGCCGGCCCGGATCAACTGCCGACGCGCGACATCTGGATGGTGATTCACGAAGACCTGCGCCAGGCCGCGCACATCCGGGCAGCGGCGGACTTCCTGGTCGAAGCCTCTGAGGAAGCGCTCCACTAGAGCAGCGAGAGCAGCGCTCGACCGATGTGCGTGTACCTTCCGGTCATGGACTGGATCGCGTCGAAGCTGCCGGAACCCGTCAACTTCCTTCTTTCGTCCACCCTCGCAACCGACGAAGCGCTCGTTCACGTTGGACCCGAGGGAGTGCACCCGGACGCACTTCGCAGCTACGCGGTTCACTACCTCACGAGCACCACGACGCCGACCGAACGCGAAGATGGCAGTCGGTACCCGGGAACGTTCAAGTCGTTTGTGTCTCAGACGCGATGGGATCCCCTTCTGCGGCAAGCCGTGCGGGAGGGCCTCGAAGCACTTCGTGCCGAACCAACGCTGAAGGCGTTCCGGCGCGGCGAACGCGTCATGCGCCAGTTCAGCAACGAATGGCTGGAGGCCTACTTCCTAGAGCGCGGCTCCGGCTGGCAAACGATCGTGGGCGGCATCAATCGTGAGCTCAAGAAGGTGCGGCTTCCGAACGAGGACCTCGACCTCCGAAACGCGGAGTGGCTCCGGCACCATTCGGACCTGCGGATGCTTTCGCCCGGCGCCTATGCAACGGAGATGAAGGCTCGCCGTGGTTCTCGGGGCGAATGGAACCGCCCGTGGCTCGGCTTCTATGGAATCTAGATGCGTTCCAGCCGCGTTTGAGCAAACTCATCGCCGCTTTGCTGACCGCCACGGAAGCGATCGACGCCCCCCAGGATGTGCCCTAGAACCTCGCGTCCATGCTCCCGGGTGACATCGGACTGAACGATCTCCTCGCCAAGCTCGGTGCGCCGCGCCTGGATCTTCGCGGTCTTCCCCGAGGCGCGGCCGCGCGAACCTTAGCGGCCGCCAGTGAACGGCTCGGACCAACGCTCGTCGTTGCCGGCGACACCAACGCGGCGCGGCAGCTCGCGGACAACCTCGGCTTCTTCTTGGCGGCGAAGCGCTCCGAGGTTCTCTACCTCCCGGCCCTCGACACGACCCCTTACCTCGACGTCGCCCCCGACCGCCGCGCAGCCATGGATCGTCTCGCGGTGCTTTTTCATCTCGCCCGCGAGCTCCCGTGGCGCTTCATCGTGACGCCCGCGCCGGCGCTTCTTCGGCGCGTCCCTCCGCGCGAGGCGACCCTTGCGCGCTCGCTTCTCATCGAGGCGGAGTCCGAGCTCGAACGCGAAGATCTGATCGACGTGCTGACCGCTGGCGGCTACCTCCGGGTTCCGGTCGCCGAGGACCCGGGCACCTTTGCCGTGCGCGGCGGGATCGTCGACGTGTACCCGCCGCACGCCCAACACCCCGCGCGCATCGAGCTCGACGATTGGCTCGTCGCGTCCATCAAGCTCTTCGACCCCGACGATCAGCGAACGCTCGAATCTGTCGACCGCGTCTTTGTTCATCCGGTGCGCGACACGGTCCTCGGCAAAACCGAAACCGCTCGCGCGCTTCGGCAGGTCCGCGACCTCTGCGACGAAGCCAACGTTCCGACCACGAAGCGCAACGCCCTTCTCGACGATCTGAAGGCGGGGCGGGTCTTCTACGGCCTCGACGGACTTCTGCCGGCGTTCTATCCGCGCCTTGAAACCGTTTTCGACTACCTGCCCGAGTCCGCCCCGGTCGTTCTCTACGACCCGACCGCAATCGTCAAAGGCGTCGACCGCGAGCTCACGCGCGCGGAAGGCGATCGCGAAGCGAAGGTTCTCGAAGGAGCGCCCGCGTTTCCCCTCGAGGCGCTCTACCTCGACGAGCTCGAGCTTCGCGACTGCTGCGACGCGCGCTCGCGCACACTGATTCACCGTCTGGCGGTGGGCGGCGAGGCTACCGAAGCGGAATCGCCGTTGAGCCGCTACGAGTCGGTCGACGAAAACGCGCTGATCAACATGGGCGCCGAAGACCACGCGCCTCTTGTCGCGGAGCTAAAAGCGCGACGACAGACGGCAAGCGATCAGGGCCTGCGTCCGGTGGCCGAGCGCGCGATGGCCTGGCTCGACAACGGGCTGCGCGTCGTCTTCAGCGCCCGAACGCGGACGCAGGCCGATCGCCTGATGACGCTTCTCCGCGGCTACGACGTTCCGGTCGATCACCGCGTCGCGGAATTCGACGTCGAGCTGCTTCGGGCGCGGTCGGAAGGCGTTTCGGTCGCGGTCGGCGAACTCGGGGACGGGTTTTTCTGGCCCCGCGAAAACGTTGTGTTGGTGACCGAGTCCGAAGTCTTCGGCACCAAGACTCGGCGCAGCAAGAAAGCCCGGCGCGGACGCCGGCGAAAGAAAGCGCAGGCGTTCCTCGAGGACCTTCGCGAGCTCAAAGTGGGCGACTACGTCGTGCACGTCGACCACGGCATCGGCGTCTACCGCGGCATCGTTCGCAAAGGCATTCAGCAGAGCGCTTTTGAGCGCATGCGGGGCGAAGCGGCGCGCCAGCTCGAGGTGCTGATCATCGAGTATGCGAAGGAAGAAAAGCTCTTCCTGCCGGTCACGCGCCTCAACCTCATTCAAAAGTTCTCCGGCGAGAGCAGCAAACCCAAGCTCGACCGTCTCGGCGGCTCCACCTTCGCGAAGAAGAAAGCCAAGGTGCGAAAGGCCGTGCGCCGGATGGCCGACGAGCTTCTCCAGCTCTACGCGCAGCGGGCTGCCAATACCCGCCCGGCTCTTCCGCCCACGGACCGGGCGTACGCGGAGTTCGAGGCGACCTTTCCCTTCGAAGAAACCACGGATCAGGCCAAGGCCATCGAAGATGTGCTCACGGATCTCGAGTCGCCGACCCCGATGGACCGCCTCGTCTGCGGCGACGTGGGTTTCGGCAAGACCGAGGTCGCCATGCGCGCCGCGTTTCGTGTGGCGATGAACGGCCGCCAGGCCGCGGTGCTCTGTCCGACGACGGTTCTCGCGCAGCAGCATTTCCAGAACTTTCAGCAGCGCTTTGAGCCCTACCCCCTCAAGGTCGCCGTGCTCTCGCGTTTCGTGGATCGCAAAGCGTCCGCGGCAACGCTGGCCGGCCTCAAAGACGGCACCGTCGACGTGATCGTTGGAACGCACCGCCTGCTCTCCAAAGACGTGCACTTCTCGGATCTCGGCATGCTTGTCGTGGACGAAGAGCAGCGTTTCGGCGTCGCGCACAAGGAGCGCATCAAGCAGCTCCGAACCGACGTGGATGTCCTCACCCTCAGCGCGACGCCGATTCCGCGAACGCTGCAGATGGCCATCGGCGGTCTTCGCAATCTTTCGTTGATCACCACCGCACCGATCGACCGCCGCGCCGTTCGCACCTTCGCCGCGCGCTGGGACAACCACACCATCAAAGAAGCGATTCAGCGCGAGCTCAATCGAGGCGGCCAGGTCTTCTTCGTCTACAACCGCATCGACGGTCTCTACGAGCGCGCACAGCGACTTCAGGACCTTCTTCCGCAGGCGCGTATCGCCGTCGCGCACGGCCAGATGAAAGAAGGCGCCCTCGAGCAGGCGATGACCGACTTCGTGGACGGGCAGTACGACGTTCTTTGCTCGACGGCGATCATTGAGAGCGGTCTCGACATCCCGCGCGCCAATACGATGATTGTCGATCGCGCGGATATGTTCGGCCTCGCGCAGCTCTACCAGCTTCGCGGGCGCGTGGGGCGAAGTCGCGAGCGCGCGTACTGCTACCTGCTGACGCCGCCGCCGAGCTCGATGACCGACGAGGCACGTGCGCGCATCGAAGCCCTCGAGCGCTTTACGGAGCTTGGCTCGGGCTTTCAGGTCGCGTCCCTCGACATGGAGCTCCGTGGCGTGGGCGATCTTCTCGGCGCGGAACAGTCGGGGAACGTCGCCCTCGTTGGCTTCGATCTCTTCGTACACATGCTCGAAGAGGCCGTTGCACAGCTGCGCGGCGAGGAAGTGGTGCAGGAGATCGATCCTGAGCTCACCCTCGACGTCGAGTACTACCTTCCCGACGACTACATCACCGACGTCGGCCTGCGGCTTTCGTTCTACAAACGCTTCGCGGCGCTCGACGACGAAAACGATCTTCAGGATCTCGCGAGCGAGATGGAAGACCGCTTCGGCGCGCCGCCTGCGTCCGCACTTCAGCTCGTGCGCGTGATGATGCTCCGTCCCACCCTTCGACGGCTCCGGGCGCTCGGCTGCCAGGCGACCTCCAAGAAAGTCACCCTGCATTTGCGACACGACACGCCCCTCGATCCGGCCAAGGTGATCGCGCGCGTCGGCAAGCCGAAGAGCCCGTGGCAGCTCACGCCGGACATGAAGTTGAGCTACCGCTTTACGGGCGACGAAGACGGCGACACGGTCGACCGGATCGAGAGTCTTTTTCGAAAGCTCGAGCCGCTTCTGAAGGATCCGGCGTAGGCGACCTTTTCGAGTCGAGAAAAACAGGTACTCTTGGTGAATGCGTTCACTTTGCTTACTCGCGGTTTTCTCCCTGGCCTGCAGCAGCAACGACGGCCCTGGCGCCACCGACAGCGGTACGGACTCGGGATCGGCAGACACAGGAACGGTCGATACCGGCGTTGCGGTCGACAGCTCGGTCGATAGCGCCACCGAGGACGCGGCCGTCGAGATGGACAGCGGTGCCGATGCAGACATCGCCATGGACGCCGGAAGCGACGCAGCGATCGACGCAGGCTCCGATGCAGGAAGCGACGCGGGAACCGACAGCGGCGCCGACGCGGGTGCCGGCGGTTGCGGCGCCCTCGCGACGCGCTGTCAGCCGGAGTCGGGTCGCGACTGCCCGAGCGATCTGCAGTGCATCGGCCTCGACAGCGAGGGCGTGGGCATCTGCGTTCCAAACAGCGCGATCTGCGGAGGCATCGCGGGCGCGCTCTGCCCCGCCGGTATGCCGGTGTGCCTTGAGTACACGGGCGCGACCGGATTTCCCTGCGTGACCATGATGGAGCGCGACTGCATCTGCCGGAGCCCCGACGGCCGCGATCGCGTGTCGCCGGGCATTTGCTCCGAGCCTTAGTTCCTAACGCGAGCAGCCGACCACGCAGCGGGGATGGACAAAGCGTCCGCCCCGCGCGCGAATCCCATCGATCAGCGGTCCGACCATCGATGCGCTTTGCTCCATGTTGTCGTGGATGAGAATGACCCCCTTGCGGAGACCGTTGCGCGCGATGTTGTCGAGGTAGCGCCGCGCACACTCGGGACCGCTTCGACCCGCGCCCCAGCAAAGGCTGTGGTCGTGCCCGGGTGAGGGAACATCCCAGGCGACGTTGCCGCGGTAGTTCGCCGGAATGCGCGCGAGGTTGGCCCACGCGGTCGTCGTCGCGCTCCACGAGGTCGACGTGGCACCGCCCGGCGCACGAAAGAAGTGGAGCAGCTTTTCCCGGGGCGCATAGCCCGCGTCCGCCACCATCGCGCGAAGGATGCGGTGCGCGCGGGTGAGCTCTGAATCGAACTCGGCCCGCGTGAGCTCCGCAACGCCACGCCCGCGACAGCTCAGTCCGTGAATGCAGTGCCGGTGCATGTGATTGGCCACCACGTGCCCCTGGCGCAGAACCTCGGCAATGCTCGACGCGTGGGTGCCGCTCAGCTGGACGCCGCTGCCGTCCGTGGTGCCGATGTGCTGCGACACCATGAAGAACACGGCGGTGACATTCTTCTGCCGCAGGGTTCGGGCGACGCGCGCACTGTTCGCTCGCGGTCCGTCGTCGAAGGTGAGCACCCACTCACCGTCGAGGAGCGCGCCCCCGCTGCGCGGCGCGGCGCGAAATCCGCTCAGAGCCGTCGGGGTCGGCCCGTTGCCCACGCTGTTGCCGTTGTTCGCAGCGTAGAGAGAGCCGTAGAGAAGCGCAGCAACGTCCGCTCGGGTTGCGTTGCCCGACGGGTTGAGCACGCGCCGGGTTCCGCGTTCGACGCCCATGCGGTCTTCGCCGAGAACCACCATGCCCGCCTCGCTCGCCGAAAGAAGCGCGGCGTAGGCCCAGCTTCCGATCGGTCCGACGTCGAAGTAGCGGCGTCGAATCTCACCCTCGAGCCGGCTCGTGCTCCAGCCTTCCAGGGTGCGCGCGCGGTCGTCGACGCGGCGATCGTCGCCCCGCATCGCGCCATGAATCGCAACGACCGACTCGAGACGCGTCGTCGTGCGACCGGGGCCAAAGCTTCCGTCCGGATATCCGGACATCATGCCGCAGCGATAGGCTTTTCGAATCGCGTCGTGGCCCCAGAAGGATCGCGCGACGTCGGGAAAGCTCCGGGCGCCGCGCGATTGGCGGCAGCCTGGAAAGGCAGCCACGAGAAGCGCGGCGAGCTCGGCGCGAGTGACCGGCGCGTTGGGACGAAAGGTGCCGTTCGCGTAACCGGCGACGACTCCATCGCTGCCGAGCTCGCTGATCATGTACAGCGCCCAGCTTTGCCCGACGTCGGAAAAGCGAGCGCCGCGTTTGAACTCGAGCGGGTCGAGGGAGGGCTCCTCCTCGGCGTCCCAGTCGGGCTCCGGTTCGTCAACCCCCGGAGCCGCCGGGACATCCGGAGCGCCCGCGTCGGGAGCGGCCGCATCCGGAAAGACCCCGGCGTCGAGGTCCACGGCAGGCGCGGAGCAGGAGAAGAGGCAAACCAGCGCGATGCGCACAAACGTCGGCATGGGAGTTCCCCGCTACTGGAAGAGGTTTGCGCGCACCGCGCTCACGCGGAGGGCAATCGAGATCGCGTCGGGCGTTCCGTCCTCGTCGAGGTCGATGTCCGGCGCGAGGCGTTCCTGAAGCGGTTCGTAGCCGGCGAGTTCGTCGGCACTGACCGAGCCATCTCCATCCCCATCGATGAGAATGAGGGCAAGGCCGAGGCTTCGGCGGTCGCAGTTCTCGGGACATCCGTCGTCCGCGGCGATGAGGGTGTTGATGTAGCTCGCGAGCGGTTCGAAGACGCCTTCGGCAAGGGAGGCGACGGGCACTGCGCCACCGAGCGTTCCTTCGACAAGAAAGCCACCGACCTGCCCCTCAAAACGAGCGGCATCGACCGGAAGCACGATCTCCAGTCCGTCGAGATCGGTGAGGCGCATGCGAAACTCGAAGCTTCCCTCGCCGCGGGCCTCGACGTTGCGCTCTTCGTCGATGGAGCCCACGAGCACACCGATGGGCGCGTCGCCGTGCCGGTAGAAGTTGTCGACGACGTCCTCGATTCGCTCCCCGTCGACGCCCTGATAGCCGAGGACGAGAACCTCGCCGTCCTTGACGGTGGAATCGAGAAGCACCTGAAGTCGGCCGCCTTCGATGGCTCCCCGGAGGTAGTCGTCCAAGGTGATGCCGAGGCTGGAGGTGAGCTCAACGAGCTCCCCCATCGCTGCGTCGACGCTTCCATCGCCGTCGAGATCCCAACCAAACTCGTCGCGGCTGCCGGGCAGCTGAAGCTGCGAAACGGCGTGCGAAAGGGACTCGTCGGGATCGGTCGGATGGCGCGGCGTCTCGGTCGCCGGTGGCTCGGTCGTCGGCGGCTCGGTCGTCGGCGGCTCGCCCGTCGGCGGCTCGCCGGTCGGGTCCGAGTCACCGCTGCACGCGAGCATAAGCGCAAGCATCGAGGTCGCGACGCCGTGACGAAGTCGCCGTCGCCGCAGTCCAAGAACGAGAAGCACCAAGAGTGCACCAGACGAGCCCGCGTCCGACGTGCTGCAGCC
>JBCDAA010000266.1:0-12627 GCA_039186435.1 Myxococcota bacterium | reverse complement strand
GGCGACGCCGGTCGTTCCCGGAAGGAGGAAAAGACGCGACTGGTGCGTCGGTACGACGGCTTCCTCCAGCGAACCGATCTTTCGATCGATGAAGGCCTGGAGCGTATGACCCGGACGTTCGACGCCAAAGAGCGTATGCTGGTTTGCAGAGCCGAGGTCGGCATCGACCAGGATGACCCGAAAGCCGACGCGGGCCATGGCAATGCCCAGGTTGGCGGCGACGACACTCTTGCCGACACCACCTTTTCCACCCCCGATCGAGATGGTGAGGGGGGTCCGCGCGCCAAGGGCCATGACCTCGCATACGGGTGGCATCACGCGCTTCTTTAGATGCCTAAAGTTCAGGCTTCCCGCGACCGAAAGGAGGGTCGCATGTCCATCTCGATCGCTCCTGGGGTGCCGATCTTTCGTCCGGATCGAGTGGTCCTCGAAGTTCTCGCAACGGTGATGCCGGAGAAGTTCGTGACACAGCTTGTTCAGGGGGCTCTGCTCTGGGCTGACCTCGATACCATGCCCGACAGCTACGACACACTCGATCGATTTGTGTCGAGCTCGCTGCGGCGGCAGCTCAGCGATCACCTCGGAACGGTCGTCGCCCACGAACTCGTCCGCTCGCTCCGTGCTCGCCTTGGGCTCTCGACCCGCGGGTCGGTTCCGAAAGCGCTTCCGCCCATCGTGGTCATGCTCGCCTCGACCGACGCGAATCGGCACGCGGAAATGGAGGAGGGGCTGGGAAGACTCGTTCGTACCGTCGACAGCGTGATCACCATCGAACGTGCACTCACGAGCCTTCGTCGTCCGGTGGTCGTGTTCGACGGACACGCGCCGACAATTTCGCGAACCCACCTCCTTCACTCCGGTGTCCTCCGCAACGTTCCTCTCGTGGTTTGGGGCGTGCCGGAGTTCGAACGCGCCACCTGGGAGCGGGGCTCGGAAGAGGTTCCGCTTTCCGTCTTGCCCGAGCCGACAACGTGGCGGCACCTTCTCGCGTTTCTTCGGACCGCGGAAGCGGCCTGTCCAGATCTCTAGATCGTTCTAGAGCCGCGCATCTTCAAGGCGCACTTCGGCCTCGAAGCGCTGCCCTTCGAGCTCATCGCGAACGTGAACGCGGCGTGCGACCAGGTCGATGTCGATCGCGGGATCTCCGTCCTGCCGCGTTGTCCCGTCGTCGAGGGCGCGGGTCGGAACTCCGTCCTCTACGTCGCAGGGAGCGAACCCCGCGCGCTGCCGCCCGTCGGGGTAGAGCACCACGTCATCGCACATGACCCGAACAACGCAGTTGAAGCGCCGCGTTCGAACCGGCAGTACACGCACATCGCAATCCGCGCCCTCTCGCACCGCGAGATCGCCGCGTACGGATGTGATGCGCCCGCGGTAGGTGGTTGGCGAAAAGGGAGCGACCCCCGCGTCGGGGCTGCCGATGGTGCGGTACATCACCCGCAGCTGCGGGTCGTCGCGATGGGTGCGTGCGGTCGAAGGCCCGTAGGCTTGGGGCTGGAGCCCCCGAATCTCTTCTCGAGCTTCGGGAGGTCCCTGTTGGCGGGTTTCACGGGAGTGGTGAGCGGAGCGGCGAATGGACTCGGGGTCGCGCGAGTCGGCGAGCTCATCCTGCCAGGAGGGTTGAAGGAGCAGCACGACCACCGTGACGATCGCGCCGAGGAGCGCAACCCCCGCGAGCCAGACGCCAGGTCGAATGGTGTCTTCGTCCACTTCGGATAGACAACGGAGGAGGGACTTCGTTACTTCCACCTCGCGGCGAGATTTCTAGAGAGGCGATCTAGGCAGCGATCGAACGATGGCTACGAACGCGACGCGCTGCGAATCACGACGACCCGCGTCACGACGCGATCATCCTCGGTTTCGCGCACGTTGATCTCGAGGAAGTCGCCCTCTTGGAGGGAGGACCACGCCACCGCCTCGCCGTCCTTTTCCGGGAGCGCCATCGGGACCACCGGGACGCGGTCGACCCACTCGCGATCACCATCCTGCACGCGAAAATGAAGGACGAAGCGAACGGCCTGATAGCGAACGAACTCGCCCCCGACGAGGACATGCCGCGATCCATCCCGTGGGCAGGTGTCGCACGCCGCCGCTGGGGTCGGCCCCAGGGATGCGAGGGCGAGGGCAGCCACGAGTGCGACGAACCGCATAGAGCCAACCTTAGGCTGCTCGAGCCAAAATTCAAGGTTCCCCCCTTCTGCGGAAGCCGCGAAATGCTGCAAAAACGCGGGCTTTAGGGGGCGGGCACGCGCAGCTTTCCAAGCAGCTCGGTGAGGGTGCGAAGCTCATCCTCGGAAAGAACACTCATTCGCGTTTCGCCGTGCTGAACGAGCGGCTCGTGAATCATCTCGACGAGCTCATGGCCGGCTTCCGTCAGGGCGGCGCGCACCACGCGGCGATCGGAGGGACACCGCTTTCGGGCGACGAGCCCAGCTTTCTCCAGGCGATCCAAAAGACGCGTGATGTCGGGCACACGATTGAGCAAGCGCGCCGAGATCGCAGAGCAGGGGATCCCGCCACCGCCGTCTCGGACGTAGAGAATCCGCAGGACGTTGTATTGCTGCTCGCTGATTCCGTGGGCTTGAAAGAACTTCTGCGAGTCGCGCGAGAGGGAGTCGTGAGCCCGCACCAGCTCCAAATAGGCCTCCACGTGGGCCGGAGGGTCGGGCATCAACGCGCGTTTTTCTCCCACGACTCAACCATGTGGTTGCCCATTAGTTGTGTCAACGAGTATCGATTCGCGCCCAGAATCGCTGAGAAAAGCAGTATCCTCCGCGCGCATGGGGTCGGACGAGACCTTGGCGACGATGGTTGAGCTCTTCGCGGGGCGCTTCACGATTGTGGAGCGAGCACCCTGGGGAGGGCTGGCGTTAATGTTTCACGGGTCCTCCCTCGAGGATGATCTGGTCGTCGCAGTGCTTCCGCTGGATTGCGAGGATGCAGCCTCGCGTGACCTCTTCGAGGGCACCTTTCGCAAGGTCCAGGACGCGAGCATCGCGGGGGTGGTTCCAGTGCACGAGGCGGGGGTGCAGCTCGGCGTGCCCTTCGTCGCGTACCCCGCGCTCGAGGGGCGGATGCTCTCGGACCTACTAAAGGAAGGGCCTCTCACGCCGGAGCGCGTTCTCTCTCTCGGTCGCGTCATCCTCGAGGCCCTCGAGCGCGTCCACGGCGCGGGGCTGGTTCACGGCGATCTCACGCCGGCCAACATCCTCCTTCGCGACGATGAGAGCGTACAGTTTGTGGGGCTTGGTGTGGCACCGCTCCTTCGGCGTGCGCGCCCGAGCAACGTCACGGGGCCGACCGGGCGCGGTTCCGGGAAGGACGCGGTGCGCTACCTCGCCCCGGAGGTACTCGGCGGGGCTGTGGGTGACGAGGCGAGCGATCTTTTCTCCGTCGCCGCGTTGCTGCACCACATGGTTGCCGGCGAGCCACCCGGGAAAGCGTCCGCGCCGGCGGAGGTTTACGATGCGATTCCGGGCCTTCGCGATGTGATCGAAAAGGGTCTCTCCTTCGAGGGCGAGTCTCGCCATCAAAGCGCGACGGAGATGCTCGCCGCACTTCCGGCGACGACCGTCGACGCGTCCCAGCAGCCGGAGTCGCCGGCGCCGATGCTATGGCAGAGCATCGCGTCGGTGCCGCCACCACCGCCCGCAAAGAAACGCCGCCACGCGGGTCCTTGGATCGCGGCGGTGATCGTTCTTGGGGGCGCGGGCGTGGGGGCGTACGCGTTTCGGGGCACGCCAGCGCGCATCGAGGAGGGCGCGACGGTCGCGGAGACGGTGGTGGAGGTGGACGCGGCGGCGCCGGACGCGGGAACCGAGGCAGCACCCGAAGAGAGCGAGGTCGTCGCGGAGTCACCGCCTGCGGAAACCCCCTCTGATCTTCAGGGCCCGCTCGAAGGAACGCTCCCCGAGCCGCTGCGGGATGCCTTGGTGCGCATCGCCGATGGAGAACGTTTCGAGGAAGAAGACTTCAACGTGCTCTACGGCTACACCCGGCGAAATCAGAGCGACCTTCGTGGCCATCTGGTGCTTGCGCGCGCGTTCATGAGCCGACGCTGGTACACCGCGGCCCTCGAGCGCTACGAGCACGCGCTGCGTCTCGATCCCGGGGCGACGGAGGATCCGCAGGTGCTTCGCGATCTGATCGAAATCACCCAGAACGGCGACGACATGGTCCTCAAGGTCTGGCCAAGTATTCGTCGCTTCTACGGCCGGGCGGCGCTTCCGGCGGTGCAGGATCGGATCGCAGCGACCCAGCGCTGGAACGAGCAGCGGCCGCTCCGTCGCCTCGAGAGTCGCCTCACTCGTCTCGAAGAATAAGGGCAGCGTCAGAGAAGTTTGCGGCCTTCGAAGGCGCGGCCGAGGGTCACCTGGTCGGTGAACTCGAGTTCGCCGCCGTGCGGTACGCCGCTCGCGATGCGGGAGACTTGGACCTTGGTGTCCTTGAGGACCTCGGCGACGTAGAGCGCGGTAGCCTCGCCTTCGACACTCAGGGGCGTTGCAACGACCACCTCTTCAACCCCGTCGGCTTCACAACGCGCGCGAAGCGGATCGAGAGGAAGGTCGTCCGGGCCGATTCCGTCGAGGGGCGCAAGGAGTCCGTGGAGAACGTGATAGCGCCCGCGAAAGGTGCCGCTGCGTTCGATCGCGACGAGGTCCGGTACCCGCGCGACGACGCACATCAGCTTCGCGTCGCGGCGAGGATCGGTGCAGATGCTGCAAACCTCGGTCGCGCCGAAGTTGCCGCAGACGCTGCACCGCTTCACCCGCTCGTGAATATGAGACAGCGATTCACCGAGCGCGGCCGCGTAGGTCGCATCCGCTCCGAGAATATGAAACGCGAGCCGCGTCGCTGTTCGCTCACCAATCCCGGGAAGTCGCCCGAGGAGCGAAACGAGCTGCGCGATCGGGTCGTCGTTCACCCAAGACCCGGAATCTTGAGACCGCCGGTCACCTTTTCGAGTTCCGCGTCGACGTACTCGCGCGCCTTGGCCAGCGCTGCGTTACTCGCCGCAACGATGAGGTCCTGCACCATATCCATGCCCTCGTCTTCGAGCGCTTTGGGATCCACGACGACTTTGACGAGCTCTGCGCCGCCGTTGACCGTGACCTTCACCAAGTCGTTTCCAGCGCCGGCTTCGAACTCTTCGTCTTTGAGCTCTTCCCGCCGCTTTTCGATCTTTCGTTGCATGCGACTCGCCTGCCGCATCAGCTCGCCCATGCCACCGCGAAATTTCATTCTCTAACCTCGGCCGGAGTGTCGCACGTTGGGTGCGGGAGACAAGGTGCGGGAGACAAGCTATTCGCCTTCGAGGCGAACCTCGACCTTTCCGCGCGATGCGGGAAAGACATCCATGGCGTCACGGACCGCGGGGTGGCTCAGGGCCTCTCGTCGGCGGGCTGCGGTGCGGGCTTCTTTTCGGGTCGCTTCCACCGCGGCAACGGTGCGCTTCTCTGCGTTGCCCGCGTCGAAACGAATCTCGATGATGGGGCGCGTTCCAAGGCGCTTTTCCGCGGCGGATGCGATCGCGTCGGTCGAGGCGGGGCTCTGCGCCTGGCGTCCGTAAAAGGACCCCTCCTGAAACGAGAGGACGATCTTTTCCTGCGTCACGACGCGGGGCACGCCGTGTTCGAGGACCGCAGCGAGCGCGGGCTTCCCGTCGCGCAGGAGACTGACGATATTCTCCCATTCGAGGAGTGCGGTTCGGCGAACGGGCGGCTTCGCGTCGGCCGCGGCGCTCGGTTCGGATGCGAGTCCGGAGGGCGCGACCGGTTCCAAAGGCGCCGGTTCGGAAGTCGCCGGTTCGGACGTCGCCGGTTCGGAAGTCGCCGGTTCGGAAGTCGCCGGTTCGGAAGTCGCCGGTTCGGACGTCGCGGCCTGTTTCGGCGGCTCTTGCGTCGGCGGTTCCGGAGCTGGGCGGCGGGACTCGGCCCTCGCGGGTTTTCGCGCGGGCTCTCCCGCACGGCGTTCCTCTCGACGTCCGCCTTCGGGACGACGTTCCCTCTCCTCGCGTCGCGGCCCGTCCGGTCGACGCTCGGTGCGTTCCGCGTCGCTTCGGCCCTGCTGCGCGCCACGTCGAGGTTCGGAACCGCGGGATCCACCTCGGGGACGTCCCCCACCGCGCGGCGCCGGGGAGGATCCACCTCCTCTCGACTTTTCGAGGCGCTCCAGCCGCGCGAGAAGTTCGGCGACGTCCCGAAGGGGGGGGCGCGTCGCGGCGCGTACCAGTCCCATCTCAAGCACGATTCGCGGCGAGCTCGCGTTGGCGACCTCATCGACGAGTTTGGCGACCACGGCGAAGACGCGCTGGAGCTCGAGCGCATCCGCGCCGTTGGCGAGCGTCCGGGCGGCGTCTTTTTCCTCCGCGACGAGGTCGACCAAACCGTCGTCCGCCCCGGTGACGCGAAGCACGACGAGGTCGCGAAAGAGCTGCAGCAGCTGCCGCACGAAGTGCACGGGTTCCGCGCCTTGACGGAGCGTCTGGTCGAGCTCCTCGAGAACCCGCTTTGCATCGCCGCCAACGATTCCGCCGGCGATGTCGTGGACCGCTTTGCGACCCGCGATCCCAAGATGACGCGAGACTTCGGCACCGACGAGGGTTTCCCCGCCGAACGCCACCAGCTGATCGAGGAGCGTCAGCGCATCCCGCATGGAGCCTGCGGCTTCGCGGGCGACGAGGGCGACCGTATCCGTGTCGGCCGTCACGTTCTCCTGCGCGAGGATCTTTTTCACCGCTTCCGCGATGACCGCCTGAGGGATAAGCCGGAAGTCGTAGCGCTGGCATCGGGACTTGATCGTCACCGGCACCTTGTGGCTCTCCGTCGTCGCAAAGATGAACTTCACGTGCGACGGAGGCTCTTCGAGCGTCTTCAGGAACGCGTTGAAGGCGCCCGTCGAGAGCATATGAACCTCATCGACGATCACGACCTTGAAGCGATCGCGCGCCGGTCGGAAAGGTAGGGACTCCTGCAGTCGGCGTACGTCCTCCACGCTGTTGTTGGAGGCGCCGTCGATCTCCTGGACGTCGATGTCGACGCCGGCGGTGATGTCGCGGCACATCGCGCATACATTGCAGGGCGTCGGGGTTGGCCCCTGCTCGCAGTTCAGGGCCTTGGCCAAGAGGCGCGCGGTCGTGGTCTTGCCAACGCCGCGAACCCCCGTGAAAAGAAACGCGTGGGCGACTCGTTCCGCCTCGATCGCGTTCGCCAAGGTTCGAGCGACGTGCTCTTGCCCGATCAGCTCCTCGAAGGTCTGCGGGCGATACTTACGAGCGAAGACGGTGTAGGCCATGGGGCCCGGGACGATAGCATGGCGGCCCTCGCCAGCTCGTCCTCTCCCCGCTAAACACGAAGCCTATTTTTTCTTTGGCGTGCCGCGCCCGGTCGTCGTGAGATCGTCCCAGGTGGGCTCAATCTGCTGGTGCGGAACCGTGAGCACACGAAGGCGCAAAACAACCCGGGTGACGGTCGACGTGGTGACGAAGCCCTTTCGAACCGGATGCTCGAACACCGCTTCGCAGCCTGGCCGCGGACACGGATAGATGACCTCAATGGCGTCGTCCCGTCGCACTTGCCCGCCCGAAAGGCGCGCCCCGAGGAGGCTGTGATCGGGATCCGGCGTGCCGCTCTCTCGGTCTGCGACCTCGATGCAGGTCATGGTCCAGTCGCAGGAGTAGATACGGTTCTGAGTCCAAACTTCGAACGCTCGCCAGGGTCCGCCCGCCATCCCGGTGTGGCCCGTCTCATAGACCAGCTCAACCTCCACAAACGGAGGGAGGGACGCTTGGGTCGGGTCGTTGAACTCCATCCTGGGAGCATATCGTAGGAGCGGTCCCTTGGGGCTTGCGATCAGCGCTCAGCGAAGGGTGGTTGCATAACCCGCGAGGGCGAGGAGCCCGAGGAGGCCGCCGAGGCCGACGACCCAGACGGCCGCCGTGATCCAGGCCGCCGGAACACGACGTCGCTTTGGTTTGGCGATGGACTCACGCTCTTCGTTGCTGATCACCACCGAGGCGGTGCCCTCCGCGCTGCGTTTCTCGAGGCGCTGCATCGGTGCGGAAATCTTCGAGGCTTCGTCGCCTAGCGCGTCGAGGGCGGCGAGCATTTCGGCCGCGCTTTCCCAACGATCGTCCGGGTCCTTGGCGAGCGCCTTTCGAAGGATCGCCTCGAGCTCGTCCGGGACATCGAGGCCCTGTCGCACCTCCGCGAGGATCGGAACCGGCTCAAAAAGATGGGCTCTCAAGAGCTGAGCTCGCCGGGAGTAGGCGAAGGGGCGGCGGTCGGCGAGCAGCTCGAAGAATACGGTTCCCGCGGCGTACACATCTGCGCGCACATCGAGCGACGCGCCGGTGATCTGTTCCGGCGCCATGTAGGCGGGCGTTCCAACGACGCGTCCCCGGCGCGTGAGCGTTCCTTCCTGACTCAGCTCGTCGACCGACAAGAACTTCGCGAGACCGAAGTCGAGGACTTTGACCTCGTCGTTGTCGCAAAGAAAGACGTTGGCCGGTTTCAGGTCGCGATGAACGATCTCTTTTTCGTGGGCGTACGCAACGCCCGCCAAAATCGCTCGCATGATGCGCATCGCCTCGTCGGCGGAGACCGGCTTTTGGTGAAGCGCTTCGTCGAGGGTGATGCCGCTGAGGAGCTCCATCGCGATGAACACCACGTCGTCGGAGGCGCCGAAGTCGGTGATCTCGACGATGTGGGGATGGTCGAGCTGCGCGAGGGCGCGCGCTTCCCGCTGAAAGCGACGCCGAAGGGTTTGCACGTGGCCGAGCGCCCGGTTGAGAATTTTCAGCGCGAAGGTTCGGCCGTCTTTTTCCGCGCGATAGACTACCCCCGTGGCGCCGCTTCCGATTCGGCCACGAAGCTCGTAGCCCTCGATGGACGTTCCAAT
Organism: Myxococcota bacterium; assembly: GCA_039186435.1. GTDB lineage: Bacteria > Myxococcota_A > Polyangia > Polyangiales > Houyiibacteriaceae > JALVDI01. The sequence continues at coordinate 3,729 of JBCDAA010000266.1, read as the reverse complement.
TAGCGCGTCTTCTGCCGCTCCCATGACCCAGCGCGAGCATAGCAGTATGATCGCCGGCAATGCTTCGGGCCGGCGCGACTGCCATCGTTCTCTTCACCCTCGGACTCTCCGCGTTGAGCGCGCAGGACGAGCCGCGGGAGGTCACGATCGCAGCGAGCGGCGACATCCTGCTTCACATCAAGGTCGTGCAGGCCGCCGAAGCCCGCGGCTGGGGACGCGTGTTTGGGGCGCTTCGCGAGTTGCTTCCCGCCGATGCCATTGCGTTCGCAAACCTCGAGACGCCGCTCGTCGATGACGTACGTCCGGTGGCCACGGGTTCGCCGCCGATCCTCGGTGCGCCGAGCGAGGCCGCGGCGGGACTCGCGGCGAGCGGCGTCGATGTTCTCGGCTGCGCAAACAACCACGCCTTCGACCAACGGGCCACCGGTCTCGCCCGAACGATGGCCGCGCTCGAGGAAGCGGGTTTGGTCGGAGTTGGTGCCGACCCGGAACCGGACGCCGCCTTTGGTCACGCCGTCGTCGAGCGAAACGGGATTCGCACCGCGTTCCTCAGCTACACCGAACGCGTCAACGGCGGTCCGGGAGGGCGTCCGCCGGCCGCCCACGTTGCAAGCCTTCGCGAGGAAGGACGACTCGAAGCCGCGCTTGCAGCTGCGCGCGAGGACGCGGACCTTGTCGTCCTGGCAGTCCACTGGAGCCATGATTTCGTGACCCGTCCTCGCCGCGGACAGCGTCGGCGTGCCCATCGGTGGGTCGAGTTGGGCGCGGACTTCATCGTTGGAACGGGACCCCACGTACTGCAGGAAGTCGAGCGGGTCACGTCGCCCCGCGGGGATGCGGTGGTCGCGTACTCGCTGGGCAACCTCGTCTCCAACCAGGGAAAGCTCTACCGTCCGGGTCGCCGGGCAAGTCCGCGCGCGCACGAAGCGCTCCGGATTCCCGAAACGCGCGACGGCGTGATTCTTCTTCCGCGCTTCGCGCTTGAGGGCGAGCGAATCGTGCTGCGCGCCCTTGCGGGTCGACCGCTCTTCACCGGAAACAACCATTGGGATCGCGTGCGCGATCGTGAGACGGATTTTGACATTTGGATTCAAGCGCTCGGCAGCGCCGATGAGGCGCATCAAGAGGCGCGGCTTCCGGCGATTCAGGCCGCGCTCGGACCCGCGGTGGAGTTGACGCTGTGAGGGTGTTGATCGCGGTGTTGCTCGCAGCGCTCCTCTTGCAGGGGGCCAGTCTGGGAGTTGCCCAGGAGGCGCAGCCCGACGAGGTGCGTGAGGCAGAGCGCGCGCCGCGTCGACGTCGAGCGCGTCGGCGTCGTCCGCGGGTGCTTCGAACCGAACGCGGTGCGCCGCGACTTCAGGTGGTCGCGGAGGCGCGTACCAGCGTTCAACCGAAGAGCGTCGAGATCTCTCCAGACGGTCGCCGCGTGTGGGTGTGCAACTTCGGCCGTCTCGATGAGCACAACGTCTACGTTTACGACGCGGAAACGCTCGACCACGTGGGTACCGTCGAGTTTCCGGGCAACGCGGTTGAAACGGCGTTTTCGCCGGACGGGCAGGTCGCCTACGTTTCCAATTTTCGGCGCGGCGTCGTCGAGGTGATCGACACGGCCTCGCTCACGGTGCAGCGCGAGATCGAGGTCGGTGCGAACCCTAAGTTCATGGTCGTTTCGCCGGACGGCGCGCGGCTCTACGTGGCGCTCTACACCCAAAAGCGCGTCGCGGTGGTCGACACGGCGACCGGAACGCTTCTTCGGCGCTACGTGACGGGCACCCAGCCGCGCGGCATGGCCATGATGCAGGACGGGACGCTTCTCGTGGCCTCGTTCCGGAGCGACTACGTGCAGGTGTTTTCCGCGGAAGGAGCGGAACTCCGCCGCTTTCGCACGTGCCCCTTTCCGCGGCACCTCCAGCTCGAGCCGGGCGGCGAGTTCGTGGCGGTGACGTGCACGCTCGGATCGATTCAAACCTACGAGGTGGCAACCGGGCATCGGCGTCTCATCGCGCGGACGGGGCGAAACCCGCGAACGCTCGGGCTCAGCCAGGATGGTCGCTGGGCGGCGACGGCGAACTTTCATTCGAGCGATGTGAGCCTCGCGGATCTCACCCTTCGTCGGCATCGAACAAGTCCGGTGCCGGGCGCCGATCAGCTGGTCGGGTTGGCGGTACGGCTTTCCCAGGATGGTCCGGGCGGGACCCCGCGACTTCGCATCTACGCGACGAGCTGGAACAACCGGCGCCTCTACGTGCTCGAGCCTCGGGATGCGCTGCCCGCCGTTCCGCCCCCGCGACCGCCCGAAGCGGAGACGCCGTCCGAATAGACGGCCTCGCTGAATAGACGACCTTTCGCGCGTCGCTTACAACGAAAGGATGGGGTGGCGTGCGCGGGTGGTGTGTTTGGCGCTGGCATGCGCTCATTGCGGGGACGACTCCGCAGCGATCGATGCGGCGATCCTCATGGACGCAGAGGTGGACGCAAGCGTCGATGCGGGGACGGATGCGAGGGGCGATGCGGCAGCCGAGGACGCGGGGAGCGACGCGGCAGCCGAGGATGCGGTGGTGGATGCGGATCCCCGCGACAGCGGGAGCGACGCGTCCGAGGTGGACGCGGGCGCGGATGGGGGCGCGACCGTCGGGTTCGTCGTGATTCAAGAGGACCTCGACAACGAGGGCTGTACCACCGCGTCCTGTCACGCGAGCGACGCGCGCAATGTGCTGATCCTTCCCGGCGCGACCGGTGACAACCTGCGGGCGAACTGGGAACGAATCACGAACGTCGACGATGGGGTGACGCCCTGGGTGTTGCCACCGGACGACCGGGCCCAGATGCTTCGGGAGGTTCCGGTGCCCGACGAGGTTCGTTCCCGGTGGCTCTCGTGGATCGAGGATGGCGCGCCCTTTGAGTAGCGCACGTTTTGTTCGCCCACAGCGCGAACCTCCGAGCGAAGCGAGGCGCGAAGCGTCATTGGAGGGGGGAGGTCTAGGGATAGACCTCCCAAAGGAAACAGCTTCTCGGACAACGAGAAGCTCCGAGCAAAGCGAGGCGCGAAGCGTCATTGGAGGGGGGACCCGCGGGGATTCACTCCCCGTGGGGGGAGGTCTAGGGATAGACCTCCCAAAGGAAACAGGTCGCGAACCTCCGAGCGAAGCGAGGCGCGAAGCGTCATTGGAGGGGGGACCCGCGGGGATTCACTCCCCGTGGGGGGAGGTCTAGGGATAGACCTCCCAAAGGAAACAGCTTCGCCCACCTGTAAGGAACGCCGCGGTCTGGCGTTGTCCGAGCGGAGGACGACGAATGCGCACCTTGATCACACTTCTGTTGCTGGCGGTCGCGAGCACGGCGAGCGCCCAGAAGGTTCGCGTCGAAAACCTGCCGCTACCGAGTCGCGGCCCCCAGCCCCGCGTTGTCGGGAGCTTCGGCACCTGGGGAGCCGGCGTCCGCCCGCGCACCCTTGACCTCACGATGAACAATCCGGAGGTTCATCTCCTCGCGGACACGCGGCTCCCGCAGGGGGCGCTGGAGCGGCGTAGCAACGTCGGCGGCGTGTTCTTTGGGATTGGCTATCGTCCCCTTCGCTGGCTTCGCGTGCCCGAGATCCGCGTGTTTCTCGGCGGCGGCGATCTCGACACCCGTTGGCGTCCCGTCGACAACGATCTCGAGGTGTCCGCGCGACGCCTGCTCTCGGTTCGCTTGGAAGCTGTCGCCGGCGTGGAGTACGACCTCGGACCG
>JBCDAA010000265.1:0-12678 GCA_039186435.1 Myxococcota bacterium | reverse complement strand
GCCGAGGAGGAGCACCTTTGCGTTGCGAACCGACTTGCCGTGGTCGTTGAGGGCGCGCTGAAGCTTGCCGACGACATACTTCGGCATCTCCACGTTGATCTCGCCGGCGAGCTCGATGAACTTCGGAGGCACACCATACTCGCGCGCCTTCCAGGAGAGGTAGAAGGGGTCGAGGGGAATGCAGTGGCCGCCCCAGCCGGGGCCCGGGTTAAACCGCATGAAGCCGAAGGGCTTGGTCGAGGCCGCGTCGAGCACTTCCCAGACGTCGATGCCCATCTCGTCGTAGACGACCTTCAGCTCGTTCACGAGGGCGATGTTCACCGCGCGAAAGATGTTCTCGAGAAGCTTGGTCGCTTCCGCGGCACGCGCCGACGAAACCCGAACCGTCTTGGCAACCGCCGCGGCGTAGAGGGCGTCTGCGAGATCCCCCGAGACTTCGTCGATGCCACCGACGACCTTCGGGATCGTCGAGGTGCTGTAGTTCGGGTTGCCGGGATCTTCGCGCTCGGGCGAGAACGCGAGAAAGAAGTCTTTGCCGGCGACCAGCCCCGAGGCTTCCTCGAGCGCGCTGCGGAGGAGCTCGTCGGTCGTGCCCGGGTACGTCGTCGACTCGAGCACCACAAGCTGACCCGGCCGCAGGCGCGGACCGATCTCCCGCGCGGTGCTCAGGACGTAGCGCATGTCCGGCTCGCGCTGGGGCGTGAGCGGCGTCGGCACGCAGATGAGAATCGCGTCGACGTTGGCGAGCTCGTCGAAGTTCGTGGTGGACGCGAATCGTCCCGTCTCGAGATTCCGCGAGACCCACGCCTGATCGAGGTGCTTGATGTAGCACTCGCCCGCGTCCAGGGCCTTGATCTTCTTCGGGTCGACGTCGAAGCCAACGACCTGAAAGCCGCGGTCCACGAACACCAGCGCGAGGGGTAGGCCTACGTAGCCGAGGCCGATGATTCCGACCTTCGCTTCCTTGTCGCGAATTCGGTGGAGGAGGGCGTCCTGGTCGACGGTCATGATCGTTCTCTTGCGGGCTGGCTTTACGGGAGTGGACCTTCGTCGTCAACTGAGGCCCGGCACACACTGGTTGCCGCATTCCGGTTTGGTATTCACGGCGGAGAGGTGGTGGCGCAACGAACGGGCTTTGCTAGGGTTTTGCGCGATGGAGGTGCCGATGAGCAACTCGACACGCGTGGGGGCGGCCGTACTCGATCTGCTGGCCTCGCTCTATCCCAGTCCGGTCGCGAAGCGGCATGCGGCGATGGGGAAGGCGCCTGGCGATCCGGGGTACGGGGACGCCTATGCGCGGCGGCAGTACATGCAGAAGGTGCGTTTCGGAACGCCGGCGGGTGATGCGCTTCCGCCGCTCTTCGGAAAAGACGTGCTCGAGATCGGCTGTGGGCATGGCGGCATCACCTGCTACCTCGCGAGCATTGGCGCGCGTTCGGTGATGGGCATCGACATCAACACCGACAACGTCGCGTACGGAAAACGTCTCGCCGAAGAGCTCGCAGCCGCGCGAGGAACGTCATTGCCGGTTGCGTTTCAGGAGATGGACGCGTCGCAGCTCGACCTGCCGAACGAATCCTACGATGTGGTCGTCGCCGAGAATGTCTTCGAGCACTTCGACGACCCCGGCGCGGTACTTCGCGAGGTGCATCGCGTGTTGCGGCCGGACGGCGTTCTCGTCGTTCCCGTGTTCTCCAGCATCATCAGCAAACACGGCCTTCATTTGAAGAACGGGCTCGGGCTGCCCTGGGCCAACCTCGTCTTCTCCGAAGAGACGATCGTGGCCGCCTTGGCGAGGCGCGCGCGCCGATTTCCGCGACTCTACGAGGTCTACCCGGGGCTTCGCGAAAACCCCCGCACCGTTCGCGACGTTCGCAAATACCGCGACCTCAATGGCATCACCTACGGAGACTTCGTCGCGCTTGCCGCGGAGAGCGGTTTCGACGTTCGGAAGTTCCGGGTTCACCACACCGCGGTGGGTCGCGTCGTAAAACGTTTGGTGCCTCGTCTCGGCGATTCGCGGGTAGGCGAAGCCCTTTCCACCGGGGCGGCCGCACTCCTCACCAAGCGAGCCTCCTCGTGAAGATCATCAATGTCGTTGGCGCGCGTCCCAACTTCATGAAAATCGCACCGCTCATGCGGGCCTACCAGGACGCGCCCTCGATCGTACCGATGCTCATCCACACGGGGCAGCACTACGACCATGCAATGAGCAAGGCGTTCTTCGACGATCTCGGAATTCCGCGGCCGGACATCAACCTCGAGGTCGGCTCGGGGAGTCACGCGCGCCAGACCGCGGACGTAATGGTGCGCTTTGAAGAGGTCTGCCTCGAGCACAAGCCGGACTGCGTGCTGGTCGTCGGGGACGTGAACTCCACCATCGCGTGCGGCATGGTTGCGGCAAAGCTCGGGATTCGTCTCGTGCACGTAGAAGCGGGCCTTCGAAGCTTCGACCGCCGCATGCCCGAGGAGATCAACCGGGTCCTCACGGACTCGATCTCGGACCTGCTCTTCGTGACCGAGCGGAGCGGTCTCGAGAACCTCGCGCGCGAGGGCGTTGCCTCGGAGCGCGTGCACTTTGTCGGCAACGTAATGATCGACACGCTTCTCGCCAATCGGGCGAGGGCGCAGGAGAGCGATGTGCTCTCCCGCCTCGGCGTTACCGGCGACTACGGCGTCGTTACGCTTCACCGGCCGAGCAACGTCGACACCCGCGACTCCCTCTCGCGCATCGTCGAAGTTCTTGCGGAGCTTGCCGAGAAGGTGCCTCTCGTGTGGCCGGTGCACCCGCGAACGAAGCAGCGCCTGACGAGTTTTGGCCTCTTGGGGGAGCTCGAAGCGAGCCCCCGTTTTGTGCTCACCGCCGGTCTTGGCTACCTCGATTTTCTAAAGCTGACCTCGAGCGCGCGGCTGATCCTCACGGACTCCGGCGGGGTTCAGGAAGAGTCCGCGGTGCTGAAGGTTCCTTGCGTCACCTTGCGCGAAAACACCGAGCGCCCGGTAACCTGTGAGGTGGGGGCGAACCGCCTGGTCGGGTCTGACCCCGCCGCGATTCGCGAAGGCTGCGCGTGGGCGCTGGGCGTCAAGGCGAGCGACATCGCCGACCCGGAACTGTGGGACGGCAAGGCCGCGACGCGCATCGTCGAGATTCTCAGTAGTACGACTTGAACCACTCGACGTAGCGGCGAATGCCTTCGTCGAGGGAGGTCGTCGCGACGTAGCCCGTCGCTTCGCGAAGCTCATCGACGCATGCGTAGGTTTCATGCACATCGCCGGGCTGCATCGGAAGGAAGTTGAGCTGCGCCTTCCTCCCGATGTGACGCTCGCGGGTCGCGATGAGCTCGAGAAGTGGAACTGGGACGCCGCACCCGAGGTTGTACATCGCATGTTGCGCGGGCGGCCGGTCGAAGACGCTGAGGACGCCCCCGACGATGTCGTCGACGTAGGTGAAGTCGCGGCGCATGTCGCCGCCGTTGTAGACGTCGATGGGCGCCCCGGCCGCGATCGCCTTGGTGAACTTGGCGATGGCCATGTCCGGGCGGCCCCAGGGGCCGTAGACTGTGAAGAAGCGGAGGCCGGTCGCCGGAAAGGCGTAGAGGTGGGTGTAGGCGTGCGCCATGAGCTCGTTCGAGCGCTTGGTCGCGGCGTAGAGGTTGATCGGTCGATCGGCGCGGTCGCTCGTGCGAAAGGGCTGCGCCGCGTCGGTGCCGTAGACGGAGCTCGAGGAGGCGTAGACGAGATGCGCCACCTGCGCGTGGCGGCAAATCTCGAGCACGTTGAGAAAGCCGACGATGTTGCTGTCGATGTACGCGCGCGGGTGGGTAAGCGAATGGCGCACGCCCGCTTGGGCCGCGAGATGCACTACGTGCGTTGGCGGATGCGATTCGGCCAGCGCGTTCATCGCCGCGGCGTCGGTGCAATCGAGCTGGTGAAAACGAAAGCCCTCGTGCGGCTCGAGGATCGTACGGACGCGGTCCTCTTTCAGCGCGGGGTCGTAAAAGTCGCTCAGGTTGTCGATGCCGTGAACCCGGAGGCCTGCGGCGAGAAGGGCCGCGGCCGTGTGGGCTCCGACGAAGCCCGCAGCGCCCGTGACCCAGACGGTCACGCGGACTCCAAGACCTCGCGAAAGTACGCGACGGTCTTGCCGAGTCCTTGCTCAAGTTCGACCTCGGGGCGGAACGAGAGAACGTCCCCGGCTGCCTCAATGGAGGGCCGGCGCCGCTGGGGATCGTCCGCGGGGAGGGGGCGGTGGACCAGCGAACTTTGGGCGCCGGTTAGCTCCACGACGTGATCGGCGAGCTCCTTGATGGTGAACTCACTGGGGTTGCCGATGTTGATCGGACCGGTTGCCGTGGGGTGCTCCATGAGAAGCATCAACCCGCGGATGAGATCGTCGACGTAGCAGAAGCTTCGCGTCTGCGCGCCTTCCCCGTAGATGGTGATGTCCTCACCGCGGAGCGCCTGCACGATGAAGTTGCTGACCACCCGGCCGTCGTCGACCGCCATGCGCGGACCGTAGGTATTAAAGATACGCGCGACCCGCACGTCCACACCGGCCTGGCGATGGAAGTCGAAGCAGAGCGTCTCGGCGCAGCGCTTTCCCTCGTCGTAACAAGCGCGCGGGCCGATCGGATTGACGTTCCCGTGGTAGCTCTCCACCTGCGGATGCACGTCCGGGTCGCCGTAGACCTCGCTCGTCGAGGCCTGGAGAAAGCGCGCGCCGGTTCGCTCGGCAAGGCGGAGGCCGTTGATCGCTCCCTGAACGTTCGTGACCACGGTTTTGATCGGATCGACCTGGTAGTGCACCGGGCTCGCGGGGCAGGCGAGGTTGTAGATGCGGTCTGCCTTCGCAAAATAGGGCTGGGTGACGTCGTGCTCGAAGAGACTAAAGCGCGGACTGTCCAGCAGGTGCTGGATATTTCGGCGTGACCCGGTCGAGAAATCGTCGACGCAGAGCACCTCGTGGCCGCCTTCGATCAGTCGATCGCAAAGATGAGAGCCGAGAAAGCCCGCGCCCCCGGTGACGATGGTCCGCATCAGCTGCCCCGCACTCCGATGCCCTCGTAGGTGAAGCCCTGCGAACGGAGTCCGTAGCTGGCCCAGATGTTTCGCGCGTCGAAGAGGCGCGGTGTTCGCATGACCGACTTGAGCGTTTCGAAGTCCGGGTTTTGGTACTGGCGCCACTCGGTGAGCAGGCAGAGCGCGTCGGCGCCCTTGGCGGCGGCGTAGGCATCCTCGGCGACCTGCACGCGGTCTCCGTAGCGGGCTTTGACGGCTTCGGCGGCCTCGGGATCGTGAGCGCTCACGATGGCGCCCTCGGCGAGGAGCGCATCGATCAACGTGAGGGACGCGCTCTCGCGAATATCGTCCGTGAGCGGCTTGAAGCTCATGCCCCAAATTGCGATTCGCTTGTCGCGCAGCTGGTCCTCGAAGGCCCGCTTGAGCTTCCGGAACACGAGGCCTTTTTGGCGATCGTTGACGCGGTCGGTGGTCGCCGCGAGCTCGAGCTCGATGCCGTGTTCACGGCCGGTGTGCACGAGCGCTTTGACGTCCTTGGGAAAGCAGCTGCCTCCGTAGCCCGGTCCGGCGTAGAGGAACTTCGGCCCGATGCGAGCGTCCGTGCCGACGCCGTGGCGCACCGAGTGAACGTCGGCGCCGACGCGTTCGCAGAGGGTCGCAATCTCGTTCATGAAGGAGATGCGCATCGCGAGCATCGTGTTGCTCACGTATTTGGTGAGCTCCGCGCTGGCCGGGTCCATCCACACGATGCGGTCCTTGTCGAGGCACACAGGGTGGTAGAGCCGGCTCATCATGTCGCGCGCGAAGTCGTCGGAGGCGTCACAGCCAATGACTACCCGGTCGGGCCGTAGGAAGTCCCCGACGGCGGCGCCTTCCTTCAGAAACTCGGGGTTCGACACCACGTGAATCGGGTGCTTTGCGCCTTCCACGAGACGCCGGACCCGCGCGTTCGTTCCCACCGGAACCGTGCTCTTGAGAACGAGCACCATCTCTCGCTCGGCGTGCGCAGCAACGCTTTGAGCGACCGCGTCAACAGCGCTGAGGTCCGCGCCCCCGTCGCCACGGGGCGGCGTACCCACCGCAACGAAGACCACGTGCGAAGCCTTGATGGCCGCCACGACATCGGTCGTAAAGCTCAGGCGCCCCTCCGCCACGTTTCGCTGAACGAGCGACTCGAGACCTCGCTCGAAGATCGGGATCCCGCCGCCGTTGAGGGTTGCGATCTTGCCCTCGTCGAGATCCGCGCAGATGACGTTCTGGCCGGTCTCAGCGAAGCACGCTCCGCTGACCAAACCGACGTAGCCTGTTCCTACCATGCAGAGCTTCATGCGAGGGACGTCGTACCTGGATGGGGTGATTCCGGCAACCGAGTTTCCGGACCGGTTGCACGGGTCGTGGCACACTCCGCGACATGCGCGCGATGGTGCTGGCGGCCGGGCTTGGAACACGATTGAGACCGCTCACGCTGGAGCGGCCCAAACCGGGCGTTCCCTACGGGCTGAGGCCGCTGGCCTGCATTGCGCTGGACGCGCTGGCCGAGGCCGGCGTCCGGAAGATCGTGATGAACACCCATCACTTGGGGGAGGCGCTGCCGGGGCTCTTGGCGCCACATCTGCCTCCAGGGGTCGAAATCGAGTACGTCCACGAGCCTCAGTTGCTCGGCACCGGCGGGGGGATTCACAACGTCCGTGAGTTCTTGCTCGCGGACGGAGGCCCGGTGTTCATCATGAACTCGGACATCGTCTTTCAGCCCGACCTCAAGGGCGCGCTCGGGCTTCACCGCCGGCTGAATGCGGTCGCAACGATGGTCCTCCGTCCCGATCCGAACGCGGCTCAGTTTGGCGCGGTGGAAGTCGACGGGGAAGGGCACGTCCGGCGCTTGCTCGGCAAACCGCAGGTGGAAGAACCGCTCGAGACCTACATGTTCACGGGCGTGCACGTGCTTTCCGCGCGAGCGTTCGAAGACGTGCCGCCGGATGGATGCATCGTGCAACACGCCTACCGACGCTGGGTCGACGAAGGCACCACGGTCGCGGGCTTCGTCGACCCTGCAGCCTGGCAGGACTTGGGGACGCACGCCCGCTACCTCGACGCACACATCGCGCTCACCGAGGGGGGCTCATTGATCCACCCAAGCGCGAATGTCGATCCCGCCGCCACGATCGTCGAGTCCGTGGTTGGCGAAGGCGCGCGCGTCGGACCCGTGCGAGTGTCGCGGTCGGTTGTCTGGCCCGGGGCGAACGTCCATCGCGACGTTCACCAAGCGATCGTCACCCCGAAGGAAGTCGTCCCCGTTTGATGCGGGCGGATCAGCCGGTGCCCATCACCTTGGCGAGAACCACGGTGATGTTGTCGGGCCCGCCGTTGGCGTTGGCGCGCTCGATCAGCTTCGAGGCCGCGCCCTTGAGGTCCTTGTGCTCGGCGAGAACGATCTGGTGGATCTCTTCGTCGCTGGCGGGGCCACAGAGACCGTCGCTGCAAAGCACGTAGATATCGCCGGGCTGGGGCTTGTCGAGCTGGGTGTCGACCTTCACCGACTCCTTCATCCCGAGGGCGCGAACGATCACATTCTTGTGCGGGAAGTTCGCGATCTCTTCCTCGGTGAGACGCTTCATCTTGATGTAGTCGTTGAGAAGCGAGTGGTCCTCGGTCAGCTGCTGGAGCTTTCCTTCGCGAAGGCGGTAGCACCGGGAGTCGCCCACATGGGCGATCAGGACGCCGTCATCAACAACGATGATGCTGACGATTGTCGTGCCCATTCCGCGGAGCTTTGGATCGCGCTGCGCTGCTTCGTAGATGCGAAGGTTCGCCAGCTTGATGCTCGTGATCAGCCGGTTCTCTTCGTAACCGCGCGCCTTGTCCATCTTGTAAGGCCAGGTGGCCTCTGGGTCAGCGCTCGTCGCCCGGAAGAACTCTCGCAGCGTGTCGATCGCCATCTGGCTTGCGACCTCGCCCGAAGCGTGGCCGCCCATGCCGTCGGCGACGACGTACAACGAGTCCTCATCCAGGACAGTAAAATTGTCCTCGTTATGGGTTCGCTTCATACCGACGTTCGTCTCGCCGGCGGCGATCACCCTTGCTCGCGTCACGTGGCCAAACCTCTGTGATCCATCGCGAAAACTAGGCCGCAGGCTATCGAGGGCGCACCGCGAAAGTCAAACGATTCTCGACAACCCTTTTCGACTCTTTTCCCAGGCTTGCCGGGAGGAGGGGAAGGCGGTAGCCAGCAACGGTGGCGGACGCGGACGAGCTGGCTCAAGTGATCGCTGGCGCCAGGGCCCTTTTGGACTGGGAGCAGGAGATCGGCGGGATCGGGTTTCCCCCTGTCGAGGCGCTTCCCGCCCTCGAAGCGGCCACTCCTGAGCCCGAAAAAGCCCCCAGGACCCTCCCGGTTGCTGCAGCGGGGGACCGGACCACCCTGGACGACCTTGCGGGGAAAGCGGCGGCCTGCACTCGCTGCCGGCTCCACGAGGGGCGAACAAAGAGTGTTTTCGCCCGAGGAGGCGCCAGCGCACGCCTTGCGTTCGTGGGGGAAGGCCCCGGCTACAACGAGGATCAGCAGGGCCTGCCCTTCGTCGGCAAGGCCGGACAGCTCCTCGACAAGATGATCAAGGCGATGGGCTACGACCCCGGCGACGTCTACATCTGCAACGTGGTGAAATGCCGTCCTCCGAATAACCGAACGCCCAAGCCCGACGAAGCCGGCGCCTGCGCGAGCTTTTTGGAGGGGCAGCTCGACATCGTGAAACCTGAGGTGATCGTCGCGCTCGGGCGCTGCGCCACCGAGAACCTCGGCCTCGTGGAGCCCGGCGGTCGCGGCTGGCGAGGACGCTGGGGAGAGTGGCGCGGCATCCCCGCGATGGCGACCTACCACCCGGCCTTCCTTCTTCGAAGCCCGCACATGAAACGCCCCGTCTGGGAAGACCTTCAAAAAGTCATGGCGCGGTTGCAGGGATCCTGAACCCATCGCGCGATTGCGCTACGATCGAAACGCACGCTGTGACGCACCCTCCCGACCGTGATTTGGACGATGCAGGCGACCTGGACGCGCTGGAGCTCCCGCCGCTGCCGCCCCTTGGCTCGGACGAAGAAGTCGGCGTGGGCGAGGTCGGAATCGAGCTCGACGTTGGGGATGAGGAGTCGATCGACCTCGACGACACGGAGGGGCTCGACGATTTCGATCCGGTCGACTTTCTCGACCTCAAGGAAGAGGAAGGCCTCCTCGACGACGAGACGAGCGACCTCGAGTTCGACCCCGACCTCCAGGTCGACGCGAGCGAATACGGCTGGACGCAGGATACCGAGGCGGACCCCGAGCTTTGGGAGGGGGACGACCCGCTCGTGGACGAGCTCGATGCGTGGACCGACGACGACGGCGAGGTAGGGACCGAAGGAGACTCGTTGCTCGCGTTCGAAGGGGACGACGAGGTCGTGGGTCTTCCGCCCCTTCGAACGGGCGACGACGACGAGGAAGAAACCGCCGACGACCTCGAGTTGGAGGACGACGGCGCGATCGTCCTGCCCGATCTTTCCTTCGAAGACGAGATCCGCCTGATGGGTTCGGAGCTTCCGCCCCCGGCCGATGTGACTGCCAGCGTCGTCTCGCGAGGTGCGGTGTACGACCTCGCCTTCGACGACGCGGCCGTGTGGGTGGCCGGTGACGACCTCCAGTGCATCGGACCCAACGGGGTGATCCACTCGCCCGCCGCGAAGGGCCTCGAGCCGGAAGACCTCCTTTCGATCGCGGTGCTGCCCGGCAGCGAAGGGCGCACGCTCGTCGTGGGCACACGCCTCGGCGGGGTGTTTCGCTCCCTCGATCGCGGAGAGACCTTTGCCCCGATCAACGGCTGGCGAAGCGGCGGCGAACCCTCGGTAGGGTGCCGGGTGGCCTTTGACCGTGCGGGTCGACTTTGGATGTGGGCAGGGGGCGCACTCCATCGAAGCCGCGACCTCGGGAACCGCTGGGCGGGTCCGGTGCTGCCGAGCCCGGTGGTGGATGCGGTGCTCGACGACGGCCGCCTCGTCGCGCTTTGCGCCGCCGGTGCGCATCTTGAGGTTCTTCGCTGCCGGGACGATGGGCTCGCGTTTGAAGCGATCGCACCGACGCTTCCCCGCGGGGATGGCGCTCCCCGCCTGGCGGTTCACGGGGATCGCGTGGCGGTTGCCTTCGAGGGAGACGTGCAGGGTCCTTGGCTCTTCGAGGAGACCTGGCGACGCGAAGGAAGCCTCGGCGGCGTTCACCTTCCGCTCCTCACGACCGCGGGCCTATTTGGCGCGCTGCATATTGCGGGCCGGGATCGCGGCGTGGTGCTTCGGGCAAATCCCGCCGCGGTCATGGTCGACCTCGTGACGCTCTTTGGAGAGCTTCCGGTCCGGCTTCGCGAAGCCGGCGCGGACCAGCGGATTCACGCGCTTCTGGCCAGTGACAGACAGATCTGGATCGCGAGCGGCATGGGTCTCGTGAGCTGGTCGCGATGAGCACACGCTTCGAGCCCAAAGTCGAACGCCTGCTGACGGCCCTGGACGAAGGTATCGGCAACGAGGACGCCGATCGCGTTCGCACCGAGCTTGGTCTTGCCGACGATTCGGAAGACCGAGTGGTGGCGCGTTCGCTCGTCCAGATCATCGCTGCGTGTCATCTCGCGGACGCCGGTCGAGGACCGGGGCCGGTGCTTGAGGACCCGTCGGACGCCGAGGAGGATGCGGAAGAGGAGGGCGATGCGGAAGAGGAGGGTGAAGCCACCCCGAGCGACGAGGTCGCCCTCCCTGCGGATGCGTCCCTGCTCGGGCGCATCGAAGCCGGCGGACGGGCAACGATCGTCGTCGACGAACTCGACCTCACGACCTTGCTCTCGGTGCTTCGGGTAGGGTCGCTTCGCCAGCGCCGGGCAGCGCTTCGAAGTCTTGTCGAACGCTTTGATTCGTTCTCGCGGGAGCAGGCCCGCCTCGTTACGCAAACGCTCGAGTCGATTCGCGACGTGGAGATCGACGAGGAGCTGATGCAGCTTCGCGAGAAGATGGGCGGACCGACGGGTCGTAAAGCGCGCGGCGAGCGCGAGCGCTGGCGCAAGAGTGTGACCGACCTCGAAGACCGCGTCGCAACCTTCTGGGATGGCGAGCAAGAGCTCGAGCCCATTGGCGACCTGCCGGGAGACGCGCGCGCGGGGCTGCTCTTGCGCGTCCGGGAACTCCCGTCGGTGATCGTTCGCCACATCAACGCGGTTCTCGAAGGTTCCGATGGAGTGAGCTCCCGGGACCACCGGCGAGCGCTGCTCGAGTCCCTTCGCTACGCAGGCGACCCGCGTCTCGTCCCCTCGCTCGTATCACTCCTCGACAGCGGGAGTCCCGCGATCGTGACCGAGGCAGCGCGTGTCCTTCGGCGCATCGAAGATGCCCGAGTGCGACCGGCCCTGGCGCGCGCTTACGATCGGTCGGTGGTGGACGCCACGAAGGCGGTCCTCGCGGGTGCGCTCGGCGGCCACGGGGACCGGCGAGGTGTGGAGTACGTACGGGAGCTCCTCGACCGCGAGGATGTCGACGTCCGGCTGGCAACCCTCGAAGCGCTGGAGACTCTCGGCGTCGCGGAGGACACCGAGCGCGTCACGCCGCTTCTCGAGGAAAAGCGTCTCGCAAGCGCGGCGATTTCGGCGCTGGCGCGCTTTGGGGACGCGCGTGCGTTGACCCCCTTGCGCGAGCTCGAAATGCACACGCGGGTCTCCGCGGTGGTTGCGGCCATCGAAGAGGCGCGCACGGCGATTCTCGCCCGCATGGAGCTCCGCGGGGAAGAGATCGACACGCAGGCGGACGACACCATGGCCATCGCGCTTCAGCAGGCGATGGACGAGCGCCGGCCGGTCACCTCCTTCGGGGCCAAGGTCAAAGGCTTCCGCTTTTTTCTCATCGGTCAGCTCTGGCTCGCCTTCGGCGCAGCACGGCGGGGCATTGCACGGCTGGAACGCGCCGCGCAGCTCCGTCCGGACTGGGGGCGTCCGTGGGTGGCCATCGCGATGAACTACGCGCGTCGTCACCGTCACGCGAAGGCACTGGCCGCGTTTCGGCGCGCCGTGGAAACCGACCGCAGGCTGGTGGAACGCAACCCGATCTTTGTGCGTGCGCTGGCGCAGTGTTTTCTCCGACGCGCCGAGCAGGTGGAACGCGACGGTCGCCGCGATGTGGCGCGAGGCCTTCTCGGCGAAGTTCTCGACCTCGATCTTCGCCGCGCGCCATCAGCGGTTCGTTTTGAGCTCCAGCGCCGCAGCAAGTCGCTTCAGAGGACCGCGTGAGCATTGTCGCCGCCGCGCGGGAGCGTTTGGAATCTCTGGACGGAGCGTCCCCAGGCGAAGTGCGCCGGGTCACCTTTGAGGTCGAAGCGGAGGGGCGCACCGAACTGGTGACCGTGACCCTTCAAGAAGACGCGTCGCTGCTGGTTTCCGCAACCGACGGCAACGCCAGCGGCGCCCACGTTCGCGCGGCGCTCTCGCTTCTTGCGGGCACCTACGTCAGCGACGCGGCGAACCAGCCCGCACCGAACCCAGCGCCCACCGGCTCGAGCGCGGAGTCCGAGCTCGCGAGCGCCGTCGACGACCTCTTGCTCGCGGTCGTACGACGCGGCGTGGCCGACGCGTATGGGACCGCGAGTGTCGATGAGGCGATCGAAGG
>JBCDAA010000264.1:0-12736 GCA_039186435.1 Myxococcota bacterium | reverse complement strand
GCCATGGCCGTGAAACGAAAGCTCGTCTCATCGATTCGCAGTGCGCTCGAAGACGCGGGGGTCGCAAAAGATGCGAGGCCGATGCAGGCCTACATGAAATCGGAGATGCCCTACCGCGGCGTGAAGAAACCGGCGCGCGTTGCGGCCCTCAAACCGATCTTCGCGGAGGCGTCGATCGACCGCTACGAGGATCTTCGGGACACCGTGCTCGCGCTTTGGCGAAAGGCGAAGTTTCGCGAGGAGCGCTACGCGGCGATCGACCTCCTTCGCCTTCGCGCGTACCGGGCGTACCTCGTTCCGGATGCGCTCCCGCTGATCGAGGAGCTGATCGTCACGGGCGCATGGTGGGATCATGTCGACGAGCTCGCGGTGCACGCCGTGGGGCCGATCGTGAAAAGCGCACCGCGGCCGATGAAGAAGACGATGCGGCGGTGGTCGAAGGGCGACGACATGTGGAAGGCGCGTACGAGCATCATCTTCCAGCTCATGTACAAGAAAGAGACCGACTTTCCGCTTCTGCAGGCGTGCATGGAACCGAGCCTCGACTCGAAGGAGTTCTTCCTGCGAAAGGCGATCGGCTGGGCGCTTCGAAACGCGAGCCGCGTCGATCCCGACTGGGTGATCGCGTACATCGAAGAGCGCGCGGATCGACTGAGCGGACTGAGCAAACGGGAAGGGCTCAAGCACCTCCTCAAAGCCGGCGTCGTGAAGACGATTCCGTGACGCTTGACCTCGTCGCGGCTGACCTCATGACCTACGAATGCAGGTCGTCTGGCTGAAGCGTGATCTTCGTGTCCACGACCATGCGCCTCTCGCCGAAGCCGCTCTTCGCGCCGGGGAAGGCGGCGCACCCGTTGTCGTCCTCTACGTTCACGAGCCGAGCTACTGGGCCGCTACCGAGCACGACGCGGCGCAGTTCGCGTTCATTCAGGAATGTCTCGCGGAACTCGACGTCGCGTTGCGCGAGAGAGGTGCGTTCCTCACGCAACGGGTCGGCGAGATGCCCGACGTGCTCGACGCGCTCCACCGGGCCGTTCGGATCACCCATCTCTACAGTCACATGGAGACCGGTAACGGGTTGACCTACGCGCGCGATCTTCGCGTCGCTGAGTGGTGCCGCACCCACAACGTTCCGTGGACGGAGCGTCTGCAGAACGGAGTTGTGCGTCGCCTTCGGGATCGCGACGGCTGGTCGACGCGGTGGAACCACCGCATGCAGCGTCCGCTGGTGCGTGCGCCGGAGCGAGTTCTCGCAGCGCCGGTAGATCCGGGCAGCTCACCGTCTTCGTGGGATCTCGGGCTTTCGGCGTCGACACGACCGGAGCGTCAGCGCGGCGGTGAGGCGCGCGGCATCACCCTTCTCGACTCCTTTCTTTCCCGTCGTGCGCTCGGCTACGAAACGCATCTTTCCAGCCCGAACGACGCCTGGGACGGGTGCAGTCGTCTGAGTCCGTACCTTGCGTTTGGGGCCCTTTCGCTTCGGCGCGTTACCCACCTCACGGATCGCCGCCGCCGGCGCGTTCGCGATGCTGCGTGGCGCGCGTCCCTCGACGCCTTTCGTTCGCGCCTTCAGTGGCGCTGTCACTTCATGCAGAAGCTTGAGTCCTCCCCGCGCATCGAGCACGAGAGCATGAACCAGGCGCTCGATACGCTCTGGGATCGCGACGCCAAAAAGCACCTCGACGCGTGGCAAGAAGGACAAACCGGCTACCCGATGGTGGACGCGGCGATGCGGTGTCTCGCGGCTACGGGTTGGATCAACTTCCGGATGCGGGCGATGCTCGTGAGCTTCGCGACGCACCTTCTTTGGCTGCATTGGCGCCACCCAGCGATTCACCTCGCGCAGTGCTTTGTGGACTACGAGCCCGGGATTCACTTTCCGCAGGTACAGATGCAGGCCGGCGCCACCGGGATCAACGCTCTTCGGATCTACGACCCGACGAAACAGGCGCGAGATCAGGATCCAGAAGGAACGTTCATTCGGCGCTGGGTACCGGAGCTCGAGGCCGTCCCTCGCGCCTACCTCGCGACGCCGTCCACCCTGCCGAAAGAGATGCAGCGTTCCCTCGGCGCGGTGGTGGGACAGCACTATCCCGTCCCGATCGTGGATGCGCGGGCGGCGGCGCGGCATGCCCGGCAACGGTTGGAAGACGCTCGGCGAGAGCCCGAGGTGCGCCGCCGCGGGGCTCGTGTTCTTCGGCGCCACGGAAGTCGTCGACGTCGATTTTGAGTTTTTCGATCTTTTTTCGCCTCCCGATGAAGATTCGACGTTCTGGCGACCATCTAGGGTATGGATCGTTCGATCGCTGCGGAGGGGGCGCTCTTGAGCGAGCTTGATGTGGCCGAGCTCTACGACGCCTACGCGGACTTCGTCTGGCGAAGCCTGCACCGCATGGGTGTGTGGAACGCGGACCTTCCGGATCTGTTGCAGGAGGTTTTCCTCGTCGCGCATCGGCGCCGGAAGGAGCTCAAGGCAGGGGCTTCGATTCGGGGCTGGCTGTGGGCGGTGGCCCTCGGGCAGGTTCGCAACTATCGGCGAAAGGCGTTTCGACGGCGTGAGCAACCTGCACTCGTCGACGTCTCTCGATCGCAGGGCGATCCGGAGGAAGCGCTTCGCGCACAGCGAGACCGGCAGCGCGGGCAGCGTCTCCTCAACGATCTCGACCCTGAGAAGCGCGCGGTCTTTGTGATGTTCGAGGTGGAAGGACTGAGCGGCCGCGAGATCGCCGAACGTCTCGAGCTTCCTCTCGGCACCGTGCATTCCCGTTTGCACGCCGCTCGCCGAGAGCTTCGTGAGGCCCTGGAGGCACAAGATGAGTGACGACCCCGTGCGATGGCGCGACGGTGAGGGACCCGACGGGTTCGAGGCTTTGCGAAAGGCTGCGGGGGAGCCGCCTCCGCTTCGCGCGGATGTGCGTTCCCACGTTCGCATGCAGCTGGTGCAGACGGCGCGTCCGATGCCGATCGGGTTGCGCGCGCCGATCTACGGAGCCGTTGCGGTCGTACTCGGCGGTGTTCTCGTGTGGGCGTTTCGGCCCGGCAGCGAAGAGGACGTGAACGTTCTGTCACCCGACACCGCCAGCCTCGTGGACGATGCCTTGGATGAGGCTGCGCAGGAGCCGCCCACCCTGATCGACGAGCTTCCGGCGGCTCCTTTGCCGCCTCCCCTTCCCGACAAGCCCGAGGTGCAAATCCCCGCCGCACCCACGATGCGCTCAGAGCGCGAATCGACCCCGGCCACCGAGGTGCTCGACCCCTGGGGAGACGATCGCGAAACTGCGCGCGCCGAGCCAGCGGCCATGGACGAAGACTCGTTCTTTGATCCCTGGTCGCGCGAACAGCCGGAGGGTCGCCTCGTCATCAACTCGATGCCCTGGTCGCGCGTGACGGTGGATGGCCGTGAGTTTGGTTTCACCCCGCAGGTGAACCTTCGTGTGCCTGCCGGATCGAGGGAGATCGTACTGACGACGTCCGACGGGCGGCAGCATCGGACCACGGTGGTCGTCGAGGCGGGAAATACCCATCGAATCATTCACCGGTTTACGCACCGGTCACGAATGCAGGCGCGCTCGGGCGTGGAGGTGCTCGACCCGTGGGCGCGAGCGCCGGCTCCCGAGACCAACCGGGGTCTGCTTCACATTTCCTCGGTTCCCTACGCGGAGGTTCAGCTCGACGGTCGCGAGATCGGCTCGACCCCCATCCAGCGGACCCTTCGGAGTGGACGGCATCGCCTGGTTCTGACCACCGAAGACGGCAAGGTTCACGAGCGGAACGTGACGGTGCGCGCGGGGGAGATCACACGCGTGAATCATCGGTTTTCAACGCCGCGGGGGATGTCCTACGCGGGCGAAGTCGTGGATCCCTGGGGCCCCTAAGTTGTCACTTGGGGACGCTCCTGTTTGACGACACGCGGCTGCGACACGGGTAAGTTTACACCTGGGGACGCTCCTTTTTGACGACACGACGACCTCGAGATCGTTTGTCGTCAAACACCTCCGTCCCCAAGTGACAACCTTCTCGCGGGCAAGTGCTACGTTCCGCGGCGGGTGCCTCCTTCGCTCGCGGTTGTCGTAGGCGTTATCGCGATCTCCTTCGCGGCGATCTTCTTTCGCGAAACCGAGCCGATGCACCCGCTCATCGCGGCGGGCCTTCGATTGTCGATCGCGGCGGTCGCTCTGTCGCCCTTCGTCGTGCGCGGGTTTGCGCGCCTTCCAGCCAAGGTGCGTCGCGATGCGGTTCTCGGCGGCCTCCTTTACGCGCTTCATTTCGGTACGTGGGTGACCTCCCTGACGCTCACGACGGTGGCCGCTTCGGTGACACTCGTAACGGCGACGCCGCTCCTTCTCGCGAGCGTTGCGTTTCTTTCGGGACGCGATCGTCCCTCGCGGATGCAGCTCGCGGCCATTGCGATCGCCCTCGTCGGTGTTGTGCTGATCGGCTATCGCGATCTCGGCGAAGGCGCGCTGCTCGGCGATGCGCTCGCGTTTGCCGGTGCAGCGGCCATGGCGGGCTACCTCCTCGTGGTACGGCGGCACGGTGCGATCGACGTGTGGGCGTTCACCGGCATTGCCTGTGCGGTCGGCGGAGCGACCCTCCTCGCGACGGCCTTTGCGCTCGGCGTGCCGATCGAGATTCCAAGCCTGCGAAGCGGCGTCTTCGTCGTTCTCGCCGCGCTGATTCCGCAGCTCATCGGACACAGTGCGCTCACCTGGTCGCTTCGGCACCTACGGCCCACGACCATCGGTCTCGCCACCGTTGCCGAGCCGGTGGGTTCGACGCTTCTCGCGTGGGTGTGGCTCCGCGAGGTCCCGGCAGAGCTCACGCTCGTGGGCTGCGGCGTCACGCTTAGCGCGGTGCTGCTTTCCTTCCGCGGGGAGTCTACGGCGTAAGCGTTTCGAACCATCGAATCGCCCGCGGAATCCCCTCGTCGATCATCGGTTGGTAGTGGCTTCCCGAGGTCGTGACGCGTTCGCTTCGAGGATGGCGGGGGGACATCGCGTTGAAGAGCCGCTCGGTTTCTTCCGCGCGCACGACGCCATCCTCGAGCGCATGAAAGAGGAAGATGGGTTTTCGGGAGAGCTCCTCGGCGTACTCGATCGGGGAGATCGCGCGAAGGAACGCGCGGTAGTCCTCCGGGATTTCGGGGTCGGGATAGGCTGCCGAGACGTCGGTGGGAGGGGCATAGGCAGCCGCAGCCACGACGCGGTCCTCCGCGGCGGCAAAAACGAGCGTCAAGGTTCCGGCAGAGCTGTGCCCCGCGGCGTAGATGCGTTCTCGGTCGATACGAGGAACCTCTTCGAGCGCTACGTTGAGGGCTTGTTGCGCGCTTCGGAGACCGCCAAGGTCGAGAAGAAAACGCTCTGCCGCGACGGCGTAGGCTTCGTCGCTCTCTCCGGTTACCGCTCCGGCAATGTCGAAGGAGACGACGACGTATCCCTCCCGTACATAGGGAAGATGCTCCGGGCGATCGCCATCCGAGAGGTTCATTCCTGAAATGAGGTTGCTTCCCGCGGGCGGCACGATCACCAGGCCGGGTTGCTCGACTCCGCACGGCTCGTAGAGCCAAATTCGCTGGTCCCCGCGGCGGATCTCGCGGAACGATACGCCGGCTTCGATCTCGGTCGCGCTCGCATCACAGCGCGCTTGCTGCGGGTGCAGTGGAGCTGCGGCAGTCGCGCCACATCCGGTGAGAAGAAAGGCGATGATGAGTCTCAGGTCCGCGAGACCCTTTCGTTGGACCAACCAGCCCTTGTAGGTCGCGTAGCCTTCGATGTTAGGAAGCGGCACGGGCCAAAACCTAAGGACGGTTACTGGAAAGACAATGCATCGCGAACTTTGCACTTGGGGACGGAGGTGTTTGACGACAGATGAGGCAGGGTGTCGTCAAACCAGAGCGTCCCGAAGTGTAAACTTCAGCGCTCTCAGTCCGGGCCGACGCAGATTCGTTCGGCGACGAGGGCGGCGATGCCTTCCATGACCGGGCTGAGGTCGGGTTGGCAGATGCTCGCGAGGAGTCCGTCGCCGCTTTCCGCGAAGGACTGCACCACCTGGATGATGCGGCGGCCGGGGGGCGCGCTGCCGACCCCGCCAAAGTCGCACGCGGGTACGAGGCGCGTGTCGTCTTCCGGATCCAGGGTGAACTGCATCCGTGGATCGTCGAGGAGCGCGTCGAAGTCGATGTTGAGGGGGTCGCGGGTGAGTTCGCGGGGCGCGCCGGTGATCGCGGCAACGATCACATCGCCTCGGCGATCGAGCTGGAGGTTGCGAAGCGCGGTGGTGTAGCGATCGAGCGGGTGAAGGAAGCGCGGGTGTTGAGCGCACCGAACGCGCAGGTGGCCGAGTTCCTCGCGGGCGGCCGGGGAGGGGTCAAAGATCGAATCGTCCACGGCGGAGCAATCGTCCTCGTCCGTGACGTAGACGATCGCAACGAGAGAATCGGGGCGGAGAAACCCTTCGTGCGGGCCGCCGACTTCGGCGTTGGTGGTGATCGCCTGCAGCGAGGCTTCGAGCTGTTGTTCGAGCCCGCAACCGTTGGTACCGAGCTGCGAGAGGCACGCGAAGTCGCCGTTGAACGCGTCGGTGTTGGTGCCGTCGAACTGAAGCCAGGGCGGGCCGCCGGTGGTGACGCCGACGCAGTCGCCGCCCGCGCGCGAGGTCGACACCATGATCCCATCGTCGCCGTTACCGGGAGGGCAGCCGATCACGCCTTCGTTATCCCCGACACCGAGGTCCGTGGTGACGATGCCGACGCGCAGATCGGTGATGGGTGGAAAGTCGGGTTCACCGTCGCCGTCGTCGTCCGGTGGATTGGTGAGCGCTTCGATGAGTACGGGGAAGTTTTCGGCGAGGCTGACCTGCTCCTCCTCCATGGAGTTGGAGTTGTCGATGATCCAGAGCATGTCGACCGGGAGGGCGGTTCGACAGGGCGGTTCGACAAAGCCGTCGCGGCCACCGGTGTCTTCGCCACGTGCGTCGGCGCGGCTCCCGTCTAGGGCCGCGTCACCACCGCCGCTGCTTCCGCAGTCGCAGCCGGCGAGCGCGAGGCATAGAGCGAAAACACGCATAGCGATGAGTTTAGGCCAGTGCTGAGGAATTCCCGAGGAAGAACCCTGCCGTCCGTGGGAATTGTCAGGCGAGGAGGGCGTATGCCGGCCGTGGTCCGCTCACTTTTCTTGGTTTGTCTCCTGTCCTGCGCGGCTGCAGAGCCGAGCGACCCCGAGTCTTCCGCCGGGGGCGAGCAGGAAGCACCCGTGGCGCACTCGTCGCCAGACCAGCCTCGCAATGGTTCCAGGGATCAGCACGAGGACGGTTCCTTTGGCGTCGCGGACCGTCAGGCAAACCTGCGGGCGCTTCACGGGGGATCCCTCGACGGTCTGGATACGGAGCTTGATGAACTCCGAACGCTTCTGGATCGATGGTCTCGCCGGGAGCCGACGTCGATCGCCGGCGAGTTCACCGACGAAGGCGCTGCCCGAGACTACGAACGTGTTCGCGCGCGTCTGGAATCGCAGTTTGCGTTTTGGGAAACGCAGGATGTCGACTCCGATCGGCTCGATCGTCAAGCGAACCGCTTTTGGGATCTCCAGCGGCGAGCCGAGGTGTACCTGGATCCAGAGTGGCGCTTGAACCACGAGATGCGCGAGCGTTTGAATGCGCCGCCCCCGGCCGAAGGCGGTGGTGGACGCGCGGGGGATTCGTTTGCTGGTTTGGGAGCGGCTACCCGGCGGAGGCCCGCGGGTCCACGCATTCGATTTTTGCCGCCAGCGGTGCAGGGGCCACTTCCGGTCGAGGTCGCTCGCCGACTGGTGCAGCGTCATCGGCGTGAGCTTCAGCGCTGCTATCGCGCCTCGGGTCGCGTGCAGATTCGATTTGAGATCGACGCGGGAGTTGTCCGTCGGGCTGAGGATGCCGGCTCGGACCCGGCGCTCCGTGAGGTGACGCAGTGCGTTCTTGGGCAAGCTTACAGCTGGCCCTTTCCGCGCTACGCGGAGGAGGTCGTCGTCACGTTTCCGATGGAGTTTGCGCCGCCCCCGTAGCCTCGATGCGCATCTCAACGGTCATGGCGCGGACTCTACTCGGTTGTCGGGTGCGCCCGGCATCCGACTGTTGGGCGCGCCCGACACTGCCTTCGAGGACGACTGATTTTGCGTGGATTACCCGTTGGCATGAGGATCGCAATCCCGTCGGCGATGGGAAAACTGCTCTTGGTCGGATTGTTGGTGGCGGGCTGTGACGGATCGTCGGACGCGAGGCTCGACGTCGGGATGGACGCAGGGACGGTGGATGCGACGCCGTCGCCAGACAGCGGGGTCGACAGCGGAACTGATGCGAGCGTTGACGGTGGTGCGGATGGTCGGTTCGACGGTGGCTTCGACGGTGGTTTCGACGGCGGGGCGCCCGACGCCTCAAGGCCGCCCTCGGGAACGCATCGCGGAATTCCCGCGCTGCCGAGCTGGTCGACCTTTGACGGTGCCGCGGACGAAACGTTGAGTGGCAGTGTGGGAAGCTCCATTCGCGGCGAAGGAACCGCCGACGCGCCCTACGTCTTCTCGTGTGAGGGAGCCACGATTCGCAACGATCGCGAGAACTGGCTCGACGTCGAGGGCGAGTACGTGATCGTTCGCGATTGCGTTCTCGAAGACCTCGGCCTTCGCGTTCGTGCGCCTCATGCCGCCGTGCGAAATGTTCAAATCACGGGCGGCGGAATTCGGGCCGCCGCGGACGATGTGGTGGTCACCGAGTCCAGCGTGAACGGCTACGTGCATCCGACCAACGATCGGCATGGCCTCAACGTTTCGTGCGGCCGTGGGCCGGTGTGGTTTGTGAATAACGAAAGCAGCGGCAACTCCGGCGACGGCTTTCAGTCCGGGCACAACTGCACCGACAACCGCCCCCACGACATCTACATCGGCGGCCTCCGCTGCGTGAACAATCGCGAGAACTGCATCGACACCAAATACGTCGAGCGCGTGGTGTTCAGCGGCATCGACTCCGAAGGTCACACGCCGACAGGGGGCGACGGGTTCTCTTCCGGAAGCGACGGATCGGGCGGCGTTATTGGGAGCGACGGCGACAGCCTCGCGGTGTGGATCCTCGACTCCGAGTTTCGGGACCACATCGGCGTGCGCGTCGAAGATGGTCCGGATGCGACCCTCGTCGGCAATCGCCTCGCGCAAGGCGGGACCTCCATCGCGCTGCAGAAACACGGCGAGGACATGTGGGTGATCGACACCGAAGGCACCGGCGAAACGTTTTTGGGTCGTCCCGACCGCGATATGAACTTCCTGATCCGCGTCGACGGCAACACGCATCCCGGCTCGATCGATCGGCGGGTGCGGCTCGACGAAACGCCCCTTGCCGATAGGGAGCTCGAAGCGCGCTTTCGCGACGTCTTTGGCTTCGACCTCGAGTAGCACTCGCTTTAGAGCACATCTCAAAAATAGCGTCAGTCGCTCCGTGGCAGCCAGTCTACGAGCCTGTGTCCATTCGTGGACACGTTGTCCGATCGCGGTTCGGCGGACTCTGTTGCGTGGCAGACGAGGAATTGGATTCGGGCAAAAGGCATGGGCACGGGCATGGGCAAGCTCGTACCGGAGGTTGGCCAACAGGATGCGCCGATCTCCACGTCCGATCGCGTTTCGGCCCGGATCGTGCCCGTGCCCGTGCCCGTGCCTTTTGCCCAAGCCTTTTGCCCAAGGTCCCCTAGACGCAAGGACAGCTCTAGTCGGGAATGTCTTCGGGGCGGTCCCAATCGTTGAGGGTGGCCCCGTCGACTTCAAAGCGATGCGGTTTCACCCGGTCGAGAAAGCCGCGCAGCGATCGGCGTCCCGTTTCGAGGTAGTCCTCGAGCTCGGGGAGAAGCGCAGCGTCGTAGCGGGTGAAGAGCGGCTCCCAATCGTCTCGCCAGGGGGCGATGACGCCGCGTCGTGGGTCGTTTGCGAGGCGCACGAGGTCGGTGAGACGCAGGTAGGGCATGTCGCAACCGACGAGGATGAGCTGACCCTCTACAGAGAGCGAACGGAGCGCCCCGTGCAGTCCGCCGATCGGCCCTGCGCCCTCGCCGTCGGGGATCCGAGGAATCTCCGGGGCGTGGCCTTCGTACGATGAAGCATCACCGACCAACGCCACCCTCAGGTTTGCGTCGCGTCCGATGCGAATCGTGCGCTCCAGGAGAAGCTCACCGTCGCCCGTGCGGAGCAGTCCTTTGGGGGTGCCCATCCGCGACGAGGGTCCGCCGACCAGAACCCCAAAAAGCGGCGCCATGACGCCAATCTACGAGGAAGTGTCGGCAAGGGCAGCCCCTCCAACGAAACATCGGAGCGCCTCGGGTGTATGGAGGGTGTATGCGGAGGATGAGCATTGGTGGCAGACTGAGCGCGATGGGGCGTGCTTTTCTTGTTCTTCTCGCGCTTGGGGCGCTCGGAGTCGGCTGTGGCTCCTCCGAAGCAACCCCCGATCCCCTGCAGAGTCCAGAGCTCACGGTGCCGGCGGTGCCCGAGTCCTCGGACCCGATCTACTCGCCCTTTGTCGTTCAGGTTGGTGACGCGCCCTTCTCGGTGATCTCCTTTAAGGACGTCGGCATGTCGATTCCGCAAGACGACCGGGAGTTCATGTACGAGTCGCTCGCCGAAGGCCTTTCGATGGAGCTCGCGTCGATGGAAAGCGCAGTGCAGCACATGCCGCACATGAGCGAGCCTGCGAACCATCTTTCTTGCGAAGGTCAGCACATCTACGTCGATCTCTGGCGTGAAGATCAGGGCTGGGGGTATTCGCTGTGGTCTGGCTGCGGCGAAGACGATCAGTTCGGTCGCCATGCGGTCGAGGTCGAAGGTGACGAGCGCATCGCGTCGATGGAGTCCCTCAGCACGCACATCGCGTCGCGTCTACGGGACGCTGTTCGAACCGGCTGCTTTACCCGCCACTGCTGACGCCGCAATCAACGTGACGCCTGGGCGTACTCTGCGTCCCGGAGCTTGTAGGCTCGTTCGCGCGCCTTCATTCCTCGGTCGTAGTCGAACTCGCCAAAGCGCGATTCGAACACCGCGCGCGCCAGCTCCATGAAGTTCGTCGCAGAGAATTGACGCGGACCGCCGTCCTGCCAAACGCGTGGTGGTTTGCCCTCCATGTGCATCTTGAGCGCGTCGGCGAGGGGCATCGTTTCAAACGTCAGCGCGTCGAAGAACGCGCGCCCCTGAGGGATCACCCACCAGCCGAAGTCCTCCATTCCGTCTTCCGACAAGTAGAGGTCCGCCGGCGCGTAGTAGATCTCGTCCTCGATCAGGGCATCGTCCGCGAGCACCGAGTAGAGGCCGTGAAAGTTCTCAAGACCTCGCTCGTCGAGGGCCCCCAGTTCCTTCTCCAGGCGTGCGAACGTGCACTCGCAACGCTCGATCAGGTCCCAGAAGGCCTTCGGTCCATCGATGGTCGGCATCGGTCCTCTATACGTGACCGTGCAGCCAGTCGTTCCTTCGATGTCGTCAGAGGTCGCCTCACGAAAAGACGTCGGCGACTTCTTCGGCGTTGACGTGGTCGTTCACGCCCGTGAGTCGCGCGTAGATCACGGTGACGATGGCGGATGAGTACATCGTGATGAAGGCGGCGAGGATGTTGCCGGAGATCAACGTCGCCAAGAGGGAGGCGCGGGGACTTCCGAAGCCGGTCGCCGTGTCGGGTGAATCGAAGGCGAGGAGAACGACGGGCAGCATCACCACGAAGCCGACGCCGAAGACCACGAGGGCGAACAGAAAGAAGATGAGGAACATCTTGAGGCGGTGGCCGCTCGAAAGTCCGACGGATCGGCGCAGGGATGCCACAGCGGCGATCGGTTCTTGGACTGCAACAGGAATCGCGAGGGAAAAAAGGATGTAGAGGTAGACGACTGGGACGAGCACGACGAGCGCCGCGCAAAGTGCTGACAAAGGGCCCGCGTTGATGATCAGCGGAACTAGCGCGGGAATCGCAGCTGCCATCATCGCCAGCGTCGTGAGGAACGCGATCGCGATCACCGTTGTGAGACTCGAGAGCGCGGTTGTGATGGACATGGCAAAGTCCGGCTTACGACCCGCGATGGACTCCACCGTGGCGTACACGAGCGCGGCTTGCGCAAGGCTGCTCATCACGATGCTCACGATCTGCGAGAGACAGTTGTTCGTGCTCGCCGCAAGCTCGTTCATGTTCGTGAGCACCGGAAGCACGTCCACCAACATCCCTGGGATCTGGCAGACGAGAACAACGCCGAGGAACAACCCCAAGTTGCTCGCGACGACCCTTGCCGCGGTCGCGAGAACGTCCCCTACCGACAAATTCACGCCCGCAGCGTGCCATATCTTTGGGGGCCGTCCCGGCGGCAACTGACGAACCCTTCCCCGCGGCGCTGAACGATCCTCCGTCCCTTTCGAGCTCCTCGGCCTGGAAATCCGGTTCGGCCTCGACGCGTCTCGCAGCGTTTCAGCGCTTCGCGCGTCGCGCGCTGAGGGTGTCGTCAAACAGGAGCGTCCCCAAGCGTCAACCTACGGCACCCTGACCCTCCAGCGCCAAACCCGGCAGCGATCCGCTCGCGCGTCTTCCGCTCGCGCGTCTTCCTCTCACGCGTCTTCCGCTCGCGCGTCTTCCGCTCGCGCGTCTTCCGCTCGCGCGTCTTCCGCTCGCGCGTCTTCCGCTCCCGCGAAACGCCAACGCTGCGAAGCAGCGAAGGCGAGTCGCAAAGCGAGACAACGACACTGCGAAGCAGTGGCGG
>JBCDAA010000263.1:0-12868 GCA_039186435.1 Myxococcota bacterium | reverse complement strand
GCGCCTCCGAGCAACCGGTGGGCGAGGCCGGTGACCATGTTGACGTGTCGCCGGTAGAGACGCTCCTTCGCGCGAAGGTCCCCCGCAAGGGAGCCTTCGACCAACGACGCGTCGCTCGCCTCGGGGGCTTCGCTGCGGCGCAGTGGTAGGACGACTCCCATGTCGTTAGGTAGGTGGGGGTTGCCGCGGAAACGGCTCAAAACCGTCTCAGCGGAACGCCCTTAGGTGGTGGCGATGGCGAAGCGGAGGGTTTGTGCACCCACCGTGCTTTCATGCTGGGTTCCGTCGATCTCGCCTTCGTGAAGCTCGCTCGCGAGCGTTTCTGCAGCGATTTTCGAGGAATGCTCCCGAATGGCGTCTCCCAGCTCGCTCTCCGCGGACCACCCGATTCGGATTCGAGCGCCGATCGGTAGGTCCATTTCTTTTCTCGCTTTGTTGATGCGATTGACGACTTCCCGGGCCAGGCCAGCGCGTTCGAGCTCCGGGGTAAGGGTGGTATCGAGAACGACCACATGCCCCTGCTCGGCCGCTGCTGCGAAGCCCTCCTTGGCCTGCAGACGGACCTGGATTTCGTCCGGCCCGAGCTCGACGGATCCGCTCGGAAGCTCCACCGTGATCGACCCCTTTTCGGTCATCTCCGCGTAGAGCGCCGAACCGTCCGCCGCGGCGAGGACCTTCTTGCAGACGGGAACGTCCTTACCAAGGCGCGGACCGAGCGCGCGAAAGTTCGGAAGGAGCTGAAAGTCGACGTAGGTCGCCGGCTCGTCGCTGAAGATGACCTCTTCGACGTTGAGCTCTTCCCGGATGATCGCTTCAAAGCGCTGCACCGCGCGGCGCTCCTCCTCGCCGGCGACGACCACGATGGCCTTGGCGAGGGGCTGCCGGACTTTCAGCTTGGCTTCGCCGCGCACGCGTAGACCTGCCGCGACGACCGCACGCGAAAGCGCGACCGCCTGCCGGAGGGCGTCATCCTGGCGAGAGGCATCCGGCGCCGGGTAGTCCGCGAGATGCACCGAGTCTTCCTTCGTGAGGTTGCGGTAGATCGCTTCGCTCATGAAGGGGATGAAGGGTGCTGCGAGGCGCACCGTCTCCGTCAGTACCTCGTAAAGGGTCGCGAACGCGGCGGCCTTGTCGGCGGACGCGTCCTTTTCCCAGAAGCGCGGCTTGCTTCGGCGGAGGTACCAGTTGCTCAGGGCGTCGACGAACGCGTCGAGATGACGCACGGCGAGGTGGCTCTTGAAGGCGTCGAGCTCCTTGCCGACCTGCTCCACGGTGTAGTCGAGTTCGGCGAGGATCCACCGATCCATGTCGTGGCGTTCCGCGAGGGCGGGACGCTCCCCGGAGGGATCCCAGCCGTCGATGTTCGCGAGCTGGACGAAGAAGGTGTAGGCGTTCCAAAGCTTGAGGAGGAACTTGCTGATCGCGTCCTTGGTCGCGCGATCGAAAAAGCGCGTGTCCTGGCCCGGAACCGTCGCGGTGTAGAGGGCCCAGCGCACCGCGTCCGCGCCGACCTTTTCCATCAGCTCGAGGGGGTCGGTGTAGTTCTGAAGCGACTTGCTCATCTTGCGGCCCTTCTCGTCGTTGAGAAGACCGAGCACCGCGCAGTTGCGGTAGGGATGGGGCAGGTCCGCATCCTCGAAGAGGAGCGTGCTGATGGTGATGAGCGAGTAGAACCAGCCGCGGGTCTGGTCGACTGCCTCGGTGATGAAGTCCGCCGGAAAGCAGGCTTCGAAGGCTTCTTTGTTCTGGTGCGGGTAGCCCCATTGCGCGAAGGGCATGCAGCCGCTGTCGAACCAGCAGTCGATGACCTCCGAGACGCGCCGAAAGACGCCGGGCTTGCCGGGCTCGGTCCAGGTCACGTCGTCGATCCACGGCTTGTGAACCATCAGGTGATCGGAGAGCGAGGGATCCTTCGCCTGCGCCTCGCGAAAGGCGTCGAAGGCGTTCGGGTTCTTTTCGAGGATCTCGGCGGCGGACCCGATGGCGACCTGTTCGCCGGTCTCGTCGTTGATCCAGATGGGCAGGGGCGTTCCCCAAAACCGTTCGCGGCTGAGCGCCCAGTCGACGTTGCCCGCGAGGAACTGACCGAAGCGACCGTCTTTGATGTGCTCGGGCTCCCAGTTCACCTGCTGGTTGTTTTCCTGGACGCGGTGGATCTCGCGGGTGGTTTTGATGAACCAGCTGTCGCGCGCGTATTGGATCAGCGGGTCGCTCATGCGCCGCCAGGAGAAGGGGTATTCGTGGCGGTAGACCTCTTCCTTGAAGAGGATGCCGCGCTTTTTGAGGTTGCGGATGATGTCGCGGTCCGCCTCCTTGCAGAAGCGGCCGGCGAAGTCGGTGACCTCGGGGGGAAAGGTTCCGTCGGGCTGCACCAGCTGGAGAAAGCCGAGGCCCTCCGCTTTGCAGACGCGGCTGTCGTCTTCGCCGAAGGCGGGCGCGAGATGAACCAGGCCGGAGCCCGTTTTCAGTTCGACGAAGTCGCCGGCGATCACGTGGTGCGCCGGCCCGCCTTCGGGCTCGGCGTAGCGAAAGGGCGGCTCGTAGGCGGTGCCCACCCACTCGCTACCGGGCTTGGTTTCGAGGACCTCGTGGGGCGTATCGCCGAGCACGGCTTCGACGAGGGCTTCGGCGACGACGACCTCGCTGCCGTCTTCAAGTTTGACGGTCGCGTAGGGGGCGCTCGGTCGAACCGCGAGCGCGATATTCGAAGGGAGCGTCCAGGGCGTCGTGGTCCACGCGAGAAAGGAACGATTCGGATCGTCCTTGAGGGGAAAGCGAACCATCACCGAGGGGTCGTCGATGGTCTTGTAACCCTGGCCGACCTCGCCGGAGGAGAGCGCCGTGCCGCCCTGGGGCCACCACCAGACGACTTTGTAGCTTTGGTAGAGGAGGCCCTTTTCGAAGAGCGTTTTGAGCGCCCACCAGACGCTTTCCACGTAGCTCTTGTGAAAGGTGACGTAGGCGTCCTGCACATCGACCCAAAAGCCGATGCGGCGCGTCATCTTTTCCCACTCGTGGGTGTAGGTGAAGACGGACTCGATGCACTTCTTGGTGAAGGGCATGATCCCGTATTCGGCGATGGCCTGGCGGCCGCTGATGCCGAGGGCCTTTTCCACCTCGACCTCGACGGGAAGACCGTGCGTGTCCCAGCCGGCGCGCCGCGGGACGTGCTGCCCGCGCATGCTGCGGTAGCGGAGGAAGACGTCCTTCATCACGCGGGTCAGCACGTGCCCGGCGTGGGGCATGCCGTTGGCCGTTGGCGGCCCCTCGTAGAAGACGAAGGGCTTCCCATCCTTGTTCTTGGCAAGAGTCGCTTCGAAAATCTTCTGATCGTCCCAGTGCGTCTGAACGTCAGCGTCGAGCTCGGGAAAGCTCACCTGGGGAGAGACAGGGTCAAACATGGCGCGATGGGTCTACCATGGTCACGAAGCTCGCCAAGGCAATCGCCGCGCGAGCGGTCTCCGGTGAGGCGGCGCACAGCTGCGGGTGGCTGTTTAGTAGCGGAGCTGCCAGGCGAGGCCGGCGAAGCGGCGTCCGGCGCGGGGAACGATGGACGATTGAAGCTGTTGGCGACGACGGACCCGTCCCCCGATCTCGTAGCCCAAGACGGCGAGGGTGGCGGGCACGGTTGCCCAAAGGGCAGCGTCGATTCCGTCGTGGAGATCGGTGGTGAGGGAGACCGCGGCCGAGACCCCGACGCCGAGGGCAGCGCCCAGGACCCCGTAGATGATTCGTGCGGGAAACGCGTCGCCGTCGTGAATCACCGCGAGGCCAAGCGTGGGGCCGAGAAGCGTTCCGACGACGCCCGCGATGATCACGCAGGTGCGCGCGTTTTCGCTCCGGGAACGTCCAGGGTCCACCATGCCGTCACCGTCGTCGCCGTCATCGAAGAGGCAGCCGAGCAGGGACGTGACGAAAGTGAGGGCGGTGAGACCTTCCGCGAGCAGGAAGCCGAGCACGACGCGGTCCGGATCCGACCGCGGCGGCTCTTCGGGGAGGTCGGGCAGCGCCTCGTCGTCGTTGGAGCTCGCGAGGATTTCGCCGGCGTCGACTTCCGCGTCGTCATCTTCCTCGAGGATCGCTTGCTCGAGGCTCTGCAGCTCGTCTTGCGCGTGGGCGACGTTTGAGAGCACGAGGAGGAACACCGCAAGGCGCATCGGCGCAAACGATACCACCCGCGTTAGGACGCGTTGGATGCGTTCTCGTTCGCGGCGTTCTCGGTCGCGGCGCGCGCACGAAGCTCTCGGCGAATGATCCACGCCGCCGTGATCGCGTGAAGCGCGATGATGCCTTCCACCCAGAGGATGCCTTCCGGGCCGAAGGTGGCCACGCCGAGGACGGCGCTGGTGTCGACGAGCCAGTGCCATGCCATCGCGATCCAGACGAGACGAAGCTGCTTCGTGGCGACGGCGCGGAACACCAGGAGCGAAAGCGCGAGATGGATCACCATGGTCATCAGTCGCTCGGCAACGCCGACGAGCGCCAGCGCGGGGGGCTGCGACCAAAAGGTATCGACCTGCGCGCGGATGAGATCCATCTGCTCGGGCGGGACGTTGGGGAGGGTTTCGACGTCGCGAAGCGCGATCATGTTGATCAGCGTGACGACCGCCAAGGTGCCGACGAACACGCTTTCGATGCCGCCGTGGCCGATGCCGTGCGCGATGCCTTGCTTCGCGTCCGGCGGCGTCTTGCGGAGCGCACGTCGAAGGATGAAGTAGCGCGCCCACTCCTCGCAGAGGCCCGCGGTGAAGCCCGCAACGAGCGCCTGAAAGGGAAGGGCGGCGCTCCCGGTGACCGGAAAAGTGCCCGCCGGTCCGAAGAGCGCGCCGAGCCCCGCGTTCATCGGCAGATGCACGAGCTGCGAGAGCACGAAGGTGAGGGCGCCGAGGGCGAGCAACTTCCAGGGGCACCCGCGCCGAACCGCGATGATGCCCGCGACGACCGGCACGCCGATCATCAGCAGCGCCTGTAGCACCGTCATCCCGAGCATGGCGAGCCCTCCTCAAAGGGAGCGTAGATACGCGATCAGTGCCTGTCGATCGGCGGCTGAGAGGTCGTCGGCGCAGGTGAAGTCGTGGCCGCGGTCGGAGTAGGCCGGTGTCGTGATGCGGTTGCGCGCCCCGTCGAGACAGAAGAGCGTTTCGAGGCTCGAGACCGAACCGTTGTGAAGAAAGCGTTCCGCGGCCCACAGGCCAACGAGGCGAGGCGATTTGATGCCGTAGCTGAGGCGGTCCCCCGGAACGAGGTCGAGGCCGCAGCACGGGGTGCCGTCGAGTTCCGGGTCGAGCCAGCCGCGCATTGCGTCGTCGGTACCGATGGCTTCGAAGGTATAGAGCTCGCGACCGCTTCCGCGCGGACCGTCGTGGCAGTCGATGCAGCCTGCGCTGGTGAAAAGCGCTTCGCCCTCGGCGGCTTCGGGCGCGGGAGGCGTGAGGCTCGCGGGCGCCTGAAGCGAGTAAATGTAGTCCTCGAGGGGGCCGAGGCGCTCGTCGGGGTAGGCGGCGGAGTCACCGTTGCCGAAGACGATGAAGCCGCGAAGGAAGTTCTTGAGCGAATGCGCAACGCCGGTGAACCCGAGGTGCGCCCCGTCCATCTCCGCGGAGGCCCACTCGCCTTCGGGGGGAAGTCCCCAGAGCAAGGAGATTTTGCTGACGGTATGAATGCCGTCGTCAACGGGCAGCGGCGCGATGAGGAAGTCCATCGTGCCGGGAAGCCAGTTCGCGTAATGACCCTCCGTCTCGCGATCCACCTGCGGAATGGTCAGGCCGCCGCCGCCGAGAGCCCCCAGCAGCGGTGCGAGAGCCCCGAGAGCCCGAAGCTGAAAGCCGGAGGAGTCGGCGTCGATGTGATCGAGAAGGGGCTGAAGTCGGCGCAGCGCGTCGGGATGATGTTCGTCGCGGTCGGCGCCCGGGGTCGCGAGGGACGCCGGAACGATGATCGCAAGGTTGTGCACGCCGTAGTCGTACGCGTGGTTGGCGGCGCCCACGGCGTATCGACCGTCGGGGAGCTGACCGAAATGACAGCTCGCGCACGTGAACGCGTCGTTGGCGACCATCCCGCCGATCGGTGCGGAAGGCGCCATCCCAAGGGGGAGGTTTCGATCCGATGTTGGGTCGGGAATGAGCCCGTACGCCGAAAAGCCGGGACCCACCTCGTCCGCAAACTCGGTCAGCACGAAGTCGACGATCGCCGACGGGACGCCGGGCGTTCCGAGCGGATCCCAGAAGAACATTTCCTTTCCGCAGCGCAGTCGCGCCCGCCGGGAGGTATCGACGCCGCCGAAGTAGCGGTCGCAGCTGCCGCGCAGTGCGCCGCCCTCGAGGATCGCGTCGACGGTTCCGACGTTGACGAGGCCTTCGGTGGTGTCGGGCTGCGCGGCGAAGGGGTCTCCGTCCCACGGGTTAAACGCCACGGCACCCGTGTCGGGCGTCGAGGTATCGACCCTTGCGTCCGCCACACCGGCATCGCTCGGAACGAACGCGTCTTCGCCCGCGTCGAGGGATGGGCGATCGCTTCCGCCGCAAGCGAGAAGAAGAACAAAGCAAAGGGGGATCCGACGCACGCCGGGATGTAGCGGACCGCGTCCAAAAGGCAACGCGTGCAGTGTTCGATTGCCGCTGGAGATCCCGAGGCGGGCTTGCTACGTGGGGGCCATGGCGAACGTTCTGGATGGGAAAGCGATCGCGAAGAAGGTTCGCGCGGAGGTCAAAGTCCGCGCGGAAGCCTTTTTGGCGTCGGCCGGCCGCAAACCGGGGCTGCACGTGGTGCTCGTGGGAGAAGATCCCGCGTCACAGGTGTATGTGCGAAGCAAAGAACGCGCGGCTGGCAAGACCGGGCTTGAAGGACAGGTGCATCGTCTTCCCGCGGACACGTCCCAGGAGGCCCTCGAGGCCCTTGTGGGGCAGCTGAACGCCGACGATTCGATCGACGGGATCTTGGTTCAGCTTCCTCTTCCGAATCACCTCGATGCGCAGGCGGTGCTGGATCGGATCGACCCGGCGAAGGATGTCGACGGGCTTACGCCGATGAGCGCGGGCCTGCTGCTCGATGGACGACAGGGTCTTCGCCCGTGCACGCCGAGCGGCTGCATGCGTTTGCTGCGTGAGGCAGAGGTCGACCTTCAGGGGGCGCGGGCGCTCGTGGTGGGACGGAGCCTGCTGGTCGGCAAACCGGTCGCGCTGATGCTCCTCGCGGCGAACGCGACGGTGACCGTGGCGCACTCGCGAACGAAGGACCTCGCGGCGCGGGTTGCGGAGTCCGATGTGGTCATTGCGGCCGTGGGGCGCCCGGAAATCGTGCGCGGGTCGTGGATCAAACCCGGCGCGACGGTCATCGACGTGGGTATCAACCGGAACGAGGAAGGCAAGCTCATCGGCGACGTGGATTACGCGGGCGCCGCAGAGCGCGCAGCGTGGATTACCCCGGTGCCGGGAGGCGTCGGGCCGATGACGATCGCGATGCTCCTGAGCAATGCCGTGACGGCAGCTGAGTGGAGGACAAGCTGATGGCGACGAAGCGAAAGACGACCGCGAAGAAGACGGCGAAGAAGACGGCGAAGAAGACCGCGAAGAAGACCGCGAAGAAGACCGCGAAGAAGACCGCGAAGAAGACCGCGAAGAAGACCGCCACCTCTTCGTCAGCGCGAACGGTACCTGCGGTGGGCAAGAAGGCGCCGGCGTTCGCGCTCGAGTCCTCCGACGGAGGCATCGTGAAGCTCTCCGACTACGCGGGCAAGTACGTCGTCCTCTACTTCTACCCGAAGGACAACACCCCGGGCTGCACCGTCGAAGCCAAGGAGTTTCGCGACGCCGCGAAGGAGCTCAAGAAGCTCGGCGCGGTCGTCCTCGGCGTGAGCCGCGACTCCATCGCGTCGCACTGCAAGTTCCGCGACAAATACGACCTCAACTTTCCGCTCCTCAGCGATCCAGACCTCAAGATGCTTCCGAAGTACGGCGCCTGGGCGGAAAAGAAACTCTACGGTCGTTCCTTCATGGGCATCATCCGAAGCACGTTTTTGATCGATCCGAAGGGCAAGATCGTCGAGGCGTGGCCCAAGGTGCGAGTCAAGGGCCACGTCGACGCGGTACTCGAGGTGCTTCGAAGCGCGTAGCGCCACACCTCGCGCAGCGTTACGGAAGGCGCGCGTAAACGCAGCGTCCGAGGTGAGGCCGGACCGGGTGGGCGAGCCAGTTGCATTCGATGGCGTTTTGGCAGGCCATTTGGCCAAGGGCGTAGCAGTTCGGGGAACTTGCATCGATGCATATCCCCCCGTCTTGGGGAATCCATGCGCAGGTGGGGTCCACGCCGCAGTCCGCGACCGTGAGGTTGCTACCGCATCCCGCCTCGCCATCGGAGATGAGGAGGGCGAGGTACATCGTTTCGTCGTTGTAGTTCGCTTCCGAAACGAGCAGGGAAGGCTGGAACTCGTACACCCTGTCGCTCAAGAGTGTTTGGCTGACCTGCGGCAGCGGCATGCGATGGATGACGTCGATCGACAAGTTGATGAAGGCGAGCACCCACGCATCGTTGAGTTCGTCGGCCACGGGTCCGGCCCGAAGATCGAGGCCCGGATCGACGTACCCGAGTTCCGTGCCCGTGCGAAGGTTGCCCATTGCGACGGAAATCTCACCGGGTCGCTGGGTGTCGATCTCGATGAGAGCGCTCGCGTCGAAGACCTGCGTCATGTAGACGATCGGGTCGTCAGGGAAGGGTTGCGGCTCGACGATGCTGACCTCGAAGTGCATCGCGGTGAGCTTTAGCGATGCGCCGGTTGCAACGTCATCAACCACCACGACAGGCGCGAGGCGTGGCCCAACATGAAGTTCGAGTTCGGTGGCCGAATCGAGCGTACAGACCTGAGGCACCAGGACGCAGAGGTCTCCCGCTGTGATGGATTGGGCGCCTTCCAGGCAGGCGCCGCTCGGGGCGCGGACGCAGACGCCGAGGGACTGGTAGTTCAGCTCGTCGACGCGCTCGTGAAAAACGCCGAGGTTGTAAGCGGCTTGCAGGGCCTGCGTCATCAGTCCCGCCGAGACGCCCACGCCGAAGTCGTACGTCTCGGGCGGTGCGGGCGGCGTCATGGGCGCGAGGCGAGGGTACGCGCTCGGCGGATTGGTGACGTGGTAGCTGTCCGCCTGGTAGTCGACGTCCGGGTGGTGCACCTCGCTCGGACCTCCTTCGAGGCAGTACGTCGAAGCCCGCGCGTTCGTTTTCATCCGGAACGTGACGCCGTTGTCGTCTTCGGTGATGGAGTCGAAGGGCGCCGTGAGTTCGATGACCGGCGTCTCGCTGGTCGGAGATTCTTCGAGCGGGATCGTTCGCGTGATGTGCATGTCGCCGAGGGCCGTCTGGAGATAGCCTTCGACCGCGCCGTCGCAGCCGAGGTCGTCGTCGTCGACACAAGGGCACCCGCCCTCCTCCGAA
The DNA here is from genome assembly GCA_039186435.1 of Myxococcota bacterium. Taxonomy (GTDB): domain Bacteria; phylum Myxococcota_A; class Polyangia; order Polyangiales; family Houyiibacteriaceae; genus JALVDI01. The sequence continues at coordinate 3,445 of JBCDAA010000263.1, read as the reverse complement.
TCACTGGGCTCGCAGGGCGCGGGCCCGTTCAGCCACTGCTCGAGGCCATCCTCCATCCAGGTCTGCACCGGGAGAATCGCCGCCGTGATGTCGAAGACGTTGCAGAGCCCGTTCCCGCCGGCCGAAAACCCACCCATGTCGACGTGAGTCAGCTCGTCATCCTGTCGAACAAGGATGGCGGGATCGCGAGCGTCTCCACCGCAGTCCGGAGAGGCGAGCGCCGGATCCACTTCCGCGCCTGGTTCGATGTCCATCACCACCTCGCCGTACACACCGTCGATCACAGGGTTGACGGTGCAGGACGCGGGAAAATCGAAGAGCGAGATTTCCAAGGGCGACGAAAGGCCGATGAAGGCGAGAGGATCGACGGTGATGTCGAGGATGAAGGTGACGTCGGCGCTTGCGGTGATGCTTCCGCTTGCGACGGAGACTGCGAGATGACCTGTTTCGGCGTCGATTTTGACGAGGGGATCCGCCTCGCCGTCCTGGTCGAAGTCTGTGTCGTTGCCCGTCGCGAAGTCGCTGGCATCCACGTCGGTTACGTCGACGTTGATCTTGCGAACACACACCTGCACTGCGGAGAGGTTCGTCAGCCCGAGGAAGTCCATCGCTGAGATGCCGAGCGAGTCCGCTGTGATGCCGGTCGCGTCCTCAGTGGCGGTGCACTCACCCCCGTCGCAACTTGTGAAATTGAGCACCCAGTGATCCAGCGTGCCGGTGTTGCCGCTCGTTCCGTCGACCACCGTGAGGGTCCAGTCGCCGGCGGCGTCGAGTCCGTCGAAGGCGGTCGTCTCAAAGGTCTCGTCAACGCCGTCTTCGTCGGCTTCGGCAGGGTTCAGCGCTGCGCTTCGGCCGCCGTGGTCGAGGGTAATCGTAAGGTCATCGCTCGCGTCGTGCGGAATGTCGACTTCGACGCGCACGCCGCTCAGGGTTCCCGACTCGTCGACGGTGACTGTGTCGCTGATTCCGTCGACATCGAAGTCCGGAATCGCGTCCCGGGGTGAGCTCTTGTATCCCGGCGCGCTGCGCAACACGTCGAAGGTCAGACCGAGTGCCGACATGTCCGAACAAACCCCGGCGGCGCCAAGGTCCACCACGAAGTCGGGATCTGAGGCGTGTCGATCGAGAAGCCCGAGGAGTCCTTCCTCGATCAAATCGTGGGTTTCTTCCACCTCGTCGCTCGCAAGGTTGGCGAGCTCCGTGAGCATCGCTTGGGTGATGCGCGCGTGGATGCCGTTCGGTTGAACGTGGCTCTCGTGAACCTGCGTCATGTTGTACTCAGACGTGTCGTGAAAGGTGACGCGAGCGACCGCCACGAGTTCCGGGTTCCGGTCTCCGGGAAAGCGAGCCTCGAAGAGCCTCGCGGAGAGCGCGTGAATCGGCGTTTGCGCGCCGATGTCCTCGAGGATGTCGTCGTAGTCGATCTCCCAAGAGCTGTCGGTGGTGTCGACGGTCGCCGGGAGTCCGTTGACCTCGACCGACGCCAAGGTTGGGTCGATTCCGTCGAAGCCTCCGGTGATCTTCTCGAAGCCGGCATGCCACTCGCCGGTCCGAACGTTCCCTATGGTCACAGTCGGTCCCGTACCCACGGCCGAAGTGTGCGAACGGACCGGTTGCTCGGTTGCACACCCAATGATCGCGATGAGCCCAAGACTTGCGTGTCCAAGCCACCCCTGCGCGTTTGTCATGGTCACCCTCCTGAAGGCGAAGCGCCTTACTCTCAGAGCTAGTCACCAGGCGACCGCGTCTCTACTCGCGCTGGAAGCTCCAGATTGAAACGGGATTCCGGTACGTTGCGACCGCCCCTGCCACGCGGGTCGCGGAGGGGACGCGAAGAGCGGCGAGATGTCGCGTCGATTAACTGGCGTCGCGTGACGTTCGTCACAACGGAAGCGCCTGACATTGACACCTTTTGCAGCGCACCGGTAGGTTGAGCGGATTCGCGTTCCCTTGCTGTTTCTTTCGGAGGCTCGATGTCTACCTTGCGCGCTACTTTCCTTGCTTTCGCTGGTTTCCTCGCTCTCGGGTGTGGTGACGATGGAGGTCGCGGCGGCGGCGGTCGCGACGGCGGCGGCGGCGGCATGTGCACTCCGTCCTGCACGGCGGGCAGCGTTTGCTGCTCGGGGCGATGCTCACAGTTGATGACGGATCCGGGGAACTGTGGCCGATGCGGGAACGCGTGCCTGCCGGGTCAGAGCTGCACGAGCGGTCTCTGCACGGGCACCCCGATCGACGCGGGTGGCGGCACCGATAGCGGCGGCGGCGGAATGTGTTCGCCGGCATGTCCCTCCTCACAGCGATGTTGTGGCTCTTCCTGCGTGAACCGCGAGTCCGCCCCCGGCGTTCTCGATGCGCGCACGGACCCCAGCTTTGGCAACTGCAACGGCTGCGGGCTCGCCTGCGACATGAACCGCGCGAGCCGCTGCGGAACCCAGACCGGCGGCGCAGGCGGACCGCCCCAATGCCTCTGCGGCAACAACCTTCAGTGCCCCATCGGTCAGGCGTGCGTCACCAACGACGCGGGCACCTTCCTCTGCGCGAACCTTCAGTTCGACCCGATGAACTGCGGCATGGTGGGCAACCGCTGCGCCGAGGGTGAGACGTGCTCGAGCGGCGTTTGCGGCTGCGGCGGCGGCGCGGCGTGCGGCGCGGGTGAGGCCTGCTGCGGCGGCGGGTGCATCGATACATCAAGCGACCCGATGAACTGCGGCATGTGCGGCATGGAATGTGGCGCCAACGCGCCGGATTGTAACGGGGGTACTTGCGGTTGCGGCGGGGGGATGGCGTGTGCAGAACCTGTTGCTGGCCTTCTAGGGATGGGGGGAAGTCCCGGTGAATCCTGTTGCGCGGGCTCGTGTGTTCCGAATACGGACACGAGCTGCGGTTGCGAGGCGTGCACCGGAGAGGACACCTGCCAGGTAGGTGGCGGTGGAATCATCCCAGGGATGGGTGGAGAAACGATGGTCTGTTGCGGTGATGAATCGGTCGCGATCCTAGGCTGCGGCGGCGGCCTTCCGTTCCCGTAGTTTGACAGAGCGAAAAACGGCGAGCCCTTCGGCTCGCCTTTTTTCGTTAACGTCCGACCAGTTTTAGGACGAAGTTGTCTGATTGGACGACGGGTGGTGGTGACTCACCTGGCCACCCTAGCTCTCCAGTATAGGCGCCGCTGATCCAGATTTCCCCCGTGGGCCGAACTTTCATCGCTGACGCTTGGACATTGGTGATGACTTCGGCCCATCGGGGCGTCCCGTCAGCGGTTGTGGACACGACGACAAAAGACGGCGGCGCCGCGACGACTGATCGCGGTAGTAGGTCACCATCGGCCGCTTCGCTGAATCTTGCCGTCAGATAGTAGTTGTCTGCGTCATCAACGCCGACCTGTAGGGCGCGGTCATTTCCGCCCCCGCCCAGGGAGCGGGACCAGACGTGAGCTCCAGTTGCATCG
>JBCDAA010000262.1:0-12870 GCA_039186435.1 Myxococcota bacterium | reverse complement strand
TCCCGCTCTTGCTTCAGGAATCCAGGTGCCAGGAGTGAAGAGCAAGGCGGAGTGGTGCCTGCCGAACGCCGACGGTCCACATCGTGATCGAAGGTCAAGCTCCCGAACTCGCCGTGGATCGACTTGGGGCGTAAGGGCACTTCATCGCGGATCGCTTCGGCGGTCGGTTCGAGAAAACGCAGGCGTGGACGGAGCGGTTTCTTAAGGAGTACCTGAGGCGTGCCGTGTGGTGGTCAGTTGAACTTTTGCCCCACCCGCGATTTGGTGACTGCCACATCTGTTATCCGGCTGGGAGCACGCGGAGTCTCGCAAATAGTGAGCCGCGAGTAGTGCGCCCGGACACTTGCTCTCTATCAGCGGAGGTGACTGCTATGACGAAAAAGGACGATTCTGTTGACACGTCAAGAAGGGCGCTCGGTGCGTTTGTCTTTGGCGCCGCCGGAGCATCCCTGCTTCAAGGGTGCGACGCTCCGAAAGGCGGAGTGGGAAGCGTTGCACAGGCTCTCGATGCCGGAACTCCCGCGAACTGTCCCGTTGATCCGTCGATCGACTACGCCTCATGCATTGGCGTGTCGCCAACAAACACGGCGGCGCAGAACACGGCCGCGTTAAACGCGTATTTTGCAAATATTGGGGTGACCGTCACGCCCCATCGAGTGCTTCTTTTTGACGAGGTGGGTACGTACGACCTCGACCGAGGGATTCTCGTGCCCCCTGCAATGGAGCTTCGCGGCCGAGGGGCGCAGGGCACGTTGCTTCGCTGCAGCGGTGCTGGTTCCGAGTCTTTCTTTATAGGCCCGAAGAATCCTGGGAGGATCACGCTTCGTCAGTTGGGCTTAGTTGGCGGCGATGATGCCAACAGCACGGTCGACTTCGTCGTTCAGATGCGAGGCACTCCAATCACGGGAGGTTGTAACCCAGGCGGAGCAGCGTCCGGGGGCACACTCGTGTTGGAGGATGTCGACGTGTTCTGCGGAGCCAAGGCAAGTATCTACGGCTACGGCAGCAGTGTGATCTTCAAGAGTGTTCGGGTGCTCGGAATACTTCCAAACACGCTCGTGCATGGGGTCCTCTTGGAAGGATGCAGCGAATCCTATTTGGAGAACGTAGCGGTCAGCTCGGTCGGCTCTGCTGGCGTCGGATTTCGTTTTCGTGGCTGCAGCGCCAGCGGAGAGGACTCTCTCTATACGGAGATGCCGGGCGGAGGGATTGCTTCAATTGCGAACGGGCAGCGCGCCACGGTCGTTGGAGCGAAAGTCGGAGGCGTAGCCTCGGGAGGGTGCGGCGTTCGATTTGAGTCCGTACACCACTCGGACATTCACGGACTCACGATCGAAGGCGGAAACCTGGAGATGCTGAAGATTTGTCGTGGCATCGCGGTTCACGGTGTCCGCATAGTCGCAGGAGACGTGGTCTTTGACGACTCCCATGGCTGTCGGGTAACCGGTGTGATGCAGCGCGGCGTGGTCGGCGACGCCAACGTGTACCACCGCGGAATAGGCAAACGCTGCCATGCCATTGTGTTTCCAGAGTCACAGGCCGAGGCAGGAGGCGGATGGTGGCTTCGGGTGATTCAAATCTGGGAACACGGCGGACAAACCTGGAGCGGCTTCGGACGCGCCGATGGCGCGCTCCTGTCGGAGACAGGACACCCTCCCGAGGAGCTTGCTTTCCAGATGATGAACCACGGTGACGTTGTCTGGAACGCGCGCATAGGGACCGATGCGGACGCGCCCGCTGGTTGGCGATTCAAGAAGATCGGTCCAGGTAATAGTGTTTGGATAGCGTTCTGAATGGCGTCGGCTCTCATCTCCTTCGCGAGAGTTGTGCGACGCCGTCCGGCTCGTACGGTGGCTGTAAGGCGGGTTTGCGCTTCGGCTTCCCCCCGTGCCCCTCTTCGGCTAGCCGTCTCTTTGGGCGGTCTCCAGCACCGCTGCCGCGATCACGAGGCGGTACCCGAAGCGCTGTCGCGACTCGATCGCGTCGACCAGGTCGATCTTTTCGAGCGCGCGACGGACGCGCCGAACGAGCTGCTTGAGGTGACTCCCTTCGGGGCTCGGGGTGTCCCAAGGGAGCACCGCGAGGAGCTCGTGCGAGGGAACGAAACCCCGCACGGTCTCTTCTTTCTCCAGGTCTTCTCGGTAACGCTCCGCGAGGGCGCGGAGGAGCGCGAACTGCGCCATGCCGAGCTGCAATTCGCGGCCTTCGAAGGTGAGAACGCCGCCGCCGCCGCGCGTCGGTTCCACCAGCCGAATGATCCCTTCGCGCTTTGTTCGCTGCGTTGCGAGGACGGAGTGGGTGACGGAATCGGCGAAGGCACTCTCCGCGTCCTCGACGTAGATGAACCCGACGTCCCCGAAGACAACGAGCTGCCCGGAAAGAAGCGGGCGTCGTTCGGAAACGCGCACGCCGTCGACGTAGGTACCGTTGGTGGATCCGAGGTCTTCGAGCACCCAGCGGTCGGCGCTTCGAGACAAACGCGCGTGCTGTCGCGATACGGACGCTTCCAGGACGGCGAGGCTTGCGGATTCTTGATCGCGCCCGATCGTAGTCGGGTCGGCGAGACCGTGCGCCCGACCAAAATAGTCGATCAACGCGCCGTTTCCGGCGGCTGCGGCTGCGCTCCCGAAGACGTGCTCTGGGCAGAATCCCTCAACGTGCGGGATCTGCTGCGCTGGCTTCACCGAAGCTCCGTACTGATCTTGCTAAGGCGCCGTTCGAGGTCGGAGAGCCGGTCTTCCCGCTCGCGAAGCACGCCCCGAAGCTGTTGCTCTGCGTCTTGCGCACGGCTTGCTTCCCGCTCTGCTTGCTGCTGGGCTCGCCGCGCCAGGTCCGTCGCGCGTTCCTGTTCCGACAGCGCGGCCTGAAGGCGCATATTGGTCGCGGCGAGATCCTCGTCGCGTTCTGCCACCTGCTGCTCGGAGGACTCGGCGCGCTGCTCCGCGCGGCGTCGTTCTTCGAACGCTTGCTCGGCGCGAGTTGCCTGCCGCGTGGCCCGGTGTTCCGCCGAAAGTGCACGCTCGGCCTGGTCGCGGGCTCGTTCCGCCTGTCGGCGCGTTTCTCGTTCGGCGCCGCTCACCAGAAACATGGCCACAAGCGCGCCAATGGCGAGCGCGGCGAGCAGCGCCATGACCCCGATCACCCACCGTCGCTGCGTTCGCCGAGCGGAGCTTTCTTGGGCGATGGCCTCCTGAAGAAACGCCTCCTCGAGTTTGGCGAGGGGGCGGCTCTGCCGCTCGCGCCAGCGTTTGGCTTCGGCGAGGGGCTCTGCGTTCCAAAGAAGGCCCGCAGGACGGCCGGCGGCTTCCCACTGACGTGCGGCGTCGCGCACAGAGCGCAAGACGCGGAGGTTTTCGCGGTCGTCCTCGATCCACTGACTCAGCCGAGGCCAGCGTGAGATCAGGGCCTCATGCGCGATTTCGATCGTCGTGCCGCTCGCGTCGGATTGCGCGACGAGAAGGCGCGCGCGGACCAGCGCGTCGATCAGGACCTGGGCTTGCGCGGCGCTCTTCGCCTGGTCAAGGAGCGCGTCCAAGGGCGCCACGTCGCGGGTTCCTTCGCTGGTGACGAGGCGAAGAAGGATAGCCGGTGCTTCGTCGACAACCTCCCTCGGAAGCTCCGCAAAGACCGCGTCCGCGTGGGCCGCCAGCGCGCCTTCGATGCCGCCCATCGCTCGGTAGCTCGCCTCTGTGATCAGCTGCCGCGAGCGGTCGCGATGTTCCCAGAGCCGCACGGCGACAAACTGCATCAGCGGAAGGGCCCCGGGCGTGTCGAGGAGAGCGTCGACCATTTCGTCGACGAACGACCCTTCAAAGCGGTACCCGGCGAGGGCGGCGGGTTCGGTGAGGGCCGCGCTCAGTTCGTTTCGCTGGAGAGGACCGACCAAGAGGAGGCCCTCGTTCACCTGCGTCAGGAACGCGGGGTCGTCCGACACGCGATCCACAAAATCCGATCGCATCGATGCAACCACGCGCACCGGTGATGCGACGTCGTCTGCGACCGCGCGAATCGCGGCCGTGAATGCGCGTCGTTCGTCGGCGTCGGTGCAAAGGGTGTAGAGCTCTTCGAGCTGGTCGACGATGAGAAGAACGTTCGTGTCCTCGTCGAGAGCGCGCTGCCGGAGTTCGCTTCCGAGGGCGCCTGGCTCCGTCCGCAGGACCTCCGCGAGGTCGCTGCCGCCTGCTGCGGCAAGGTTGGCGAGGGGACGGCGCCCGGGCCGTGTTCGGATGACGGTCCACTCATCGCTCGCGTGCAGCGATGGTACGAGCCCCGCGTAGATGAGTGACGACTTCCCGACCCCAGACGCGCCGGTGAGCACCACGAGGGAGTTGTCTTCGAGGCGCGCAAGAACGCGGCGCGTGTCGCTCAGTCGCCCAAAGAAGAGCTGCGCGTGCGCCTCCCCAAACGTGGTTAGCCCAGGGTAGGGGCAGGCGCCTTCCTTCATCGCCGCTCGCGCGGATGCGCTGAGCGCGGCTTCCAAGGCTGTCGCCGTTTCCCCCGCACTCACGCGTTCCTTGCGGTCCACGACGCAGCACCGCGAAACCACCGCTGCAAGGTCAGCGGGAAGCTGCGCCGCAAAATCGGGAAGGGGAAGGTCTCCATTCGCGAGCGCGGCGAGGCGAATCGGAGTCGCGCTGTCGATGAGGTGTCGGCCGGTGAGCGCCTCGTAGATCACCACCCCGAGTGACCACACGTCCGCACGCACGCCGACTTCCTCACCGCGGAGCTGCTCTGGCGCCATGTAGAGAAGCGTTCCGACCGTGTGCCCGTCTTGGGTGATCGAGACGTCGAGGGGCGCGATGGATTCGTGTTTGCCGCCGTCGGGTTTGCTGGTTCGCCGCGCGTCGGCGGCAGCCTTCGCCAGACCGAAGTCCAGAACCTTAACGGCGCCGGTGCGGGTGATGAAGATGTTGGCCGGCTTTAGGTCGCGATGAACGATCCCCGTCTCGTGCGCATGGGCGAGCGCGCGCGCGGTCGAGCATGCGATTTCGGTGATTCGCTGCGGCGTGATCGTCGAACGCAAGCGCTCGGCGAGGGTCATCCCTTCGAGATACTCGAGCACGAGAAAGGGGTGCCCTTCGAACTCCCCAACCTCGTAGATGACGACGATGTTCTCGTGGTGACAGCGCGCGGTGGCTCTCGCTTCCATGAGGAGGCGTTCGGCAAGCTCCGGCTGCGCGGCTTTCATGAGCTTGATCGCTACCCGGCGGCCGAGGCGCGGATCACGCGCGAGAAAGACCGACCCCATCCCGCCCCGACCGAGAAGGCGGATCACCTCGTACGCCCCCAGGCGAGTCCCCGCAGTGATTTCCGGCCCCTGATGGCGTAGGGGCGCGTCTGGGTGAGCGCGCGTTTCGACCGCAGCCTGGTCCGACGTCGGCGGAATCATCGCTTCGCGTTTCGGGGAGGCGCTCACGAACCCCTAAGGTACCCCAAAAGCACTGGGCCGGTTTGCTATGCTGAAGTTGCGCATGCGCGGTCGTTGCTTGCTTGTTCTCTTCCTCTGGGGCTGCCTCGAAGCAGACTCAAGCCGCTGCGGTGACCTTCTCTGTCCGGCGCGTGCGGTCTGTTCAGAAACGCACGGGATCTGCGTTCGGCCGGAGCAGCTCGAGGCTTGTGAGGGTCAACCCGACGGCACCCCATGTTCGTTTCTCGACGAGCCCGACGGCGTCTGCACGCGGGGCGGATGCTTTTCCCTCGACTGCGGAAATCGCGTCGTCGAGGGAGACGAAGTCTGCGACGACGGCAACATCGCCGACGGGGACGGATGCAGCGCGGACTGCCGGTCGAACGAAGAATGCGGAAACGGCGTGATCGACGCGCGCATCGGGGAGATGTGCGACGACGGGAACAACGAGGATGGGGACGAGTGCCAATCGAACTGCGCGCTTCCCCGGTGCGGCGACGGAATCATGGATGGGGAAGAGGTTTGCGACGACGGCAACAGCGAGCCGGGAGACGGATGCAATCCACAGTGCACCTCGGATGAATCCTGCGGAAACAACGTGATCGACATCGTACGCGGTGAGCTCTGCGACGACGGGAACACCGAAGTTGGCGACGGCTGCGGAGCGACGTGCCAGCTCGAGGTCTGCGGGAACATGATCCTCGACCCCGGGGAGATCTGCGACGATGGGAACAACATCGCAGGCGACGACTGCGGGCCCGCCTGCCGATCCGATGAGACTTGCGGCAACGGCATCGTGGATGTCGACCTCGAAGAGCAGTGCGACGATGGGAACGAACGAAGTCGCGACCGCTGCTCCAGCCGCTGCAGCGCGGAGGTACCTCTCTACTCAGAGATCGAGCTTCGGGATCGGCCGCCGCGGCGCGGAGCGATCGTCTACGACGGGGCGAATGACCGTCTTGTCCGCTTTGGGGGGGAAGGTCCGCTCGGCGAGCGCTTTGATGGGACCTTCGTGTTTGACGGAGGACGATGGATCGAGATCCAGACGCGTAGTCCGGGCTCGCGTCTGGACCACGCCCTGACCTACGACGCGGCTCGACGAGTCGTGGTCCTTTTTGGGGGGCGGTCCAACGGCAGCACGGGAATGGGGCCTCCCCCACGCGTCCTCTCCGAGACGTGGGAGCTTCGCGGCGCGCGATGGGAGCGCGGCCCGATGGGACCTGCGCTTGAAATGATGGCGTTCGCCTATGACGCGGCGCGCGAGGAAACGGTCGTCTTTGGCGGTCGTTCCCCCACGACGCTTTCGACGGAGACCTGGGTGTACGACGGGACCTGGACGCGGCGAGAGCCGGCCGCGTCGCCGCCGGCGCGAGAGCGAGCCGTGATGAGCTACGACTCGATTCGTCAGCGGGTGGTTCTCGTGGGCGGTGAGCGAGACGGGGCGCCGCAAAACGACACCTGGGAGTGGGACGGGGCGACCTGGACCGAGGTGGTGGGCGCCGGAGTTCCGGCCGGGCGGGGATCGGCCGCCTTCGATGCGACCCGCGGTGTGATGGTCACCTTCGGCGGGACGAGCGAAGCGAGCTCGGGCCTTTCCGAGTTTGATGGAACGCGCTGGACCGAACGAGATGCAAGCACGATTCCTGCGCGTCTCGGAGCGGCCGTTGCGTTTGCACCGGGGCTCGGCGTGGTCCTCCACGCGGGTTCGGCGGGACGAATGGGCCCCATTTTTGGAGACACCTGGATCATCACCGACGCGCTCGAGATGCGTTCCGGTCCGCTCGAGCCGGCCTTTCGGTTGGACCCGGCGGTGGCCTTCGATTCGCTTCGGGAACGCGTGTTGCTGACGGGCGGAGCTCCGATGGGCGAACCGGAAACCGCCCTTTGGAGTTTCGACGGCGAGAGCTGGAAGGAGCTTTCCCTCGAGGCGGGGCAGGATGAGGTGGCCGGCATCATGGGTCTCGCCTTTGACGCGATCCGCGGTGTAACGGTCGGCGTACGATCCGAGGGGGCCCTTCTCGAAACCTGGGAGTTCGTCGGCCGTCGCTGGCGACAAGTGGAGAGTGCCGCGCGCCCCCCCGCGCGTCGTGCGCCGGTTCTTCGCTACGATCGTCGCCGTGGGGTGACGGTGCTTTACGGCGGCGAAGCAGAAGGGGTCGCGCTCGGCGACACCTGGGAGTTTGACGGGACGAACTGGACCGAGACGACGCCCGTCGTCAGTCCGCCGGCGCGGGCAAACCCCATGAACGCCTACGACGACGCGCGTGGCGTGTTGCTGATTTTTGGCGGCGTGAGTGGAGGCGCGGTGCGCGACGACACGTGGGAATACGATGGCACGAGCTGGCGCGAACGTTCGACCGAGGACGCTCCCTCGCCGCGTGAGGGGCAATCGATGGACTACATTCCCTTTCTCGATCGCGTCGTCCTTTTTGGTGGTGCGCCCACGACGGGCCTCAACGACACGTGGACCTTTGACGGCATGAACTGGCGGAGGCTTTTCGCCGCGCGATCTCCCCTGCCTCGTTCCGGAAGCCGCGCGGTTGCAAACCCTGGGCGAACCTCGCTCCTCCTCCTCAGTGGTCTTCCGCCGTCCGCCAACTGGGAGTTTCGCTACAGTTCGGATGTGCCTGACGAACGCTGCGCGAGTCCCCGGGACGTCGATGGAGACGAGCGCGTCGGGTGTGAGGATCCAGACTGCGACGGGCGTGCATGCGGGCCGGGCCGAGTGTGTCAGGAGGCCGCGTGCGTGTGTCGGCGTGACCGCGAGGTCGCCTGCGAAGACGGCGGCGACGACGACTGCGACGGAATGGTCGATTGCGCCGACCCGGATTGCGTCGCGGACCCGTACTGCACCGCCGAGATCGACTGCGCAAACGGGGTCGACGACGACGGGGACGATGCGCTCGACTGCGCGGACCCTGGGTGCGCGGGCACGGGCACCTGCGAAGCGTTCGAAGAGAGCTGCGGCGACGGCATCGACAACGACGGCGATGGGGACTCCGACTGCGCCGATCCCGATTGCTTTCTCGTCGCGTGTGGACGGCCAACGTGACGGCTCGACGCTCAACCGGGTACGTCCTCTTCTGCGTCCTCTTCTGCGTGGCCAACGTGAGCTTTGCGCAAGCACCCGAGAGCGCGTCCGAAACGGAGACCGCGCCCGAAACGGAGACCGCGCCCGAAACGGAGACCGCGCCCGAAACGGAGAGCCCGCCCGAAGCGGAGAGCGCAGCGGATCTGGAGGCGACCGCGGTGCCCGAAGGCGCGTCGCGGCCCTGGGCAGAAGGTGTTTCGACCGACGCCCAAGCGCGCGCCCTCGGGCTCTTTCGGCAGGGCAACGAACGCTTTGCAGCGGCGAGCTACGCGGATGCCGCGGAGCTCTATCAACGTGCGCTTCGCTCCTGGGCGCATCCCGCGATTCACGGAAATCTCGCGGTCTGTCTGGTTCATCTCGACGACCCGACCGCGGCATATGCGCAGCTGGAGCGAGCCCTTCGTTGGGGCGCGGCCCCCTTTGAGGCCCACGTGCACCAGCAGCTCTTGACCAACCAGCGACTTCTTCGGGGGCAGCTGATGGAGATCGAGGTTTTGTGCGATGAGCCGAACGCGGAGGTCGCCCTCGATGGCGAAACGCTCTTCGTCGCGCCGGGGCGCGCCCGTCGAATGGTGCGGGCGCGCACGCATCGCGTGGTTGCGACCAAGCAGGGCTACCTCACCTACGCGAGAACGGTTCAGCCTGCCCCCGGCGGCGTGGAGCGCGTGGAGGTTTCGCTCGCGTCCATCGAGAGTGCGACGCGCTACGAGCGGCGGTGGAGTCCCTGGATTCCCTGGGGCGTCACCGCGGGCGGAGTCGCGCTTCTCGCGAGCGGGGTCGCGGTTCACGTCGCGGCGCGGAACAACATCGACGAGTACGAGGATGAACTTCTCCGACTCTGCCCCAACGGGTGCAACGAACGGGAGCTTCCCGAGAGCGTCCGCGACCTCGAAGAGCGCGGAGAAACCCAGAATCGCGCGGCGGTCGCCGTGATCACCCTGGGCGCATCTGCGACCGTGGTTGGCGCAGCATTGCTTGCGGTGAATCGCTTCAAGCGCGTGGACGTCGACGCGGACGGGAATCCGATCTCGGTGACGCCGGTCCTCCATCCCGAGCACGCGGGCGTTCAGATTCAAGGTCGCTTTTGATTCCGGGGCAGCGCTGCGCGATCGAGCAAGACTTGCGCACGGTTTTCAAATTTCGCCCCTCGCTACGCTGGCATGATCGCTGCGTTGTCCCGTCAGAGACTGCAGGGGAAAACGCATGAACGCCTACGAGATCGCTTGGGACGAAACGGAGACTTGGATCGCGCTCGGAGGCGGTGGTCTCGTTCGCGTGCACGCCTGCGAAAAGGATGGAGCGCCCGGGGAAGAACGCTGCCGCATGGGTCTTCACGATGCGCCCATCGTCCTCGTGGCCTGGGCTGGCGCGCACGTGGTGTCCGTGGACTACGAGGGCCTGTGGGTCCTCAGCGATGGCCAAAACGGCGAGGTTGTTCGCAGCGGAAGCGTGGAGGGCGAATACGTGGCCGCCTCGCTCTCCCCGGACGGGACGACGCTCTTCCTCTTCACCTACAAGGGAGACTCCATCGGCGCGCGCATTCGCCTTTCGGATGGCCTTTCGGAGGAGCACGTTCTGCCCGACGAGGTTTCGGTGACGAGCCGGGTGTTCGCCCTCAACGCGGACCGCGCCCTTTATCACTTCGTTTCAGATGACCAGGGCGCGACGACGCAGGGGTTTGCCGAGCTCGACTTTCGAACCGGTGCCTCGTCCCTGCGAACGTTCTCGCGCGGACCCACGAGCACGTTTCAGTCTGAGGATCTCCTTCTCGCGATCGACCCGGCCGCGGGACTCGGGGTTCGCGCGAATTACGGCCCACCGGAAGTCGACGACGAAGGCCGCGTGCCGATCCATGTCGAGGTCTTTAACCTGGCGACGTTGGTGTCGAAGCACCGAGTCCGCATCGCCGGGCTCTCCCAGGAGGCGGTGACCGGTCCTTCGGAAGCGATTCTCACGGCGGCGCCGGGGAGCGCGGAGCATGCCGAGGCCCTCGACTGGTTTCTTAAGGTGCTGTGCAGCGCGAAGTTCGCCGACGACTCGATTTGGATCACCCTTCAAGGGGGCGCCGTCACGAAGGTACGCGTCACCGGAGAACGCGCTGCGCTCGTATTTCACGGCGGCGGCGCGGACACGGGGCCTCCGTCCCTCAACGACGTGTTCGCGCGCAGTCTTCGAAACAACTTCACGCTCGCGGTGAGCACGAGCGGGCGCTTCGTCGGCTTTGGCAATCCCAACGACTTCTTTGACGCGACCGCTCTCGAGGGCGACCGCGTGCAGCTTCCGCGAAGGGAGCGCGACGTGATCGAAGCGCCTGGATTTGTCGGCTTTGCAGGCACGCTCCTCGTCGTGGCGGATCGCGGCGATGGCCTCCATCTCGTGACCCCGACAGGGTCGATCACGCGGGTGCAGCTTCCGCAGTACTACGGGGAAGTGCGTGGCGCAGCGCTCGCGGGTCCATGGCTGGTCCTCGCCGTCGCCGGGGGCAGTGCCCTGGCGTATCACCGCGAGACGAAAGAACTCGAGGAGCTTCCGGTGCCTCCCCATTCCGTATTGGCGGAGACCCTCGGGGACCGTCATGCGTTCTTCGTGCATCACAATGGTGCGGTGGTTCGGGTGGATCTCGAAGCGAAGCAGTTTGCAGCGATGCGCGCGGGCGAAGACGGGGAGATCGAGGAAGAGTGGGACGCCTTTGAGCAGCGCCGGGACGTCCACGGGGCAGCGCTGGTTCGTGGCGCTCGTCCAGTACTTTACGTCCTCGACGAGAACGAAAACCTTCAGCCCTATCGCATTACCGAAGACGGCTTTGAGGTTGGTGAAGCGACGGACCTCAGCGCGCAGCGACTCGCTGGCGGGGAGGAAGTTCTCGTTCACGCGACCCCTGACGCGGCGTTTCTCCAGCGCGGGGAGGTCACCACTCGGCTCGAGGTTCAGGAGCCGCGCACCATCGCCGTGCGCGGCACGGACGTTTTCGTTCTCGACGGGCGCGTCCTGCGCCGCTTTTCTGGGGACCAGGTTGAGGAGGTGCGTCGGTTTGGGGATCGAGTGGTCTCGTTGAGCGTGTCGTCAGACGGATCGCAAGCGGCCGCGGTGGGTGCCGATGGCCGGATTCGGGTTCACGCCCTCGATGGCGGCGGGGAAGCGGTCCTCGCGCTCCGTCCCCAGGGCGACGAACGAGAGCTCGTGATCTCGTCATGAACCGTAGGCCGCTGGCTCCGCGTTTCGATACTGCACTACGATAAGGAAATGAGGAGCCTCCTTCCCGGTAGTTTGTGCTTGCTAGCCCTTTGCGGATGTGGAGACGACGCCGCGGCGGTGGATGCAGCGGTCGATGCCGCGGTGGATTCAGCGCGCGACGCGGCCATGGATGCGGCCCCCGATGCTCCGATCGATAGCTCGGCGGACGTTGTTTCACAGGACGCGACGGAAGACGCCGATGGTCTTGAGGACACAGGCGCGGACGCCGGTTCAAGCTGCCTTCTCGAAGGTCGTGAGGCAGGCGAACGCTACTCCCTCCGCGACAGCTGCAACTTCTGCGACTGCCTGGCGGATGGGAGTACCGTCTGCACCGATCGGGAGTGTGCGTCGGAAGGACCAAGCTGCACGTACGAGGGGGCGATGCGTCCCTACGCCGAGCGCTTTCCTTCGAGCGACGGCGTGAACGAATGCGTCTGTGCGGCGAGCGGGCTGGCGTGCACGCGTCGATCGGGCGGAACCGAGGAAGGCGCGATCCTTCTCGAGTCGCTGGACGAGGCGTGCGCGGACGATCCGGGGTTCACCGGCGCGGCCGTTCTCGAGGGACTTCCAGCGCCGGACTTTCGAACGCTCTTTCCCTACGAGCGGACCCGCGACCTCTACCCCGAGTCTCTTCCGGACACGAACCTCCGGGTCCGCGTCGTCTACGACCAGGGCTTTGTCGTCTGTCGGGTGCCCTCTCCCTCGCAGCCAGCGATCGACATGGAGGTGGTCGTCGAGTGGATCAGCGACGACGGTGCGTTCAACGAGGCGCATCACACCTACCTGCGGCGAAACAACTTTGGGTTTCTGGATGCGTGGTTTGTCGTCGCCAGCGCACCCGCGGACGGACTCGACGGAAGCTACGACCCGGCGTGCCTCGACCCGCGCGGGTTTTCGTTCGCCGCGCAGATCAACGCGGACGGTACCGCAGAGGGATCGATCGCTAAGATCTGCGAGGCGGATATCCTCCTCGACGTCGGCCGCTTTGACTACGAGCCCTAGATTGCTCGTCGCTTAAACTGATCTCGTGATCGCGCCGGGCTCGGCGTTCCTCGCAAGACGGGAAGTCGATGGAATACCAGTGGTATTTCAAGACGAGCAACGCCGCGAGGGGCGGCGAGAACAAGCGAGCGCGGGG
>JBCDAA010000261.1:0-12874 GCA_039186435.1 Myxococcota bacterium | reverse complement strand
TCAAGATGGTCATGCCCGGCGACAACGTGAAGATGGCCGTCGAGCTCATCACCCCCGTCGCGATGGAAGAGAAGCAGCGCTTCGCCATCCGCGAAGGCGGCAAGACCGTCGGCGCCGGCGTCGTCTCCAAGATCATCGAGTGATTCCGCAGAAGAAGTAACGCATGAAGATTCGAATCAAACTCAAGGCGTACGATCACCGTCTCCTCGACCAGGCGACGAGTGAGATCGTCGACACGGCCAAGCGAACCAACGCGACGGTCGCGGGTCCCATCCCGCTTCCCACGCGCATCAACAAGTACACGGTCCTTCGCGGACCCCACGTCGACAAGAAGTCCCGAGAGCAGTTCGAGATCCGCACCCACAAGCGGCTCCTCGACATCCTCGAGCCCACCCAGGAGACCCTTGAGTCCCTGTCGAAGCTCGACCTCTCGGCCGGCGTCAACGTCGAAATCAAGACCTGAGGAAGTCATGGCAAAGACGACCGTTTACAACCTGGACCGCAAGAGCGTCGGCGAGATCGATCTCGACGACGGCGTGTTTGGCGCCGAGGTCAACGAGGGACTCCTCTACGACGTGCTCAAGGCCCAGCTCGCCAGCAAGCGAGCCGGCACGCACGCCGTGAAGAACCGCTCGGCGGTTCGCGGCTCCCGTCGCAAGATCTACCGGCAGAAGGGCACCGGCCGCGCGCGTCACGGCGCCGTGCAGGCGACCCAGTTCGTCGGCGGCGGCATCCCGCACGGTCCGAAGGTCCGCGACTACGGCTACCGCCCGCCCCGCAAGATGCGCCTCGGCGCGCTTCGGAGCGCGCTTTCCCTGAAGCTCAAGGAAGGCCAGCTCACCATCGTGGACGATTTCGAGCTCAGCGAGATCAAGACCAAGCGCCTCGCCCAGATCCTGGGTGCGCTCCAGGTCGACTCGAGCGCCGTCATCGTCGACGACAAGTCGAACGGCAAGCTGCGCCTCAGCACGCGCAACCTGCCCACTCACGTGTTCTTGCCGCCCGAAGGCGTGAACCTCTACGACCTCCTTCGCCACGAGCACGTCGTGCTCACGAAGGCTGCCGCCCTTGCGCTGCAGACGCGGCTGGGAGCCTGACATGCAGATCGAAGAAGTCATCAAGCGCCCGCTGATCCTCACCGAGAAGGGCAGCAACCTGCGCGACGAAGAGAACAAGTACCTCTTCGAGGTGCACCTCGGGGCCAACAAGGTCGACGTGAAGCGCGCCGTCGAAGCGCTCTTCAAGGTCACCGTGCTGGACGTCAACACGCTCATCGTGCGCGGCAAGCCGAAGCGCATCGGCCGCAAGCGACTCAAGACCCGCAACTGGAAGAAGGCGATCGTCACGCTCAGTGAAGACGACTCGATCGACTTCTACGAGGGAGCCTGATCCATGGCGATCAAGAAGTTCAAGCCCACGTCGCCTTCCCGGCGTTTCTATGAGAGCCCCGATTTCGAGGGCCTTGCGAAGAAGCGTCCCGAGAAGCGCCTCACCAGCAAGAAGAAGTCGAGTGGCGGTCGTAACGCCCAGGGACGCATCACGGTGCGTTTCCGCGGGGGTGGCCACAAGCGCCGCTACCGCCAGATCGACTTCAAGCGCAACCGCATCGGCGTGCCGGCCAAGGTCGTCTCCCTCGAGTACGACCCCAACCGCTCCGCCCGCATCGCGCTCCTTCACTACGCCGACGGCGTGAAGTCCTACATCCTCGCCCCGGACGGCCTGAAGGTCGGCGACACCGTGGTTTCCTCCCGCCATGCGGACGTGAAGCCCGGCAACGCCATGCCCCTTCGCCACATGCCCCTCGGCACGATCATTCACAACATCGAGCTGAAGATCGGCAAGGGCGGCCAGATGGTCCGCTCCGCCGGTACCGCGGCGCAGCTGATGGCCAAGGACGGCGACTACGCGGTCGTTCGTCTTCCGAGCGGCGAAATGCGCAAGGTGCACCTCAACTGCCGGGCCACCATCGGTCAGGTCAGCAACACGCAGCACGCGCGCGTCACCCTCGGCAAGGCGGGACGCACCCGCTGGCTCGGCCGACGCCCCCACAACCGCGGCACCACCATGAACCCGGTCGATCACCCGATGGGTGGTGGTGAGGGTCGCACCGCCGGTGGCCGCCATCCCTGCTCTCCGTGGGGACAGCTGGCCAAGGGCAAGAAGACCCGCACCAACAAGTCCACCGATAAGTTCATCGTTCGCAGGCGGAAGAAGAAGTAATGGCTCGCTCAATTCGCAAGGGCCCCTACGTCGACGTGTCTCTCCTCAAGAAGGTGGAGAAGGCCGTGGCGACGGGCGACAAGAAGATGATTCGGACGTGGTCCCGTCGCTCGACGATCACGCCGGATTTCATTGGTCTGACCTTCGCCGTCCACAACGGGCGGAAGTTCGTCACGGTCTTCGTGACGGAGAACATGGTCGGTCACAAACTTGGGGAATTCTCCCCGACCCGGACGTTCCACGGCCACGCCGCGGACAAGAAGGGGAAGCGCTAATCGGGCGCCCTTGTGGGTGGCCCTCCTACGTGCTAGATCCCGCGCCCTTTTGCAGCGGACCAGCATTTCTTCGCTGATTCCCGCGACATAAGGGCCGGAAACACCGGATACGACCATGGAAGCAATCGCCAAAGCACGGTTCCAACGCATTTCGCCCCGCAAGGCGCGAACCGTGATCAACATGATTCGCGGCAAGAATGTGGCCATCGCCCTCGACCAGCTCCGCTACACGCGAAAGGCCGCCGCGCCTCTCGTCGCGAAGCTGCTCGACAGCGCCGTCGCCAACGCCCGCCAGCAGGATGAGAACGTCGACCTCGACGGCCTCGTCATCAAGCGCGCGTTTGTCGACAAGGCCCCCAACTCGCACATGCGCCGCTGGCGCCCTCGAGCCATGGGACGCGCCACGCGCATCCAAAAGGGCTTGAGCCACATCACCATCGTCGTCGGGGAAGAGGACTGAATCGTGGGTCAGAAGACACATCCCTATGGATTTCGCCTCGGCGTAATCAAGCCCTGGAAGTCCAAGTGGTACGAGGACCGCAGCTACGCGGCCTGGCTCCACGAGGACATCGCCCTCAAGCAGGCGATCTTCAAGAAGTACGCCCACGCGGGCATCGCCGACATGGAGATCGAGCGCTTCGCGAACAACGTGAAGGTGGTCATCTACACCTCGCGTCCGGGCATCATCATCGGCAAGCGCGGTTCGGGCGTCGAGCAGCTCCAAAAGGACCTCCAGAAGCTCACCCAGTCGAACCTCATGGCTCCTGATATTCAGGAAGTCCGCAAGGCCGAGACGAACGCGCAGCTGGTGGCCGAGAGCGTTGCAACGCAGCTCGAGCGCCGTGTCGCGTTCCGCCGCGCGATGAAGAAGGCCGTTTCGACCGCGATGAAGTTCGGGGTCAAGGGCATCCGCATCGAGGCTGGCGGCCGTTTGGGCGGCGCCGAGATCGCGCGTACCGAGTGGTACCGCGAGGGCCGCGTTCCCCTTCACACGCTGCGCGCCGACATCCAGTACGGCACCGCAATCGCCAAGACCACGGCCGGCACCGTCGGCATCAAGGTCTGGATCTTCAAGGGTGAGGTCACGCCGCGTCGCGGTGAGTCCCGCCCGATGCCGGCGCGGCGCTAGGAGAGAACGATGCTTCAGCCCAAGCGCACCAAGTTCCGGAAGATGATGAAGGGACGTATGAGGGGGATGGCCTATCGCGGGTCCGATGTCTCCTTCGGCGATTTCGCCCTTCAGGCGACGACCCGTGGTCGGGTGACCGCGCGTCAGATCGAAGCTGCGCGTATGGCGATTCAGCGAACCGTCAAACGCCAAGGAAAGCTCTTCATCCGAGTCTTCCCCGACAAGCCCATCACCAAGAAGCCGCTCGAAACTCGTATGGGTAAGGGTAAGGGCTCGGTGGAGGCGTGGGTCGCGGTCGTGAAGCCCGGAAAGGTGCTTTACGAGATCCAGGGTGTTCCCGAAGAGCTCGCGCGCGAAGCGTTCCGCATCGCCGGCCACAAGCTCCCCATCGGCACCCAGTTCATGATGCGGAGTGAGCAGCTGTGAAAGCCACCGACATTCGCGAGAACAACACGACGGAAGAGCTCGTCACCCTCGAGGCCGAGCTCCGCCGCAAGCTGTGGCGTGCTCGCTTCGACAACCACACCAACCAGCTCGATGACACCGCCGAGATCAAGAAGATCCGCCGGGACATCGCTCGGGTGATGACCATCCTCACCGAACGACGCAACACAGAGAAGTCTGATGTCTGAAGAAACACAAGCAGCGGAAGCTCCGGCCGCGCCTCCCGCAGAAGCGGCAGCTCCGGAAGCGGCGGCCGAAAAGGGTCGCGGTCGCGCGCGTCGTCTCGTCGGCCGCGTGGTGAACGACACGTCCGCCGAAGGTCGCGCCAAGAAGACGGTCGTCGTCGAGGTGATTCGCCGTATGCGCGATCCCTTCTACGGCAAGTACGTCAAGAAGAAGAAGAAGTACCACGCGCACGACGAGAACGAAGAGTTCCGCACCCGCGACATCGTGGAAATCAAATCCTGCCGTCCGATGAGCAAGACCAAGGTCTGGATCGTCAGCCGGCTCATCGAGCGTCCGCCGGAGGTTTGACGTGATTCAGACGGAATCCGTATTGGACGTAGCCGACAACAGCGGCGCCAAGAAGGTCGCGTGCATCAAGGTGCTCGGCGGCTCGCGGCGACGCTACGCTGGCCTTGGCGACGTGATCGTGGTGTCGGTGCAGGAGTGCCTGCCCACCGCCCGCGTCAAGAAGGGCGAGGTCGCCCGCGCGGTGATCGTTCGCACCAAGCGCGAAGTTCAGCGCCCCGACGGCACCTACATCAAGTTCGACACGAACAGCGCTGTGCTGATCGACAAGGACAACCAGCCCCTCGGCACCCGCATTTTCGGGCCGGTGGCTCGCGAGCTTCGCGCCAAGAAGTTCATGAAAATCGTTTCTCTCGCTCCGGAGGTGGTGTGATGGCCACCCGTCTTAAGAAAGACGATCTCGTCATCGTCATCGCTGGCAAGAAGGAAGACCGCGGCAAGACCGGTCGCATCCTTCGCGTCGACATCGAAAGCGGCCGCGTGGTCGTCGAAGGCGTCAACGTGATCAAGCGCCACCAGAGCCCGCGCAAGTTCCGCGAGGCCGGAATCATCGAAAAGGAGGCGCCGATTCACGCCTCCAACGTGCAGCTTGTCGATCCTGAGTCTGGAAAGCCCACGCGCGTTCGCATGGGTGAGGACAAGGATGGCAAGAAGGTTCGCATCGCCGTGAAGAGCGGAGCGGTCCTCGACTGAGTTTTTTGTCCGGCCCATCCGGGCCTAGAGCGCCTCGATCGAGCGCGTCCGGATGCAACCCGGAGGTATTGAATGTCTGGCTACACACCCCGAATGAAGAAGAAGTACCGCGACGAGGTCGTGGGTCTGCTGATGAAGGAGTTCGAATACGCGAACCCGATGCAGGTCCCCGAGCTCAAGAAGGTCGTGGTGAACATGGGCCTCGGCGAAGCGGTGCAGAACGCGAAGATCGTCGAGGGCGCGGTGAAAGAACTCACTGCCATCACCGGTCAGAAGCCGGTGATCACCAAGGCGCGCAAGTCCATCGCTGGCTTCAAGCTGCGCCAGGGCATGCCCATCGGCGTCATGGTGACCCTCCGTCGGGATCGCATGTGGGAGTTCACGGACCGTCTCGTGTCCCTTGCGCTTCCCCGCACCCGCGATTTCAAGGGCGTCAGCCCGAAGGCCTTCGACGGCCGCGGCAACTACACGCTCGGCATTCGCGAGCAGATCATTTTCCCCGAGATCGACTACGACAAGGTCGACAAGGTCAAGGGGCTCAACATCACCTTCGTTACGTCGGCGCCGACGGACGAGCAGGGGCGTGCCCTCCTCCGGGGCCTCGGCATGCCGTTCCGAAAGTAAGAGAGCACTCGCCATGATGACCGATCCCGTTGCAGACATGCTGGCCCGTTTGAGGAACGCCTCCATCGCGGGCCTCGACCGGACGCAGATGCCGCTCAGCAAGCTGAAGCTCGCCATCGCGAAGATCCTCAAGGAAGAGGGCTACGTCGGTGAGTACGAAGTGACCGACAAAGAGCTCATCGTGTTCATGAAGTACGGTCGCGACCGCGCCTGTGCGTTCACCGGCATTCGCCGCACGAGCCGCCCTGGCCGTCGTGTCTACGTTGGCCGCAGCGACATCCCGAAGGTCCACAACGGCCTCGGCGTTGCGATTCTCTCGACCTCCCGCGGCGTGATGACCGACCGCGACGCGCGCACCAACGGTGTGGGCGGCGAGGTTCTCTGCGAGGTTTGGTGATGGCTGAATCCGAAAAGCAGTCCCGCAACGGCAAGAAGCCGATCACGATCCCCAAGGGCGTGACGGCGACGATCGCGGGCCAGAAGGTCACCGTGAAAGGTGGCAAGGGCGAGATCAGCCGCGAGTTCCGGACCGAGGTCGTGATCAAGCAGGAAGACGGCGCGCTGACGGTGACCCCGGCGGCGGAGTCCGGGCAGGAAGGCCTGATGTTCCAGGGCACCACGCGCGCTCTGCTTCAGAACATGGTCATCGGCGTGAGCGAGGGCTACAAGCGTTCCCTCGACTTCCGCGGCGTTGGCTACCGCGCTGAGATGAAGAACGGAAAGCTCAAGATGACGGTGGGTCTCTCCCATCAGCCCGAGCTTGCGATTCCTTCGGCGATCTCGGTGAAGATCGAGACCATCGACATCGCGGGCACGAAGTTTCCGCGCGTGCATCTCGAGTCGGTCGACAAGGAGCTCGTGGGCCAGGTGGCCGCGCGCATCCGTTCCATTCGCCCGCCGGAGCCCTACAAGGGCAAGGGCGTTCGTTACACGGGCGAGAAGATCCGCGAGAAGGCCGGCAAGTCGGGCAAGTGAGGCAGCGATGAAGAAGAGTCTAGACGGCCGCGCCCGCCGCAAGCGGCGCATTCGCAAGAAGGTTTTCGGAACGACCGCGCGTCCGCGCCTCACGGTGTTCCGAAGCGCCAAGCACATCTACGCGCAGATCGTGGACGACACGACGGGCAAGACGCTCGCCTCGACCTCGACGAACGCCAAGGTGTTCTCGGGCGAAGGCAACAAGATCGAAAAGGCCAAGCAGGTGGGCATCGTGCTCGCCAAGGCGTGCACCCGCGAGGGCATCGCGCAGGTCGTCTTCGATCGAAACGGTTACATGTACCACGGCCGCGTGAAGGCGCTTGCCGACGGCGCCCGTGAAGGCGGCCTGGAGTTCTGAGATGGCTTATACCGACCAGATCATCGATCCGAACACGCTCGAGGACCTCACCGAGCGCGTCATCTACATCAACCGCGTCGCCAAGGTTGTGAAGGGCGGACGTCGCTTCAGCTTCAGCGCGCTCGTCGTGGTGGGCGACGGCCAGGGCCACGTGGGCGTGGGCCTCGGCAAGGCGAACGAAGTTCCGGACGCGATCCGCAAGGGCAACGAGCACGCGAAGAAGACGCTTTTCCGCGTTCCGCTCGTCGGCACCACGATTCCGCACCGGGTCAACGGCCACCACGGCGCGGGCCGCGTCATGCTTCGTCCGGCCTCGGCCGGTACCGGTGTGATCGCCGGCGGCGCGATGCGCGCGGTGCTCGAAGCGGCGGGCGTCAAAGACGTTCTCGCGAAGATCATCGGCACGACCAACCCCCACAACGTGCTCGGCGCGACCGTCGACGCCCTCAAGCAGCTTGAGGACGCGGAGATGGTGGGCCGTCGTCGCGGCAAGACCGCCGAGGAAGTGGTGGTCCAGTCGTGAGCGCGAAGCTGAAAATCACCCAGGTCAAGAGCGGCATCGGTCGCCCTTATAAGCAGAACCGAGTGCTCAAGGGCCTCGGGCTGC
Source organism: Myxococcota bacterium (assembly GCA_039186435.1). Classification (GTDB taxonomy): domain Bacteria; phylum Myxococcota_A; class Polyangia; order Polyangiales; family Houyiibacteriaceae; genus JALVDI01. The sequence continues at coordinate 5,018 of JBCDAA010000261.1, read as the reverse complement.
GCGGGATTCGCAAGAGCGTCGTCGTCGACAACACGCCGTCGTTCCGTGGAATGATCAAGAAGGTCATCCACCTGATCGAGGTGGAGGAAGTCAATGGCTGAAGAAACCAAAACCCCGATCCTCTCGCGCCTTCGTGCGCCCGAGGGTGCGGTCTCTCCGAAGAAGCGAAAGGGCCGCGGCCCGGGTTCGGGTCTCGGAAAGACCAGCGGTAAGGGTCAGAAGGGTCAAAAGGCGCGTTCGCCCGGCGGCCTCAGCATGATCGGTTTCGAGGGTGGCCAGACGCCGCTCTACCGCCGCATCCCGAAGCGGGGCTTCACGAATAAGTTCGCCAAGACCGTTCAGGCGTTCAACGTCGACAAGCTCGCCGAGCACTTCGACGCGGGCGCGACCGTGGACGTTGCCGCGCTTCGCGAGAAGGGCCTTCTCAAGCGGAAGGTCGACATCGTGAAGGTTCTCGGCAACGGCGACATCGACAAGGCCCTCACGGTGAAGGTCCACGCCTTCAGCAAGTCGGCCAAAGAAAAGATTGAAAAAGCAGGTGGCACCGCTGAGGTGTTGGCCTGAGGTAGAGGGAATCACCTGAAATTACAGGTGTTCTCCTAACGGCCGATGGTTCGGCGTGCATCGGACCCCGGCCGTGGCTATTGAGTGACCCCACATGAGCGCTTTCGCGAACATCGCCAAGATTCCGGAGCTTCGTCGCCGCATCCTCTTCACGTTGGGGATGCTTGCGATTTATCGCGTCGGCATCTTCGTCACGACCCCCGGCGTGAACCGGAACGTGATGCGGAAGGTTGTCCAAAACCAGTCGGGCACCTTCCTCGGGATGTTCAACCTCTTCAGCGGCGGAGCCCTCGAGCAGCTCTCGATCTTCGCGCTGAACATCATGCCCTACGTGTCGGCGAGCATCATCCTCTCGCTGATGAGCGTGGTGATCAAACCGCTCGAGGAGCTCCGCAAAGAAGGCGAGGCAGGGCAGCGGAAGATCAACCAGTGGACGCGCTACGGCACGATCATCCTCAGCGTCATTCAGGGTTTCGGTATCGCGATGTACCTGGAGTCCCTCAACGGTTCGGCGGCCTCGGGCGGCGCGGACGTTGTGGCCGAGCCGGGCTGGAGCTTCCGTCTGATGACGGTCCTCGCGCTGACCACGGGTACGGCGTTCCTGATGTGGCTGGGTGAGCAGATCACCGAGCGCGGCATCGGTAACGGCATCTCCCTCATCATCTTCGCGGGCATCGTCGCAAACCTGCCCGACGCGCTCTTCCAGACGATCTCGCTCGTCGAGAACGATCAGATCAAACCGATCGATCTTCTCCTCATCGTCTTCATCGCGGGTCTCGTCACGGGGGTCATCTGCTTCTTCGAGCGAGCGCAGCGACGGCTACCGATCACCTATGCGAAACGCATGGTCGGGCGAAAACAGTTTGGCGGGCAGCGATCGCATCTCCCGCTCCGCGTGAACATGGCCGGTGTCATCCCGCCCATCTTTACGAGCTCGCTTCTCATGTTCCCGATGACCCTCGCCAACCTCGGCATCCCGGGGATGAACTGGGTCAACAACCACCTTCAGCCGACCGGCCCGAACTCGTGGATCTACCTGGTGGTGTTCGCGGGCATGACGATCTTCTTCTGCTTCTTCTACACGGCGGTGACGTTCCAGCCGGTTGACGTGGCGGAGAACCTCAAGAAGCAGAACGCGTTCATCCCGCAGGTTCGGCCGGGTAAGGCCACAGCGGACTACATCGACCGGGTTCTGACGCGTATCACCGTGGGCGGCGCTGCGTACGTGGCGGCGGTCTGTACCGTTCCGACCCTTCTGCAGTCCCGCTTCAACGTGCCCTTCTACTTCGGTGGAACCTCGCTCATGATCGTTGTCGGCGTCGCGCTCGACACCGCCCAGCAGGTCGAGTCCCACCTCATCACCCGCCACTACGAAGGTCTGACGGGCTCCAAGGGCCCGCGCATTCGAGGGCGGCGCTGATGGACCTCATCCTCTTCGGACCGCCGGGAGCGGGCAAGGGCACCCAGGCGAAGCGTCTGGTGGAGCTCCTTGGCATTCCGCAGATCTCCACAGGCGATCTGATGCGAGCCGAAGCGGCGTCGGGATCGGAGCTCGGCAAAGAGCTCCAGGGCTACATGTCCAAGGGCACGCTGGCCCCGGACGAGCTGACGATTCGCATCTTCAAAGGCCGTCTCACGCAGCCCGATGCGGCCAAGGGCGCGATTTTCGACGGGTTTCCGCGGACTCTTGCCCAGGCGGAGGCTCTGGACGGGCTTCTCAGCGAACTTGGCCGGAAGGTCGACAAAGTTGTCCTTATCGACGTGGCGGAGGATCTTCTCGTCGAGCGGATCACGGGCCGACGCTCCGATCCAGCGACTGGACAGCTCTATCACATCACCTATAATCCGCCGCCCCCGGGCATCGAGGTGGTGCAGCGGAAGGACGACACCGAGGAAGTGGTCGTCAACAGGCAACAAAAGTACCGGGCAGAGACGGAACCCGTTCTGCCCCATTACGAGAAACAGGGTCTTGTGGCCCGAGTCGACGGAGTCGGCTCTCTCGACGAGGTGACGGAGAGAATCAAAGCAGCACTTGGAGTTTAGGCATGAACCCGGACGGGGGAACCGAAGGCCTCATCGAGGCGACGCTTCCCAAAGGTCTCTTCCGGGTGCGGCTTGAGAGCGGCGCGGTCATCCGGGCCGCGCTTTCATCTCAGGCCCGTCGCGTCACCGTGAAGCTCATCCCCGGCGATCGCGTTCTTGTCAGTCTCCATCCGCACGATCCAACCCGTGGCCGCATTACCCAACGACTTTAGTGAATTAGAAACAGGTTCGTCATGGCTCGCATTGCAGGTGTCGACATTCCCGGGCGAAAGCACACCATCATCGCCCTCCAATACATCTACGGCATTGGGCCGCATCGCGCGGCGCAGATCTGCGAGCTGACCGGCATCGACGCCGCGAAGAAGGCGGACGATCTCGACGACGTCGAGGTTCGTAAGATTCGCGAGTGCATCGACCAGAACTTCAAGGTGGAGGGCGACCTTCGCCGCGAGGTGACCTTGAACATCAAGCGTCTGATGGACCTCGGCTGCTACCGCGGCCTCCGTCATCGCCGTGGCCTTCCGGTTCGCGGTCAGCGCACCCACACCAACGCCCGCACGCGGAAGGGTCCGCGTCGTGGACCGATGAGCCGCAAGAAGTAAGGGCGGGATAGAGACATGGCCAAGGGCAAGACCACAGGTAAGAAGAGCGGCAAGAAGAAGAAGGCGAAAAAGAACGTCACTTCGGGCATCGCTCACATCCAGAGCACCTTCAACAACACCATCGTCACGATCACGGACCTCAACGGAAACGTGGTCTCCTGGTGTTCGGCAGGTGGCCGAGGCTTCAAGGGCTCGCGCAAGAGCACGCCCTTCGCCGCGCAGCTCGCGGCGGAAGACGCAGCGCGCAAAGCCCAGGACGCCGGCATGCGCACCGTCGCTCTTTTCGTGAAGGGTCCCGGCGCTGGCCGTGAGTCCGCCCTTCGTGCCTTCAACAACGTCGGAATGCGCGTGACGCTCATTCGTGACGTCACCCCGATTCCGCACAACGGTTGCCGCCCGCCCAAGCGGCGCCGCGTCTGAGCCTCAAGTACCCGGAGATATCGCGATGACCACCCCGAACCTCGTCGCCCGCAACTGGCGGGAGCTGATTCGTCCGAAGTCTGTGCCTGTCGATCAGGACAGTCTCACGGAGACCTACGGCAAGTTCGTCTGCGAGCCCCTCGAGCGCGGCTTCGGCATTACGCTCGGCAACTCGCTTCGACGCGTGCTCCTTTCGTCCCTTCAGGGCGCGGCGATCACCGCGGTGAAGATCGATGGCGCGCTTCATGAGTTCACGTCTGTCCCGGACGTGGTCGAGGACGTGACCGAGATCATCCTCAACCTCAAAGAGGTTGTGGTGAAGGTTCACTCGGCGAAGACCCACGTGGTTCGCATCGACAAGGAAGGTCCCTGCGAAGTCACCGCGGGCGACATCCAGGTCAGCGACCAGCTCGAGATTCTGAACCCCGACCACGTGATCTGCACGGTGGCGAAGGGTGGCCGTTTCGCGGCGGAACTCACGGTCAACGTCGGTCGCGGCTACGTGCCCGCCGAAAAGAACAAGACCCCGGGCATGCCGATCGGGACCATCCCGATCGACGCGCTCTTCTCGCCCATTCGCAAGGTCAACTACACCGTGACCAACGCGCGTGTGGGCCAGGTCACCGACTACGACAAGCTCTCCCTCGAGGTGTGGACCGACGGCTCCGTGCTTCCCCAGGACGCGGTCGCCTTTGGTGCCAAGATCCTCAAGGACCAGCTCACCATCTTCATCAACTTCGAAGAGGAAGATGATCCCATCGAGCAGGAGGATGAGGACGAGCCCTTGAACGAGAACCTCTTCCGCTCGGTCGAGGAGCTCGAGCTTTCGGTCCGGTCCGCGAACTGCCTGCAGAACGCGAACATCCACCTCATCGGCGAGCTGGTCCAAAAGACCGAAGCCGAGATGCTCAAGACGAAGAACTTCGGCCGCAAGTCGCTGAAGGAGATCAAGGAAATCCTCGCGGACATGGGTCTGTCGCTCGGTATGAAGATCGACAACTGGCCCGCGATGCTCGAGCGCTGGAAGAACCAGCAGGCCAACCAATGAGAGAAAGACGACTCGAGCTCCTGGAGCTCGAGGTTCGTACCGAGATGGAGTGTTCGAAGGCTGGGTTCGAGACCATCGGAGATGTGGTTGAGCACAGCTCTTCGGCGCTCAAGGATAAAGGCCTCTCCGACGAGTCCATTCAAGAGCTAGTCGAAGTCGCTCAAAGTCTCGGTCTCAACATCACAGCGTAGGTTTAGTCGTGCGATGCGCACGCAGTAGGACAAGAGATGCGACACCTGAAAGCCGGCCGGAAGTTTGGCCGTAATACCTCTCATCGCCGCGCGATGTTTCGTAACCTCGCGGGCAACCTGATTCTGCACGAGCGGATTCGGACCACCGAC
>JBCDAA010000260.1:0-13054 GCA_039186435.1 Myxococcota bacterium | reverse complement strand
TTCTGAAGCTTAGTCACTCGTCGCGCTGAGCTGGGCCACCCGGGAGGGGGTTCGAAACACGACCCGCAGTCCGCGCGGCGTCTCGAGGCCGACGAAGAGCTCGTAGCCGCTGGCGTTCCAAAAGTGCCGGGCGGAGACCTCGTCGCAGCCTTCGCTTCGGCCCTCAGCGAGCTCATGGCGGCAGTCGTCGCTCGCGCGAATCCGCTCGACCTCCTCGTTGCCAAACGCGCGTTTCATACTGCGGAGCAAGAGCGGATAGGCGCTCAGGGGCTCTCGCTGAACGATGGCGGTGGTCTCGCAGAGGCGGTCGGCGCAAAAGCGAACGCGAACCTTGGCGGAAAAGCCCGGATCACGGGCCGGGCCGCTGCAGACCGAGATGGGCGTGCCCTCGCTCCAGACCTCGCCCGCCCGGGCACACGCACGAGCGGCCTCTCGGCGGGTCCATCCAAAACGAAATCCGGCGAGCTCCGCAGGCGGCTCGAGGGTGTTCGCTTCGGCCCCTGCCGGCCAAAAATGAGGCGTCCCGTCGCGATAGGTTTGGGCGCCGACCTCCATTGTCAGCGCAACCAATCCGATTGCGAGCCATACGCGCATGGGATGACCCTACCGTTGTCCCGAAGACGTGCAAGAAAGTGGGAAATGATGCGCTTGGCTTGGTGGATGGGCGTTTTGTGTGTGGTGGCCTGCGGAGACGACAGCTCGCCGGCGGTGGATGCCGGTGCGGACGCGCGCGTGGACGTGGACGCCGGTCGAGATGCCGCGTCTTCTCCTGACTCCGCCCCGCCGGACGAGTGTGGCGAGGCGCGAGTCCGGCCGCTCGTCTTCTTTGGAACGGAGGAGCCGACCGCGCTGCCGATCACGCCGGCGCAGGTGCTCGCGATCGGGTCGTGGGGCGGCTGCACCGGAACCTTCGTCACGGAAGACTGGGTGCTCACGGCCGCGCACTGCCGGATTCGTGCGGGTGCGACCTTTCGGGTGGGCGTCGATCCCTCGCGGCCGAATGTCACGTTTACCGCGCAGGAGGTTCGCAATCACCCCACGCAGGACATGACGCTCGTTCGGATGGACGCGGCGCTCTCGACCCGCTTTCCCATGGCCGCGCCCATCCCCGTCAACGTCGAGGAGCTGACGACCGCGCGCACGGGTGAGATCTTTGAGGCGGCGGGCTATGGTCGCCAGGAGGATGGTTCAAGCGGAGAGCGCGAGTTCACCGCGGAGCCGTTCGTGGGCTTCGATCGAGGCGAGTTCCTCGTCATCGACGGCGAGGGCGAGCGCGGCGTTTGCTTTGGTGATTCGGGCGGCCCGGTGATGCTCGTGGCGAGCGACGGAACCGTGCGCGTCGCCGGCGACCTGAGCTTTGGCGACCCGAGCTGCGTGGGTCGCGACCGCTACTCGCGCACCGACATCGCCGTGGAATGGATCGAAGGCTTTACCGGCCCGACGGTGGCGGACGGCACCTGCGGAACGCTCGACGAATCGGGGCAGTGTTTTGCGACCACGGCCATTTGGTGTGAAGGCGACGAGCTTCAGCAGGAGCGCTGCGAGACCTGTGGCTGGGACGCGACCGCCGGCGGATTTCGGTGCATTTCGGGCGCGGATCCCTGCGAGGGTCTCGACGGCGACGGCGCCTGCGACGGCGCGGTGGCGCGCTGGTGCGAAGACGGAGTCGTCCGCACGCGAAACTGCGAAGCCTGCGGGCTGACCTGCGGCGATGTGGGGGGCTACGTCGACTGCCGCGAGGATCCCTGCATGGGCATCGACTTTCTCGGCGAGTGCGACGGCGATGTCGCGCGCTGGTGCAGCGAGGAAGGCGAGTTAAGAAGCCGGGACTGCGCTGCGCGCGGGGGGAGCTGTCAGTTCATCAACGACCGCATCGGCTTCTTCTGCACGCGGTAGTCCTACTTAGACCCGAAACCCAACGATTTTTTCCGCGGCGCCCGCGGTCATTTCCTTCAGGGCGGGCTGTACTCGATCGCCTGACTGATCCGCTCCGGACGATCGCGCGGGTCAACCGCCACGGGGAAACCCTTCCCGTGGTTAACCCTCAGGGGGGTCCCCCCTACGAAGAGAGTTGCGTCGTCCCGAAAAGACTGCGGTCGGAACGGAAGAAGGCAGCCGATTTTTTGGGTGTTTTGAGGCTGGAACGCTTTCTGCTCAACGCCCTCTCATGCGTTGGCTGATCGTTGCGTGCGTCCTTCTCGGTTGCCGGGAGCAGGCCCAAGAGTGCAGCGACGAAGGGTGCGTTTGCGAGGTGTCCCAACCCTGTGAAATGGACCCGGTGAGGGTTGGGGATCGCGCGCTTTGTTCCACGGGTGTTCGCGCGTGCGTCGACGGTCGTTTGACCGAATGTCGTCCCGACCAGATGCGAGTGCAGAACGCTCTCGTCGTCGGTCCCGAGGCGTGCAATCCCTGCAGCCCGACCTGCGCGATTTCGACCGACCGCCCCAACGACGCGGACCTCACGAGCGAGAACTCCGAGAACGTCGAGTTCGATCCTGCGCAAGGCGGCGTCGTGCTCGTAGGCATGGACAACGAGCTCTTCGACGACGACGGGGACGGCGTTCCGAACGAAGCGGACGAATGTCCCGGAGCCGGCTGGCGCGCCCCGTGCGGAAGCGGCGCGGACGGCTTCTACCACACGCTTCCTTTCGGCGGATTGATCGAAACGGATCCCGTGTCCTTCGGCATCGAGGTGACCACGGCGGACCTCTACTTTCTGATGGATACCACCGGCTCGATGGGCGACGAGATCGCCAACCTTCGCGCGTCGCTCACGAGTGGAACGATCGATTCGTCCTGCGCAGAGGGTGTTGGCGGCGGGATCATGGGCGCGATTCGCTGCGTGATTCCGAACGCCTGGTTTGGGGTGGGGCGCTTTGACGACTACCCGGTCTGTGCCGGCGGACGCAGCTGCTACGGCTGGTCGCCGGACGTGGTCTTCGAACATCTCGTCGACCTCACGGACAACCTCGCGGCGCCCGCCAGCGCGGTCGGTACCTTTGTCGCGTCGGGCGGAGGCGACGGCCCCGAAAGCAACACCCAGGCGCTTTGGGCCATCGCGACGGGATCCTCCCTTGGGTCGTTTTTGCCATCCCGAAGCGGCTGTCCCGCGGGGCGCTGGGGCTATCCATGCTTTCGCCCGGACACGATTCCGATCGTTGTCATGCTCACCGACGCGCCTTTTCACGAAGGACCCGGCAACGTGAACCCGTACAACCCCTTCGTGCTTCCGGCGAGCATCGGCAAGGATTGGAACGAAACGATCGCCGCGCTCAACGCACAGGATGTTCGGGTGATCACCGTGCAGTCCTGTGGCGGACAGTCGTGGTGCGCGGCGGGCGAGTCGCACGCGATGTCTCTCGGGACGGCGACGAGTTCGGTGGACCTGACCGGCGATCCCTACGTCTTCACGATTCCTCAAGACGGTACCGGTTTGGACGTGACGGTCGTGGATGCCGTTCGCGATCTCGCGGAGAACACCCTCTTCGACGTGACCGCGCGTGCGGTGGACAATCCGGCAACGCCCGGCGTGGACGAAACGGATTTTGTCGAGAGCATCGTCGCCTTCGATTTTCCGCCAGGACGATGCGCCGGCGTGACCGCGAGCCGCTTCGTTCAGTGTCAGCCGGGCACCGACGTCGACTTTCGCGTGAACTTTCAGAACGACTTCTTGCCCGAGAGCCCTGTGGCGCAGGTCTTCGAGTTCACCATCGAAGTGCTCCTCGACGGCGCGGTGCAAAACAGTGTGCCCGTGCGCGTGGTCGTCCCGCCGCGCCCCTCGTACCCGCCGACCGGGAGCTACGAGCGGATCTACGACGCGACCGAGTTTTGCAACATTCCACCCGATCGCCCGAACTGGAGCGATCTCGATTGGACGGTACTGACGCCGGCGGGGACGACGGTGTCCTTTGAGATTCGCACCGCCAACAGCGAGGCGGAGCTTGCGAGCGCGACGCCGGTGGTGGTCGACATCCCGCCGACCTCCGCACCCGTGAATGTGGGTGCGCTCCTGGACACGAGCGGCCGTGGCAACCGCCTGCCCTACCTTGAGGTTCGGTCTGTGCTCCGGGCGAGCGCGGACCTCCTCGAGACGCCAACACTGATCGGTTTCGACCTGACGTACGTCTGCGAGATCGTGGAGTAGCAGGTCTCGAACACTCGTACGACTCACGGCTGGCTTCGCGTCTGGATCGACGTATCCCTAGAGCGTGCGCGCGGCGGGAATGGTTGCCCTTCTGGTAGTGGCGTGTGGCGGGGTGTCCTCGACTCCTTCTTCGTCTCCGACAGCTTCCGGCGTTGAGCCGGCGTCACCGCAGCTTTGGTTCCTGGAATCCTTCGGCCAGGTCTCCTGGGAGCTCACCCACGCGGGCGAGAATGTGCTGCTTCGCGCGCCCAACGGTGGGGACGTCCGCTACGTCTTCCGCGCGACGGAGACCACGCCCGACTACACCCTCTACATGCAGGCGGGATCCCGGAGTCCGGTCGCCCGTGCCTACTGGCTTCGAGGTGAGGAGGGGCCGGGGTGGTTCGTGATCTTCGACGGGTCCGATGCGGAACATCGAAGGCCGCATCCCCTCCACGAGTACGCGACGTACCCGGCCGCCGTACTGCCGCCGTCGATCGAAGGGGCGCTTTGGATTCACCCACTGACGCCGCCCCCCCGGACTGAGCCCTCCGCGCGGCGCTATCACCGGAACCCTTTTTTGCACCGCGGTCCGACGCCACCGTGGAGCCATCTGCGCCGGCCTGAACGCTTTTTGTTCGGCGCGAACACGGCGGGCCGACCGGAGCATCCACCCTTCGCGATTGCGGGCGCGCACGCCGGAAACGGATCCTTTCAATTGATCGGCGAGCGGCATTGGACGACCACCTGGCGGGAGGTCGACCCCGGCTGGCTCGTCACCGATGCACGACGGCGCAGGTTCCTCGTCGCGAAAGAGCGCGTCTCTGGCGAAGCCCTCGAGGCGCTTCGGCAGGAGTCAGAGTCGCTACCGGCGTGGCTGCAAGGCGAGTGGATCGTCAGCACGGCCGAGCGAGGGCGTCTTCGGCTCACCTTGGCGCGTGACCGCTTCGTCTATGTGTCAACGCTGCGCCGCGAGCCCTTCCGAAGAGAGGGGCGCCTTCGCTGGACGGAGGGTACGCTCGTGCTCGAGGAGGGCTACCGCACCACCCGGGCGTTTGTGGTTCGACTTGCAAGCGGGCGTCTTCTGACTTTGGGTCGCCACGAAACGGGGGAGGTGGAGCAGCCTCCTCGTGTCCCATCGCCGGCGGATCTCTCGGGGGCCATACTCGTGCGCGCGGGGGAAGATGCGGATGTCGCGCCGAGTGCGCTCTTGGGGTCGGACCTGGCGCGCTTTTGTGAAGATGGAACCGAGGGCGCGTTCGAGCAGCGCTGGCGAACGCTCGCTCGCTCGCCGTGGGGTCTTGAGGCGACCTGGGCTCTCGGTGCGCCAGCCGCGACGCGAAGCAGGCGCTTTGCGGGAATCCTTCATCGGTTTCAGGCGGCGACCTGTCCGGCGGTGGAAGCGGCGCTGACACGAAACCCGTGCACTCTGGAAGCGCCAACGGCGACGCCGATGGAGCTCGTGTGCCCCGCCGACACGGAGCTACGGCGTCCCTACGCGAATGTGACCGAGTGCGTGCACCGAATCGATCGCGTGCCGCATGGACCGCGCGTTCTTCGGCACCGCGACGGATCGGTGGAAGAGAGCTGCTACGTCTACGACGACATCGTCTACCTCACCGAACGCGATCCCAGCGGCGCGGTTCGGCACCACCATCGCTACGACCGGCTTCCTATAAACTGACCGCACGCTTGTTCTTCCAGCAACTTCGCGCCTTGTGAGGAACGGCGAGCGCGGCGCGATCGCACGGTCAGTTTGAAGTGCGCGCAGTCTAGATCGCGCGCCGCATTCGGTCGCGACTGCGCCATTCGTCCACCGGCTGCGCGGGGTGAATCGGGCCGTCGTGCGTCACGCTCTCGTAGAGATTGAGGTCCGTCGTTCCACGCGTGCGAACGCCGATCTGTTTGCGGAGCCAGGGCGCGTGAAAGATCCGAAAGTGGAAGAAGCTCTTTACGACCACGATGTCGGCTTTGCGGAGCGGAAACCCGAAGCGGCCGTAGAAGTTTGGGTAGAGGCCGATGGGCGCGTCTTCGGTGATCACCAGTTTGACCGACCCGAGGTCCACGCCGACGCCACGGCCAAACTTGCGGGTTTGTTGCCGGCTGACGACCTTGCCTTCCACGGAGACCGGCGGCCCATGAGAGGGCGTGAGGGATCCGCCGACGGACACGGATGCGTGGGAACCGATGCGATCCCAGAGGGCGTCGACCGCTGCGGCGTCGCGAATCGGAACGTACGCGCAGAGGTCGCTCGCGTGTTCGAGGAGCTCGCGCAGGAGGTTTGGGTTGTCGCCGACGCCGCCCGCGCCGACCACATCGCTTACGTCGGTGAAGTAAACGCAGCCCGTTTTGCGTGCCCACCAGGCGCGGCGTGCCTGGTCGATGGCTTCTGCGGGGCCAAAGATCGTCGGCGTCGGAACGTGACGGACCGACCACGCGGCGTCGGCGAGCTCGTCTGCAACGCGCGCCGCAAGATCTTCGTCGCCGTCGGTGAGCGCGACGGAGCTCCACCCGAGAGGCGCTGCGTCCGTGAAGGGATGCACCATGAAAAGGCTTGGAAAGAGGATCCGCGGATTCTCCTTTTCCATCTCCTTCATGCGCCGAAAGATGCTTCGCATCGGCTCCAGAAAATCGACTTCGAGACCGCCGCCGAACGCCATCGGAAGCGTACGCCAGGTTTTCGTGGGACGAATCTCGCCGCGCACCGTGCGGAGGAGCAGTCGCGCGGTTCGCGCACCGATCTGCGGAAGATCGCGATGGGGGTTCGTGCGGTACGCCGTGACGATGTCCGGCAGCTCGACCTTCGTCGGCGTCATCAACCCGTGCAGGTCGTAGCTCACCGCCAGAGGTCGCTCGCCGATCACGTCGCGGGCGGTTCGAATCAGACCTTCTTCCGGCTCGGGCACGTCGCCGTGGGCGCGCATCGATCCGTGAAGCGCGAGGTAGACTCCGTCGATGTTGCCCGCGGCCTCCAGGCCTTCGCGAAGGTGGGCCTGAAGCGCCTGGTAGGCCTCGGCGCTCAGCGGGCCGCTCGGCAGCGCCCACGCGCTCACGATCGGCACAAGCTCCACGTCCTCGTTTCGAAGCGCGTGCGAAAAGCCGCTGAGTTCACCCCAGGGCGTAAAGCCTGGCACCTCCGAGTGAAAGGGTTTGACCGCGCGGGCCAGACCCTTGCCCTTGAGAAAATGAAAGCGGGTGAAGTTGTCGAGGTCGGTCGTCAGCGGGGAAAACGCGTTCGACTCCTGATTGATGCGCGCGTAGGCGAGGCGAATCGTCATGACTTGGAGAAGAGCTCTCCGATGAACTCCTTGAGCATGGCTTCCTTCGTTTCGGTGGGGAGGGCATCGATGATGTGGTTGATCGCACCGCGGCGCTTGGGCAGTCCGTCGTCGGCGCCGGCCATCTTCATCAGATCACGGTAGCTGCTGCGGAGCATCTCGGGCGTGAGACTCCCCGCCATTTGTAGGATCGGTGCGGGAGGCGGTTCGGCCGGATGCTCGTGGCAGTGGGCGGCGCAGGCGCGAAGATCAATGAGGAATGCTGCAGTCTGCGCGGCGTTGGCCGGTTCGACCGCGAGGTGGAGGTTCTTGGGGCTCGATCGAAACGAAAGCTGCGGTACGACGAACCACCCGCGCTCGTTGAGCTCGTCGGCGAGATGAAAGACGTCGATAGTGTCCGAGGCGATGCCGATCAGGCCCATGTCCGGCTGGCCGAGAATGCGCAGCCCTTCGATCGTGGGAATGGTCTCGAGGAGGAGCCTGGTCGCGTCGAGCATTTCCCTAGCGAGGCGCAGGTAGCCCTCTTTGCCGAGGTAGCGCATCACCGCCCAGGCCCCGGCGAGGGGCCCGCCCGACTTGGTGCTCTGCATCGTTGCGTTGACGACCGAGTAGCCGCTCCAGGCCGCGCAGGCGAAGTACTGCGCGCGGCGGACGTCTGGGCTTCGGTGCAGGATGACCGAGGATCCCTTCGGGGCGAATCCGTATTTGTGGAGGTCCATCGAGATGGAGGTCACGCCCGGGACGCGAAAGTCGAAACGAGGGATGTCTTCGCCAAGCTCTTCGAAGAGGTTGAGGATGAACGCGCCGATGCATCCGTCGACGTGAAGCAGGATGTTCTTTTCCTGCGCGAGGGCGGCCATCTCTTCGATGGGGTCGATGACGCCGTGGGCGTAGCCAGCTGCCGAGCCCACGATCAACACCGTCTGATCGCTGACGGCCGCGCGCACCGCGTCCATGTCCGCGCGAAAGGTCACCGGGTCGACGTCCACCGGGACAACCTTCACGCCAAAGTAGCTCGCGCCCTTGTGAAACGCAGCGTGGGCCGTCACGGGGAGAACCATTTCCGGGGCGGTGATCTCGGGCTTCGTCTCGCGGGCGTAGTCGCGCGCCGCTTTGATGGCGAGCATGCAGCTTTCGGTACCGCCGCTCGTAAAGCTCCCGACGCCTTCTTCCGGCGCGTGAAGGTGCGAGAGGCAGTATTCCAGGACTTCGTTTTCGAGTTTTTCGACGCTCGGAAACGCGGTGGGGTCGAGGCCGTTCACGCTGAGAAACGAGGACACGGCGGACTTCTGAATCGCGCTGACTTCGGCTCCCGCGTCGTAGACGTAGCCCCAGGCCTTGCCGCCGGTGACCGGAAGATCGGTGGAACGAAGTTCGGCGAGTTGTTGTTCGATGGCGTCGCGATCGAGGCCTTGGTGCGGAAGCGATTTCATGAGGTCGGTCTTTCTGGCGTGGAGGAGGGCGAGCCCTCGGTGCAGTCCTTGAGGTAGGCGCGAACAACGCGCGTCGTCTCGGTGATGGCTTCGTCGAGGTTCCAGCGATCCTGCTGGGTAAAGCGGAGCGCAAGGGATTCGACGAGATGAAACATGGTGAAGGCGACGCGCTCCGGATCCGAGACGCCGACGCGAGCGAGTCGCGCTTCGACAGCCTGAAGGATCGCGCGCTCGCCAGGACGCGTGCCGACTTTCTGGCGAACCTTGGTCATCGCGCGAAGACCGTCGAGAAGTGCGGCGTGCTGCTGGTAGAGGGCAAAGGCTTCTTCGATCGCCGCGAGGGCGGCGGCGTCGATGTCGTCTTCCGGAATGGCGGCGAGGCGAGTTCGGATGGCGGTTGTCTCCGCTTCGGAGAGGCGCTCGATGAGCACGAGGGCGATGCCCTCTTTGTTGCCGAAATACTCGTATACCGTACCCACCCCGACGCCCGCTTCTGCGGCAATGCGATTCGTGTTGAGGGCCTCGGGGCCTTCGTCGACGAGCAGGGTTTCCGCGGCGTGAAGGATGGCTTCGACCTTGGCTTTGGCGCGGGCCTGCACCGGCTTTCGCGGAAGGGATCGCGGCGCCTGTGGTGAGCTTCGCTTTCGGGCGCTGTTTTTCTTTGCTTTGGCGGCCCGAACCACAATCCGAGTATTTACTCGGATTACTCGTTGCGCAAGTGATTTCTGTGGCCGCGCATCTTCACACGGATGAGTGGGCGGCCAGGTTGCGTGCGATGCTGTTGGCTTGGGCCGTTCGGTGATCGTCAGCCAAGGGGACTCCCATTGCTTCGTGGGCGTGGGAAATGTGCTGATCACCCTCTATTGGGGTACGCCGACCGCCCAGGCGCTTCGCGATCGACTCCCCTGGGTGCGCGCGACCCTCGCGAAGTATCAAGGGGTTGGCCTGCTGGTCGTGGTCGACTCACGGGCGGCGGGGACGCTGCCGGATGGATCCTTTCGGGAGGAGTCACGAACCCAGGCTGCCGAATTTGGTGATCGCGTCTACGTGAGCGCGTCGGCGATCGAAGGTGACAGCCTCATGCATTCGCTGGTCCGCACCTTTCTTCGTGGGCTTGCTGTGGTTTCCAATGTCGGATTTCCGGTTCGGTTCTTTGCGAATCTCTCCGAGGCGGCAGGCTTGGTGGCGGAGCTCTCCGAAGAACCGAGCAGCCCGAGCGCGGGCGAGCTCGTTGCGGCGCTCGAGGCGGCGCGGCCGTCGACGATTTCTCAGCCGGCATCCTGACCGCGCGCGATGTGTGCTAGGCACGACCCATGGCGGAGCATCTATCCATCGGGCCAGCGGGGCCGGCGTTCTACGGCCAGACCTTGGAGCAGCATCTCCTTGCGCGTCAGCGCCGAGCCGAAGGCGCGACGGGGGATTTCACGGGGCTCTTTCAGCAGCTTTCGCTCGCCGCCAAGATCATCAGTAGCCAGGTGAGCAAGGCGGGTCTCGCCAACATTCTCGGGCTCACGGGCCAGGTGAACGTGCAGGGCGAGGAGGTGCAAAAGCTCGACGTCTTCGCGAACCAGACGATCGTCAACTGTCTTCAGCAAGGCGGGCATGTCTGCGTGATGGGCAGCGAAGAGGAAGAGCATCCGATTCCGATTCCGCCGCAGTACCCGAAAGGAAAGTACGTCTTGCAGTTCGATCCCTTGGACGGGTCGGGGAACATCGACATCAACGCATCGATCGGCACCATCTTCTCGGTGCATCGTCGAAAGACGGAAGGCAACGGGGCGGGAACGATCGAGGATTGCCTGCAGCCGGGGCGCGACATCGTTGCCGCGGGGTACGTGATCTACGGCTCGTCGAATATGTTCGTGTACTCGACGGGCGATGGCGCGCACGGCTTCACCTTTGACCCGGCGATCGGCGAGTTCTTTCTCTCTCACGAGAACCTGCGCATTCCACGGCGCGGCAACACGTACTCGATCAACGAGGGCAACTACCACAAATGGGATGCCCCGGTGCAGCGCTGGGTCGACTGGATCAAGAAGCCCGAGGGCGACAAGAAGGCGTACAAGTTGCGCTACATCGGCGCGATGGTCGCCGACTTTCACCGCACGCTGCTCACGGGTGGCATCTTCGCGTACCCGCCGGACGTGAAGAACACGAGCGGAAAGCTACGGCTTCTCTACGAGGCCTCGCCGCTGGCGTTTGTGTGCGAAGCGGCGGGCGGCGCCGCGTCGAATGGGCACAAGCGCATCGTGGAGGTCGAGCCGAGCGCGCTGCACCAGCGAACGCCGCTCTACATTGGTAGTCCGGCGGATGTGGAAGACGCGGTGTCGCGAATCTACGGCTGAGGGGCCGGGTCAGCGGCCGGCTCGGTGGTGACGACCTCGCCAACTGTGACGGTGAGAATCAACGCGACCATGGCCGCGCGTCGTGCCGGGGTGTCGGCCGGCTCGAGGCGAATCTCGGCGGGCGAGGGGGCGCCCATCAATGCGCCACTCTCGTCAAAGTAGAGTTCGCTGTCGCTGACATTCGCCCGGCCGGACTCGTCGACGACGGCGATCTGTTGACCGGACGCCATGAGGCGGCCATCGGCGTGCAGTTCCGCGCTCTCCGTTGACTACCACGCGACCGTCGGCATGCATCGTCGGAGCGTTCGATTCTCCCTCAAAGGTGACGTTGCCCTCTGCATCCATCGAAACACGCCCATCGGGAAAGACCAGGGCGAAGGGCGCGAGGGGCATCACGTCGCTGACGGCGACGTCTGTTTCGCCGCCCGTCGTTGTGGGCGTTACCGGTTCGGCGGTTTCCGTTTCGCCGCCGCCGCACGCGACGAGAAGAGCGAGGGTGAGTGTTCGTTTCATGGGCGCGTGGTACCGCAGGTGACTCGCAAGGTTCAAGGCGCGCTTGCGTCTGGGCGGTTCGGTGGACTACGCGGATGCGAAGAGCGCAACGAAGACGGTCGCAATCGCGAGGTCGCGCGTCATCGCAACGAGCGAACGATGGGCGTTTCGCGGGGCAAGGGAGCCCGCGTTAGGTGGAAGGATCTCAGGTTGCCGGATGAGGTTCTGCGAGGGACGGCGCGCCGCGAAGGAGGAGCAGTCCCCCGACCAGCGCCGGCGGCTGCATCGCCAGGTAGCCGAGCAGACCGACGAGCGCAGCTTCGGTTGTGCCGACGCCCACGGTGGAGAGGAGCACGACGGCAGTGGTTTCCCGGACGCCGACGCCACCAACGCTGATGGGGAGAAGCGTGGCGAGGATGATGGCGTTGCCGACGACGAGCAGCGCCAGCGGGGAGACCTCGAGACCAAGGGCGACGCCGGTCGCGACGAAGATCGCGGCGGTGGCGCTGTGCGAGAGGAGGCCGAAGGCGATGACGCGCGCGGTTCGTTCCTTGGTCATCGCGCGGCTGGTGAGCAGGTCGACCATTCGATGGGCGCGCTGGCGTAGGGCTTTCGGAAGGCGCGCGCACACGCGGCGAAGAAACGCAGGACGGGCGAGGGCGGCGAGGCCGAGGATGGCGACGACGCCGATGCCGATGGCCGCGAGGACGCCGAGGGAGCCGAAGAAGCGGGCGATGCCCGCGGGAAGAAGCGCTGCGGTCACGAGGGCGAGGGCGACCAGGCCGTAGAGTTTTTCGGTGAGCACTGCGCGGCCCGAGGCGGCCTTGTTGGTTGCGCGCCGTCCGATGTCGACGAGGCGGTAGAGGTCGAGCCCGGTGGTGGAGGGCGTGAAGGCGCCGACGAAGCGACCGCGGAGAAAGGACGCGAAGAGGGTCGCGAAAGGAAGCGCGATCCCTTCGTGGGAGAGGAGAAGTTGCCAGCGTCGAACCGACGCGGAGACAGCGAGAATCGCGAAGAGCGCGGCGACGAGCATCCACTCGAAGCGCAGGTCTGCGAGGTGCGCGTGTATCGTGTCCATCCCCTCGCGGGTGGCGATGAGATAGGCGATGGCGCCCAGGAGGCCGAGGGTGACCAAACGCTTGAGATGCCGCATACGTTCTTATCCGCGGCGCGTTCCCGTTCGGTCAAAAAAGCGGGGCACTGCCGGACCGACGCGAAGTGAAGAAGAGCGTCCCCCCGCAGGCTAGATTGCTCGTCGCTTAAACTGATCTCGTGATCGCGCCGGGCTCGGCGTTCCTCGCAAGACGGGAAGTCGATGGAATACCAGTGGTATTTCAAGACGAGCAACGCCGCGAGGGGCGGCGAGAACAAGCGAGCGCGGGG
>JBCDAA010000259.1:0-13061 GCA_039186435.1 Myxococcota bacterium | reverse complement strand
TCTTCTCCCCGCAAGGCGAAGGGAACGCTCTAGTAGGGGTTTGCGGTGGTGAAGCCGGACCGCATGGTCGAGCGCCGCCGCATGGTCGAGCGCATCGTGCTTCGCATCCGCGTGGTCATACGCGAGCTCGCCTGGGTGCGCATCGGCGTGGATCGCATCGCTTCAGCGCGCATCGCTTCAGCGCGCATCGCTTCGGCACGCATCGCTTCGGGACGCATGGCGGGCGGTGGGGCCACGACCGGTGGTACCTCCCGAAGCTCGACCACCTCATTGTGTTCGCCGTCCCAGCGGACGCGGAACTCCTGCGGCTCGTATCCCGTCGCCGTGGCCCGGAAGACGTGCTCACTCCCGTCTTGCTCCACCTCGCGATCGAAGGGATTTCCAACGCGGGTGCCGTCGAGCTCGAGGCGCGCGTTCGCGG
Source organism: Myxococcota bacterium (assembly GCA_039186435.1). Lineage (GTDB taxonomy): Bacteria > Myxococcota_A > Polyangia > Polyangiales > Houyiibacteriaceae > JALVDI01. The sequence continues at coordinate 12,640 of JBCDAA010000259.1, read as the reverse complement.
GCGTCACCCGAGCGCGAATGCGGACTTGAACGGGCTCCGGGACGGGCTCGGGGGCCGGCTCCGTCGCGGCTTCGACCTCTGCTTCCGTCTCCATGGTGGCTTCAGGCACGGCGGCCATCGTTTCGGGCTGGGGAATCTCGGCGGCTGCCGTCATCGGAGTCGGCGCGGTTTCGGCGCTTTCCTCCACGCCTTCGGAGTCGGTGGCCACCGGTTGGCTGGGCTCGTCGCCACCCCCCAAGAAGGAGGCGACCACAACGACAATGGCCGTGACGAAAACCACCGCGACGATCGCGAGGCGCTTTTTCGACTGGTCGGCTCCTGGAAGGATCGCCTCTTCTTCGACGGCGGCCACTTCGGGCATTCGGGAAAACGCTTTTGGCTCCGGCGCCGCGACGACCGTGTCGGCCGCCTCTTCGATCTCCGGCGCTTGATTGGCTTCGACCCAATCGTCCGCGTCACCCCAGGAGGGGCGAAACGCCTCCGCGTACTGATCGGCTTCCACGAGGCTCATGCGTCCGGCTGACCAGCTTCGGTCGTCCTGTTCGCCTACCTGGTTTTCGTCCGGTTCCGGAACCTTCGCGTCCGGGGCGATCGGCGGGTGCTCGCCGGTGGTCTCGCTCGTCGTCGCCGTCTCCATACTCGAGCGGCCAGGTTAACACCGGTCGAACCCCCGTACCAGGTGGTCGACCTGCCGAGCAGTGCTCTCGATGGGGCCAGGCTAGGTCACATCCGGGAAAAGTTCAGTGAGACGGCCGTCCCACTCATCGGCGACGGCAGCCACGGTGCGAAGGAGGTCATCGAATTCCTCGAAGTCCAAGCCACCGAGCCGCCGATGGGCGCGCAGGTAGACGGCGGAGCGATCCCGGTCGATCGCGAACGCCGCGTCGCTGGTCACCAAGAAATTCAGCTCGAGGAGGCGCCGGTAGAACTCCTCGCGACCTTCTTTGGGTACATCCATGATGCGCGAAAGGAGCAGCAGGATGCCGTGGTCCTCGAGGACGTTGATGCCCACCTGCGCCGACCCGCGAAGGACTTCGGCGTAGCCATCCTCGTCAAGGGGATCGATCTTCACGTCGATCGCCGCGGAAAAGCGCCGGAGGTAGTCGTTGACCATTTCCGTCGCGTCGCGATAGACCCGGCCGCTAGGGCGGTCTTCGTACGTGGGCGAGGTGTTCATCCGCAGACTCTCAGGGTTGATCGCGGCGCACGTTATCACGATCGCGGCGTGTGGAGGCGATGAGGACGCCGCGCCGGATCTCGCGCCCTTGGAGCAGGCCGCTACGGCTCAGCGGGGAACTCCGGAAGGCGTTGAAGCGGCGCGGCGGTGGGCGGAGGCAGCGCACGACGCGGAAGACGCCCTCGCGGAGCTCGAAGCGCGTCAGTTTCTCGAGGAGGCGGCCCAGGACGAGACGCTTCGCTGCGTTGCCCAGGGCGCGCTTGCGGCACTGGAAGTCGCTCCGGCGGATCGCTATCGAGAGACGTACCGAGCGGTGCGGGGAGGGTGCGACTCGCTTCAGTCGGCGCTCGACGAGCTCGCTGCCCACCGTCCGAGCAACGAGGACCTTGCCGCCATCGACGAGGCGTTTCGTGCGGAGCTACCGGCGTGTGTGCTCGAGCGGGTGGCGACCTTCGGCGCGTCCGAAACCTCGATTCGTGTGGTCGCGTATCTCGGGGGTGAGTGTGAGGTGTCGCTGCCGCAAGGCGCGAGCGACGAAACGTACGAGGTTGCGATGACCCGCCTTGAGAGCGAATCGGTGCCGGCGTCGTTTGACGTCGGGGAGGGCGGGCTTGCGCGCGTGCGCTGGACGCCCGACGAGGCTCTCTTTCTCGACCTAAGTGAGGGGGCGCGGGTTCACGCCTACGAGTTGCCGAGCCGGTTGATTTTTGACGTGCGCACCGACGCGTCGGTCGAAGAAGCGGCCGCCACGCAGCAGCGCGTCATCGTTCTCGATCCAGGACACGGCGGCGTCGAGCATGGCGCGCGCTACGAGGAGCTCGAGGAGTCCGACCTCGTCCTCGACATCTCGCTTCGCGTTGCGCGAATTCTCCGGCGGCGCCTTCCCGCGTCGCGCGTGGTTCTCACCCGAGAGCGCGACGAAGTCGTAAGCCTCGACCAGCGCGCGGCGTTCGCAAACGCAGCCTCCGCGGACCTCTTCGTCTCGGTGCACCTCAACGCGGCGGATGGCCCGGTCTCGACGGGGGGCGTGACGACCTTCGTCCTCGACGCGTCCGACGACGAACAAGCGATTCGCCTGGCCGCGCGCGAGAACGGAACACGCCGGTCGGAGGTGACCGGGATTCAGCGGCTGATCGCCCGCCTGCATCGCCGCGAGCAGGTCACCCACTCCCGGCGTCTCGCGGAGCTCGTCCACGAGCACACCCTCGCCGGGGGCCGCCGCGTTCTTCCCGCGTTGCCGGACCGAGGGGTAAAAAGCGCGCTTTTTTACGTTCTTATTGGGGTGCGAATGCCGGCGATCCTCCTCGAGGCGTCGTTCCTTACCAAACGTGAGGAAGCCGAGGCGCTTCGGCGGCCGGAATACCGGGAAGCCCTGGCGAGCGGCGTGGCTGAGGGGCTGGTTCGCTACGTTGCCGAGATCGAGTGAGGCTTGCGGGGGTCCGGGTCGCCGATCATAGTTCTGCCGCGGTGCGGGAGGCGACAATCGATCTCCGGGGGCTCGCGCCCGATCTTTCGGAAACGTGTGGGGACTACCTCTCCATGTACCGGGGGACGTTTGCGGCCGCCGTCGAAAAGGGAGAGCCGGGTGTCGCTTCCGCGCGAGCGTTCGCGCGCGTCCTCGATGGTCTCCTCGGGGCGCTCTACTGCGCCGCAGACGCCGCGGGCGGAAGCCATCCGGACTGCCGCATCGCCCTGGTCGCAGTCGGTGGCTACGGACGCGGGATCGTCGGGCTGCAGAGTGACGTGGATGTGCTCTTCCTCTGCGACGACCCGAACGACCCGCACGTGCGAATGCTCGCGGAGGGGCTGCTCTACCCGCTTTGGGATCTCGGCGTGGACATCGGTCATGCGGTGCGGGGGGTGGAAGAAACCCTCCGCCTCGCGCGCGACGACATCCGTACGGCCACCACGCTGATCGATCTTCGGCGCGTGGCCGGCGATGCCTCGATCGTCAAAGACCTTCAGAAGGGCGCGCAGGCACAGGTCTTCACGCCGCACCTTACCGAGTTTCTCGACATGCTCGCGCGAGACACCGAGCAGCGTCACGAGCGCTTCGGCGACTCGCTTTGTTTGCTCGAGCCCGAGGTTAAACAAGGGCGTGGGGGGTTGCGCGATCTCGACGTTGCCGAGTGGGCGGCGCGGGCCCGCTGGGGCGCGCGCAGCACCGAGGATTACATTCGCACCGGCGCGCTTCTTCGTCGCGAAGCCGAAGAGCTAGAAGCCGCGCGCGAGTTCCTCTGGCGCGTGCGGAACTACCTGCACAAGCGAGCGGGCCGCCAGCAGGATCGTCTCACCTTTGCGGATCAGGAAGACATCGCTGTCGAACTCGGTTTCGTCGACGGCATCGTGCTTGGTGTCGAGCAGTTCATGCAGGCGTACTACCGCCACGCCCGCGTCGTCGCGCAAACCGCCGAGCGCATGCTCGATCGCGCGCGTCCCACCCGGCGCCGTGCTCGGATCCCGCTGCGTGACCTCGGCGATGGGACCGCGCTTTTTGCGGGCAAGGCCACGCTAACGGAGAGCGAGCGTCTCCAGGACGATCCCGCGCTCGCGATGCGCCTCTATCGGCAGGTGCTCAAGCGCGGCGTCGCGCCCTACGGCTATGCGCGGGACGCCGTGGCGCGCGCGGCGGCACTTCCGGAATGGCGCGAGCGATTCCGAAGCTCGGAGGAAGCGACGCAGCTCTTCATTCAGCTGCTCACGACGACCCAGCGCGCGCCGGTGCGTCGCGGCTCGCTTCTCACCGAGCTGCACGAGGTTGGCCTCACGCTCGCGATGATCCCGGAGATCGAACCGCTCACCGGTCGCGCGATTCACGACGTCTATCACGTGTACACGGTCGACGTTCATCTCATCCGAGCGGTGGACCGACTGCGGGAGATCTTCGCCGGGGAACATTCGACCGAGCTTCCTCTCGCCAGCCGGCTTGCGGCCGAGACCCCGCGGCGTGTACCGCTCTTCGTTGCCACGTTTCTTCATGCCCTTGGAAAGGTGCATGGAGGTCATCGCCCGAGGCGCGGGGGTCAGATGGCTCGCCCCGTGGTCGAACGCCTGGGGCTTCGCGCGGTGGACGTGGACCACATTACGTGGCTCATCGAAAACCAGGACTCGCTCTACCACTGGGCGACGCGGCGGGACACGACCGACCCTGCGGTCCTCACGGAGCTCGCGAGCCAGGTCGGCGCGGTCGAGCGTCTTCGCGATCTCTATCTGCTGACGGTCGCCACCCTCTCGACCACGAACCCGAGTGCCTTGAGCGCCTGGAAAGCTCGGATGCTCGAGGATCTCTACCTCGGTCTCGCCACGGCCCTCGAAGGCGGTCAGCCGAGCGGAGCGGGTCGTGCGGGGCAGATTCGCGAGGAAGTTCGCGTCGGGTTCGTCGGGGACAAAGAACAGGACGCCCTCGAGCGTTTCATTGACGAGATGCCCGATCGCTACGTGCTCGCGACGCCCGTCGATGTGATTCGGCGCCATGCCCGCGCGGTGCGGGACGCTGGCGAAGCCCCGATGACGGTCCGTCTCGGACCGGGGCCGAGCGAGGAACTCACCGAGCTTCTCATCATTACCGAAGACCGGCCGGGTCTCCTCGTCGACATCGCGGCGGTTCTGGCGGGCAACCAGATGGGCGTTGTAGACGCGCAGATCTACACCCAGACCTACACCCAGACCCACACGCAGGGGAAGCGTGCCTTCGACGTCTTTCTCGTGCGCCGCGAGTCTCGGCGAACGCTTCACCGCGCCGACAGCCGTCCTCCCGCCATCGACGAAATGGTCATGCAGCGGCTTACCGCCGATCTAAAGGCGCGTCTCGAAGGGCTCGTCAGCGCGGACGACCTGCTCGCGCGCGCCCCGGAGCCGCCCGCGTGGGCGCAGCGGCGAAGCCCCGAAGTGCGCACCGAGGTGGCGGTGGACAACGAAGCGTCGCCGCTCTTTACGGTGGTGGATGTCTTCACCCGCGACCGTGTGGGTGTTCTCTACGCGATCGCGCGAACGCTGCACGAGCAAGGCCTCACGATCGCGCTCTCGAAGATCAACACCGAAGGTGATCGCGCCCTCGACGTCTTCTATGTTCAGGACGCGTTCGGTGGAAAGATTCGCGAGCCTGCGCGTCTTCAGGCCCTCCGGGTGACGCTCGAGGATCGCCTTCGGGAGCTTCACGAAAGTGCGGAGGCGGGATGATGCGGTGGGTGGCGCTTTGGATTGCGGGCGTTCTTCTTGGTGGCTGCCCGCCCGGTGAGTCGTCTTCGTCGTCGTCGTCGAGCGGTGATGAAGACATCATGTTTCCGGACGAAGCGGAGGCCGCCGAAGCGCCGCGACATCCGGCGTCTGAAACCGTGGCTGCGGGGGAACGCGCCCTCGCCGCGCGGAACGTCGAAGAGGCCGAAGCGCTCTTTCGCCAGGCGACCACGGAGACTCCCGAGGATCCGCGCGCGCACCTTGACCTCGGACTCGTCCTCGAGCTGCAGAACGAATACGACGACGCGGAGGCCAGCTACCGGCGCGCCATCGAACTCGACCCAGAGTTCGCCGAGGCGCTGAGCAACCTCGGACTGCTTCTTCGGGACCTTCGCCGCTCGGAGGAAGCGGTGCCGATGTTGCGGCGCGCGATCGAAGTGGACGAAACCTTCGGGGAAGCGTGGCTCAACCTCGCTCTTGCGGAAGAGGAGTCCGGAAACGACACGGGGGCGCGGGACGCCTACCGACGGGCGGTGCGGCTTCTCCCCAACGATGCGACCGCGCGGGCCAACCTTGGCCTTTTGCTTCTGCGCTTGGGGGACACGGACCAGGCGGCGATCGAGCTTCGTCGCGCGATCCCTCTCGCCCGGGGCGATGCCGCGGCACTGCAGGCGGTCGGCAACGGTCTTCGAATGGTGGGGCAGGCGGACGCTGCGGTGCGGGCGATGACCATGGCCATCGAAGCGCACGAACCGACCCCGGCTCTTCTCAGTGAGCTCGCGCTGGCGCATCGCGCGAATGACGATCGGGCCGCGGCGAAGGCTGCGTTGGAGCGCGCGCTCGCGCTCGACGAACGTTTCGCGATCGCGCACACGCTCCTCGGAAGTCTGCTCGCGGCGGAGGGGGCGTTTCAGGAAGCGATTCCGCACTTCGAGCGCTACCTCGCGCTCGAGCCCAACGGCGCGCAGGCGGAGCGCACCCGGCGTCACCTGCAGATGGCTCGCCGCGCCGCCCGCTAAGGTTGTCGCTACGTTGCCACTCGAGGGTGCGTCCCCAAGCGCATCACCTGCGCGCTACTGCCAGTACACCACGTAGGTGCTTAGCGAGATGGTGCCGCCCTGCGGTTCTTCGCCCATGACGTTGCCGACGTAGCGAAGTTCGTTTTCTGCCGCGAGATCGATGTCGTCGGTGATGTCGAAACGGTGGTAGGGCACCGGCAGCCCTGGGCACCAGCCTGCGCGGAGCGGCGACCAGTTGCCCCACTGTCCGGGCGGCACCCCTTCGCGCGCGCGTTCGGCGCAGCCGTTGGTCGTCCCGGCTTCTCCTTCAAAATCGATGCGCCGGGGCGTTCCTTCGTTGGCGGTAAAGGTGTGCTGGTGATTGCACCACTCCGCGCAGTTGAAGGGTTCCACTTGGCCGTGGCCGCTGACGAGTGTGACCACCTCAACACGGCGCGTTCCCGCTGGCGGCGTGAAGCGAAAGGGATCGCGCTCGTTGTAGGCGCTGTTGAACTCACCGCCCCGAAACGCGAGCTCGGCGCCCATCGAACGTTCGCCGACGCCGCGCTGCGAGAGCCGCGCGGATACGCTCACGGTTCGTTCGGTCGCTTCTTCCCAGTCGGGACCGAACACCATCCGAAACGTCTGTTCGCCCGGCGCAAGGAGGCCAAGAAGCGGGGTCGCATCGACGAGCCAGCGGCGACGCCCGGGACGCGAGTAGGGCGTAATCCAGCGAATGATCTCCCGAGAGCTTTCGCAGGTGGCGTCGTCGCAGAGGAAGATGTGCGCGATGCGGTCCCACTCGGAGCAGCCGTCCGGGGTCAACAGGCACGTCAGTTCGATGTCGAAGGCGAGGGTGTCGAAGGACGCGAGGTTGTCGGGGAGGGAGACGGTGCGGTCGAGTCGTCGCGAGGTGGTCGTCTCCTGGTCGAGGAGCGAAACCACCGTCGAGTCGTCGCCTTCAATCGTTCGGTCGAGCTCCTCGAGGTAGTCGTAGTAGGGCGCGGCAAAGCGAGCCATGGAGGGGCTCGGAACGAAGCCGCTGCTTCGAATCGTGAAGAGCGATCCGACGGGATCGAAACGCTGTTGCCGGGTGATCGCGAACGCGTTGAGGATGATGCCCGACGCCCGAACGAGCTCGCCGACGCTGCCGACGGTGTCCTGAAGGGGCTGCGTGACGAAGTGAAGGTGGGTTCGCCAGAACGTGCGGTCCGTTTCCGAAACCTCGTGAAAGTCGAAGCCTTCCTCGACGACCGCCTGCATCTCCATCGCGCGCATGGTTGCGGTCGCTTCGTCCGGGGCATACGCGGCGAAGAAATAGTGCACGTTTCGCGGTCCGTCCGTGAACACTTCATCGGGAACGGCGCTCCACAGCCCGCGGCCGTAATCCGTCGCGCTCCAGTTGACGAAGACGTAGGACTCGCAGCCCGTCCACTCGTCTCGAAGGGTCCAGGGTCCCTCCGTCGTCTGCACCGTGAAGTCGCCGGCGGGTTCCTCGAAGGCGGTTCCCGATGCGGCTTCGTCAAAGGATCGTCGCGCAAGACCGAGATCCTCACAAAGGGAGTCGTCTTCCCCAGCGTCCCGCGTCGCATCCTCGCGGTCCACAGTCGCGTCCACAGCCGCATCCACAGCCGCATCCACACTGGCGTCCGAGCCTGCGTCGGAGACGGACGCGTCGTCTCCGCAGGCCAGCACGCCCACCAGCATCACCACCAACCACCGCACGAGGCGCAGCATAGCTTGCGACCTTGGGCCGCATCAGACCTACATGTAGTTTTCACGCGCCACTACGCCAACGATTCGCTCGCTACCTTCAGATTCCAAGGAGCGCGCATGGCCCGAACGGTGTGGTTGAGTCTGGTTCTCGTTGCTTGTGGATCGGCGTCCGATACCCCGAATCCCGGGGAGGACACGGGCGTGATTCCGGTGGACGCGGGCGCAAGGGACGCGTTGACCCTGCCGGACGCCGACCCGGGTGACGACAGCGGTACGGTGGAGATCGATAGCGGCGTTCCCCCCTGGGACTCGGCAACGCCGCCGCCGCCTCCTCCTCCGCCGCCGCCGACGGGGTCCTTCGAGCCCACGCCGACCGCGCTCGAAGAAGCGCTTCGTCGTGATCTCGTCGCGGCGCGCTACAGCAACAACTACCGCACCGAGATGGGCGGAACCGACTCGGCCCGGAACTTCGACTGGCTCTACTACGACGGGGAGCCCTACCGAGAGTCGGTTCGTTTTCAGGGCAATATCTACGGCACGGTGGCACTCGTCTACGTCGCGCTCGCCGCGTACTTCGACGCCGACGCGCAGGCTGCCGGACTTCGCGCGGACGACTACCTCGTCGAGCAGCTGACCTTCATCGTGAGCGGCGGCGTCGAGCCGACGTGCCGCGGTGGCGGACACGGCGGCCATGCCGACGGCAACCTCGGGATCGCCCTTGGAATCGTTCGCAACACGCCGACGGTCTGGGAGCGTTTCGACGGAGCCACTCAGGAGCGGCTGAACTTCCTGATGCAGTCGCTCACCCTCGCGGGCAACTGGTCGCAGAACTTCGAAACGCCCAATCGGCAAAAGCCGATCATCAGCACCGACGCGCCCTCGTGGATGAAGCGATGGAACCCGAACCTCCAGGAGGGCTACATCAGCATCATGGTCGCGGCGCTCTACTACTACGGCAGCGCCGACGCAGTGAACTCGATGCTGGCGTCCTTCGATCTCGACGACCACCGACGTGAGGCGGAGCGACTCGGTTTTACGAACATCGCACGCGCCTGGAATCCCGCGGAGAACGGACACAACGCAGCGGCCATGGAAACGCTGATGCGCACGCCCTTCACCTACGAGATCGAGTATCCCGAGACAGAGTCCAACGGCGACCCCGCGCTTCTCGAGGACGGCGCCCGCGCGGCGTACGACGCTTGGGATCTCTACGAAGCGATGGGGCTGCGGCAGTTCTTCCACGTGGTCGCCAACGAGTCGCCCGAAGGTCGCGGCTACCAGGTCGAGAACCTCGACAATCCGGTGCTCGGCCAAGTGGGGATGAGCTACGAGATCATTGCGCGCGATGCGGGCGGCGAACGAACCCACCTGAAGTACGTCGCGCACGGTCTTCACGTAAACATCTTCGCGGCGGCGATGGTGCTCGCGATGGGGGACTGGCCGGAAGACGAGCGCGGAACGCGTCTCGCCGCTCGACTTCGGGTGGGCATGACCGACGCCACCCACAAGTTCCGCCATGGCTGGTACGGCGTGCAAAACGGAGGGTCCCCGAGCATGGGAATCACCGATGGTACGGACTACATCGGCGACGGGCTCAACCTCTTCATGGACGTCTACCGACAGTACCTCGACGGGAATATGCCCCGCTGAGATCAGGCTCTGAGTCGCTGACGCAACATCGACTCGCTCGAACCCCGTCGCGACCCACTCGCGCGACGGGGTTCACTTTTTCCGTCGTCTTCGCTCAGCTGCCTTGCTGAGGCTGCTGGGACTGCTGGGGCTGCTGGGGCTGCTCGCCGCCGCTGGTCGCTTCCTGAATGATGCTCTCCAGGCCCCAGCGAAAGTTGATGCGGTTGATCGAGAAGCTCACGCGGTCGCTCGCCGTGGTGACGCGCCCCTGGTTCGGAAAGCAAACGACGCCGCCTCCCTGCGCTTCGTAGTAGGTCGCCGGTACGTAGCGAGTCTCGTAGCGGGGGCGTTCCTCCCAGCGATTGCACTGACCATTCTGCGCGCGGTTTACGCACTCGGTGACGCTGCCGGCGCGGTACTGCTGCGCGACCGTTCCCTGATAGGAGGAAACCTGTGGCTGGCGCATCTCCGTGATTTGCGCGTCCCGAAACCATTGGCCGTCCGACTTCATCAACAGCGCCTGCGTCTGCAGGTTCACATCCGGCGGCTGATGGGGCTGGCGCTTCGAAAAGACAACGTCGAAACAAACGCTTTCGGTGTCGAGCGTCAGCAGGGTGGCCTGCCATCCGTTGCGCCGTTCGATCGTATTGGGCTGGTCCACAACGCCGACCTGAAGGGGGTGGCGAATCAGGACGTCCATCCGTTTGGCGCAGCCCATCGAGGTGAGGGAGGTGAGGCCAAGGATGAGGATGAGGGTGGTGCGCTGCATAGTGATCTCTCCGGCGAAGCTACGGCTACAGGTAGGACGAGCTTCCTTGCGGATCCATCCACTGCCTCGTTTGATTTTCTCGAACGTTGTACGAGTCGTGCACGTTGCGGAATAACCAAGTAATTCCAGCGCAAAACGGCTAGGAACCTTCCTCTGGCCGAAAGTTCAAGCCGACGAGAAAGACCTCGTAGGACTCGTCCCGGACCGCTTTGGGTCGGAGGATGCGCACCTTGCCGAAGCACGCGCGAAACGCGCTGCGGGCATCCTCGAACTCCGGGCCCTGAAAGATCTTCGCCACGAGACTACCGCCTGGAACGAGGGTGCGTTTGGCGATGGCGAGCGCTGTCATGACGAGCTCGTAGCTGCGGTACTGATCGGCGGCGCGCTGTCCGCTCGTCTTGGGCGCCATGTCACTCAAGACAACGTCGAAGGTGCCAAGATCGTCGGCTTCGCGCGCATCGCCTTGGCGAATCTCGATGTTCGTTGCCGGCGAAATCTGGAGCTCGTTCAGATCGATCGCGAGCACGTGCCCCTTCGGTCCGACCTGCTCGGCCGCGTAGAGCGTCCAGCTCCCGGGAGCGGCGCCAAGATCGAGGACGCGCTGTCCACGACGAAGCACCTGCGTGCGCCGCGCGATCTCTTCGAGCTTATACACAGAACGCGCCGGGAAACCTTCCCGACGCGCTTGTTTACCGAAGCGATCCTGTCGCCGGCGGCCCACGGCCTACGCTTGCGCGGCCTTCTTCTTGGTCGCGGTACGGACGAGCACCGTCGAGCCGGGCGCCCCCGGGACGCTGCCGCGCACGAGGACGAGACCTTCTTCGGCCATGACCTTGGCGACCTTCACGCTGAGGACGGTGACCTTTCGGTTGCCGTGCTGACCGGCCATCTTCTTGCCCTTGAAGACGCGACCCGGCGTCATGTTCATGCCGATGGAGCCGCCGTGGCGCTGGTACTCGTGCGCACCGTGGGTGGCCTTGTAGCCGGAGAAGTTGTGGCGCTTCATGACGCCGGTGTAGCCCTTGCCCTTGCTCGTGCCCTGAATGTCGACGAACTGGCCATCGGAGAAGATGTCGGCGGCGGTGATCGTCTGACCGACCTCGTAGCCTTCGACCACGTCTGCGGCGAGGCGCAGTTCCTTGACCGTCTTCGGGACGTCGAGACCGAGCTTCGCGTAGAGACCGGCCTCGGGCTTACGAATCGACTTCGTGCGCTTCTTGCCGAAGCCGATGCGCAGGGCGCTGTAGCCGTGCTTCTCGGGGGTTCGCTTTCCAACCACCACACAGGGGCCGACCTCGACGACGGTGACGCGCTGCACTTCGCCGTCTTCAGAGAAAATCTGAGTGTTTCCGAGCTTTTTGCCGATGAGGCCGAGATTCGTATTCATGGGAAAATCTCCACGGCCGAGGGGCCGGAGGGCTGCGTAGGGTAGGGGAGGAAGGCCGTGTGTCAAGGAGAGCCTTAGGGGCCCTCCATGCGAAAGATGCGGCAGGCGTTTTCGGCGGTTCGCTGACGAAGTTCTGCGGGGTCGTCGCCGCGAAGCTTCGCAATGAAATCGGCGGTGTGGCCGACGTAGCTGGGTTCGTTACGGCGTCCCCGTTTGGGGATGGGCGCGAGGTAGGGGGCGTCCGTTTCGATGAGGATCGCGTCCGCGGGCTGGGCCTTCGCGGCGGCCTGGATGTCCGGCGCGCTTTTGAAGGTGACGATGCCGCTGAAGCTCGAGACGAAGCCGAGGTCGAGGGCGGCGCTCGCGAAGGACGGGTCTTCGCTGAAGCAGTGAATGATGCCACCAACATCGGACGCGTTTTCCTCGCGCAGAATGCGGAGCGTGTCTTCGGCTGCGTCGCGGGTGTGTACGACGATGGGTTTCTTCACCTGACGCGCGAGGGCGATCTGACGGCGGAAGACCTCTTGCTGCAGTTCGCGCGGACTGTTGTCGTAGTAGTAGTCGAGGCCCATCTCACCGATGGCCACGACGAGAGGATCGCTCGCGATCCGATCGACCTCCGCCATGAGTTCGTTACCGGCGGCGTCTGCGTCGTGGGGATGCACGCCGATGGTGGTCACGATCCAGTCCGCGTTCTTGCGCGCGATGGTGAGGGCGCTTTCGACGGTGGCGACTTCGCGGGCGCAGCCGATGGTTGTCATGCGCCACATGCCGGCGTCGCGGGCGCG
>JBCDAA010000258.1:0-13121 GCA_039186435.1 Myxococcota bacterium | reverse complement strand
TCATCCGTTTGCCGTCCGTTGAGTCCGTTGAGGGAAGTTCGCTGGTCCGTGCCCGCGACGCGGCGGCCTGCCCCAGCTTTCCTTCCTCCGGAAGGTCGTCGAGGGTGATGCGCTCGCCGCTGAGGATCGCCATCCGTTCGACGACGTTCTTTAGCTCACGAACGTTGCCCGGCCACGCTCGCTGGGAGAGCGCGTCGAGGACGTCCGGGTCGATCGGTTTTTCGCGCAGTCCGTTCTCTTTGCAAAACGCGCGCAGGAACGACTGCGCAAGCAGCGGCACGTCGGCGCTGCGTGTGCGAAGGGGCGGACTCAGCAGCGGGACGACGTTGAGACGGAAGAAGAGGTCCTCCCGAAAGCGTCCTTCCTTCACCTCGAGTTCGAGGTCTTTGTTCGTCGCCGCAAGGACGCGGACATCCACCGCGATGCTCTTTTCGGAACCGACGCGAATGATCTCGCCGCTCTGGAGCGCTCGAAGCACCTTTGCCTGCGCACTCGCGCTCATGTCGCCGATCTCATCGAGAAAGAGCGTCCCGCGATCCGCGAGCTCGAACATTCCCTTGCGCCTCGCCTGCGCGCCGGTGAATGCCCCGCGCTCGTAGCCAAAGAGCTCGCTCTCGATGAGCTCTGCTGGAATTGCAGCGCAGTTCACTTTGACGAAGGCGGCGGACTTCCGCTGCGAGAGGCGGTGCACAGCCCGCGCGATGAGCTCCTTGCCCGTGCCGCTCTCGCCGGTGATCAACACGCGACCGTTCGTTGGCGCGACCTTTTCGATCTGCGCGAAGAGTTCGCGCATGACCTTACTCTCGCCGATCATTTCGTAGCGCTGCTCGGCGCTCGCGCGAAGTCGCTCGACCTCGCGCTGCAGCTGCCACGTCTGAAGCGCGTTCCGCACGCTCACCAGGACGCGGTCGCGGTCGAGGGGCTTTTCGAAGAAGTCGGTCGCGCCGGTCTGAACCGCCGACACTGCTTCTGCGACAGAGGCATGCCCGGAGATCATGAGGACGGGCAGCTTGCGACTCTCGGGGCGTGTTCGGATTTGCTCGAGGGCTTCGAGACCGCTCATCCCGGGAAGGCGTACGTCCAAGATGACGAGGTCGACGCTCTCGTCGAGAAGCTCCAACCCGCGTTCGGCGCTGTCCGCATCGAGAACTTCGAATCCAGCCCCCTCAAGGACCATGCGAAGGGTGCGACGAATGTTCTTTTCGTCGTCGATCACCAGGACGGTGGCGCTCATCGGGTCGGTATAGCCGAGTCGCCGCGCTCACGCGACCAAACGCTCGTGACACGCGCGAACCGCATCATCGATGCGCTCCTCCGGCAAGAGCGCGCTAACGCGTAGAGGATGCACCGATAGCTCGGCGGCGGCGAGCGCGAGCGTCTCGAGGGTCTCCGCCACGGCGAGGACGGTTTCCGCGCCGCCACCGACGATCGAAATCGCGCCGTACCCTTCCTCGATGCTGGCGCCGAGGTCTCGCCGAAGGTCCTCCCGCCGCGCGGGCCAGTCGGGCGTTTGGGCCGTCACAACGAGCGCCTCCGCGGACTCTCCGCGCGTTCGTAGATCGCGGGTGGCAACCCCGGACGTTTGAAGAAAGCGGATCGCGTCCGCGCCTCGCGTCTCAAGGCGGACGCGCGCGAGCCCCTTCTGACCGACCACCGCCTGCACGGCGCCGCTCGGCTCGCGATCGTGAATCCGGGTCTCGCGTCCTTCCCGAAAACTCGCGCGCGCACGGATCTCGATCTTCGCCTTCTTGGCGAACTCAACGGCCTTCGCGTGAAGCACCTTTGCACCGGCGCCGGACATCTCCAGCATCTCGTCGTAGCTGAGTTCAGGAAGATGCTGCGCGTCTGGCACCGTCCGTGGATCGGCCGAGTACACCCCGTCGACGTCCGAGTAGATCTCCGCGTGCATCGCTCCGAGGGCGGCCGCCATCGCAAGGGCGGTCGTGTCGCTGCCACCGCGTCCGAGGGTGGTGATCTCGCGCTTGTAGCTCATGCCCTGATAGCCCGCGATGATCACCACGCGGCCGCGAGCGAGCTCGTCTTCGACGCGGTGGGGACGAACGTCGATGATGCGCGCGTCGAAATGCCGATCGTTGGTGATGATCCCGCTCTGGGAACCCGTAAACGAAATCGCGTCGACGCCGCGCTTCTGAATCGCCATCGAGAGAAGCGCCATCGTGACTCGCTCCCCCGTCGACAAAAGCATGTCGAGTTCACGGCGAGGTGGGCTCGCGTCAATCTCCCGTGCAAGGGAGAGGAGCTGATCGGTTGTCTTTCCCATTGCGGAGACCACGACCACGACGTCGTTGCCCGCATGACGAGTTGCGACGACCTTGTCTGCGACGCGCTCGATCTTCGCCGTGTCGGCGACGGAACTTCCGCCAAACTTCTGGACCACGATGGCCATACTCGAGGCGTACGGCAGCGACACGCTCCCGTCAAAAAGAGCGACCAAGTCGCCGCATCCAGGTGTACATGGACCGCCCTGGCGCCTATATCGAAGAAGTGGATTCGGGCGTCATCGATGTAGTGCTAGAGACCTTTGAGAGTCTCTTTCACGCTCGTGCGACCTTCGACGACGACCGCGACCTCGCGGGAGAACTGCGGCAGGAGATCAAACCTGCCGCCGAGAGTCTCGGATTCGCTGTCGCAATGGAAACCGCGAGTGACGAGAGCTCCCTCGATCATCATGAGGGGATGGCGATGGTCAGTCTTCTCGGACGACGCGCAGCGATCCTCGGCGCGAGTCCGACGGCAGCGATGGCGCTTGTACCCTGCCTTGCGGACGCGCTCCGTGAAGTTGGACCGGCGGTGCCTCCAGGGTATGCGGGCCAGCTTCAAGTGGCGTGCGTCGAAGGTTTCGTTCGCGGTCGCGAGGAGCGACTTCGTGGAGTGATCGCAACGAAGGCGGCCGACGCGATTCCCGTCCTTGAGATCGGCCCGGTTCTGGCGCTGGTTCTTGCAGGCGATCATGAAGCCCCCGTGATTCAAACGCGGGGCGCGGCGTTTTCCCGGCGCGTCTTTGGAGACGAGGTCCGCGGATGCGTCATCGACATCTCTCGACTGCAGTCCCCGGATCGCTCTCGAGGGGCAGCGGTGCTTGAGATCACCGACGCGGTGCTGACCGTAGGCGCTGCGTGTGCGATCAGCGGCGTCGACGAAGTTTGGCGAAGCATCTTTGACGATCTCGACGCGTCGGAGGCGGTGTGGCGTGCGCGCTTCGATGAAGCTCTCGATCACGTTCTCGCGGCGTCGGGGCAGGTCATTCGTCCCCGCTTCGACGAACGCCTTCGTCGCCTCTGGAAGCGCTAGCGCATCGCGGAATCGTCGTTCTTACTCGGTCGCGTGTCGAGCCCGGCGTCGCCGGTCACGTGTTCGTCGATCTGCTCCTCGACGTGTTCCTGCAGACGCTCCGCGGCCTCCTGCGCCTCGCGCCCAAGCTCTTGGGCTTCGTCGGTTGCCGCGATCCGTCGCGCGTGTTGGTAGAGCGTTCGCTCACCGAGTGGAATGAAGAAGAATACGTAGGCCACGACCGCCAGCCCAACCAGGGAAAGCGCGGTTTTGGTCAGGGATCTCATTGCCCTTGGTTCTTCTTGAACGCTTCGACGAACTCCCAATCCGCGATAAGGCCTTTGCGGACCAGCAAGGAGAGGAGCGTCGCAACAAGCGGCTCCCAGCGATCGTCGGGAAGGACATCGGAAACGTCAGCGCCCTGAGAGCGCGCTACCAGCGCCGAAACCAAGTCCGACGCGGTCAGCTCGGATTCCTGTTCCTGAGATTCGCTCGTGCCCGGCGCAGGCAGCTTAACCGTCGTCCCGTCGAGAAGCGCGAAGGTGATGAAGCGCGGACCTTCCTCGACGCGCTCGGCAACGTCCGCTACCGCCGCTTGCTGCGCTTCGTCGAGTTCGGCGATTTCGATCTCTGCTTCGACTTCCTCGGCTTCGACACGCGCGGCGGTGGGACGGATCGAAGGCGCGGTTTTGCCGAAGTAGTAGACGCGAATGGCCTGCCGAATGTCGGACGGGGGTGCGATCATCGGCTTCACCGGACGATCGACGACCCCTGCAACCGCGTCGAGGGCCTCGCGATTGGTCGGATCGGCCATCGCGATGAAGAGCGTCTCCCCCTCGCGGCGAACGACCCGCTGGTAGATCGGAATCACCCCGAAGCGCTCCGCCATCTCGCCAGTGATGAGATTGAGCAACTCCCGCGAAAACTCCACGTGGTGGAGCGACACCCAGGGGATCGAGAGCTGGTTCGAAAGGACCTGCGTCATCTGGACTTCGCTGACGAAGCCCAAGGCGATCAGCTCCTCGCCGAGACGGCGCCCGGTCGTCTTCTGCGCTGCGAGCGCTTCCTTGACCTGCGGCTCGGAGACAAACCCCGCCGCCACCAGCATGTCGCCAATGCGAGCCATAGCCCGCCTAGTGTGTCGTGTTCAAAGGATCGAATCGAGTTTCCGACGAAGGAACCCGACGAGGTCGTCCAGGTGATAGGGCTTGGGCAAAAAACCCATCGCCCCAACATCGGCGCGTTCGATCTGGCGCTCCGAGAGGTGATAGGCGCTCGTGAGAACCACGCGAACGTCCGGCCGGTGCGTCCGGAGGCGCCGCGTGAGGTCGAGGCCGTTGATGCCGGGCATCATCAAATCGACGATGGCGACGTCGACTTCCGCCCCTCCCTCGATGATTCGAAGGGCTTCCTCTCCATCCGCCGCCTCGTGCACCTCAAAGGACTCGAGGCGAAGTCCGATGGCCAGGGACCTTCGATGGTTCTCTTCGTCGTCGACGATGAGTACTGCCGCCACAACAAAGGTGATAGCAAAGGCCGTTCCGACTAGGGAACCCCGAAATTTCGAAGGACCCCTTCCTTTTCGCCTTTCAGCAACGGACTGCCCGTTGCATTCCTGAAAGACGGCTCGACGAAACCGCTACGGCCAGCTCACCTTGAGGCGCTTCATCTTGCGCCAAAGGGTCGTCGCGCTGAGGCCCAGCGATTCTGCCGCCCGCTCCTTGTTCCCCTCGACTTCGCGCAGGACTCGCTCGATCGCGTCTCGTTCGGCGATGTCGACGATCGCCTGGAGCGATCGGGGGGCGACGGTCGGCTGATCGCGCATCTCCGGGGGGACGATATCGTCCATCTGGATCACCCCCTCCATCGCGAGCGCGACCCCCTGCTCGACGAAGTTCTCGAGCTCGCGAATGTTGCCGGGGTAGTCGTAGCTGCGGAGAAAATCGAGAACGCCATCCCCCAGCGAGACGCGACGGCGCATCTTGCGTCCAAACTTCTGAAGGAAGTGATCGACGAGAAGCGGAATGTCCTCTTTGCGCTCGCGAAGCGGAGGAAGAACGAAGCGCGCGACGTTGAGGCGATAGTAGAGGTCTTCGCGAAAGCGCTTTTCTTCGATCGCGCCTTTGAGCTCCTGATTCGTCGCCGCGATCACCCGAACGTCGACGTGAATGGAACGGTTGTCGCCGAGGCGACGAATCTCCCCCTCCTGGATTGCACGAAGGAGCTTGGCTTGAAACGACGGAGGCGTCTCTGCGATCTCGTCGAAGAAAAACGTGCCCCCATCCGCTTCCTCGAAGAGGCCTTTGCGCGAGGACACCGCGCCGGTGAAGGCGCCGCGAACATGGCCAAAGAGCTCGCTCTCGAGGAGCGTTTCGGTGATGGCGGCGCAGTTGATGCTCACAAAGGGCCGTTCGCTCCGCTGCGAGTTGGCGTGAATCGCCCGGGCGACGAGCTCCTTGCCGGTTCCGCTTTCGCCGGTGATGAGCACCGTGGCAGGAGTGGGTGCAATTCGGACGATGCGGCCGAGGACATCGCGGACCGCTTGCGAGCGCCCGATGATGTTCTCGAAGTGGTAGCGGTCGCGGAACTCCGCGGCCATGACCGAGACTTCCGAGGCGAGCTGGCGCTTTTCGAGCGCGCGCTCCACCTTCACCATTAGCTCGTCTTCGGCGAAGGGCTTTTGAATGTAGTCGTGGGCGCCGCGGCGCATCGCTTCGACGGCACTCTCGATCGTGCCGTAGGCGGTCATCACGATCACCTCGGTGAGGGGGGAAACCTCGCGGGCGTGGCGAAGGACGTCCATGCCGCTCGTCGCTCCCATCTTGAGATCGGTG
Organism: Myxococcota bacterium; assembly: GCA_039186435.1. Taxonomy (GTDB): domain Bacteria; phylum Myxococcota_A; class Polyangia; order Polyangiales; family Houyiibacteriaceae; genus JALVDI01. The sequence continues at coordinate 6,996 of JBCDAA010000258.1, read as the reverse complement.
AGGACGAGATCGTAGCGGTCTCCTTCGATACGCTGGCGTCCCTCGTCGCCATCGACGGCTTCCTCCACGTCATGACCAACCCCGCGAAGCATCATCGCGAGCGTGGTCCGCATATTGCGCTGATCGTCTACAACGAGGATCTTCGCCATGGGCGTACTGCCCCCCATCCGCTAGGTACCATGAGAGCCGTAACTCAGTCGACGTCGAGCTGCGGTGGTGGCCCAAGCGTACTTTCGGTCGGCTGCTGGGCGGACTCTAGAGTCTGCCCGAGCACCCGAACGTCTTCCAGATATTGCTGCCCTTGAATCACCGCATAACCCGCCAGGACGACGGCAACCAAGGATGTCGCAAGCGCGGCTGCAGCGAGCCGGCGCGCCAAGGGATCATTCATGAGCGCCTCCGAAGTTCGACGGATCTTGAACGACATAAGGCGCGCCTCGCCGAAGCACCCGAATGGCCTGCGGCGCGCCTTCAAACTCGCCGGTGATTGCATCGAATGAGAACGCTTCCGCGTCGTAGATCAACTCAAGGGACGGCGTGACCTCGTAAACTCCCTCGACGCGAAACGTGTCATCAGGGCAGTAGAGGCTTGCATCGAGGGACGCCGATCGACCTCTGCGCGACAGCCGCACGAAGAAGTCGACAATGGGCGTCACCGGGTGCCGCTGGGGTTCGCACGACACGACCCCGAGCGGTCCCCTGACGAGAAAGGACCAAAGATCATCTCGCAGGTACACGCGACCTTGCCCGCGCACGCGAGGCCGGAAGGTCGGCCAGCTCCCGCGCACCGTCGCCGGGGAGAGAGCGACGGTGACATCATTGGCGGTGGCCGGAACAGGCACCCCACCCCACGGCGTTCCGCCAAGTTCAACCCGATGGAGGGGGCGTCGCTCCCCGTCCACGCGGGCGATCCACTGCCGCCGACCGCGTCGCCGAAAACCGTAGGTCGCGGTGATCTCGCCGCCTCGCGAGAGCGCTTTTAGCGCGCGCCCCCAACAGTACATTCGCAGGTCGACCCACTCTTCGTAGCGGTCTCCCGCCGCCATTCGTGCGACGCGAGGCTCCGACACGCGACGGGGGGCGCTCGGGTGAACGCAGGTGTGGCGCCGTCGGCTTCCTTCTGCGCGAAACGTAAAGCGCAAGAGGCGTCGGTCGCGCACAACGTCCTGGTCGCGGTTGGACACCACCACGACCCGCCGGTGGAATGGTCCCCCCTGATCGAATGCGTGAACCGATATGCTTAGCGCCGGCTCTTGAGCCGTCGTCGTTGTGCTTGTGAGGGCAAGGAGCAGAATCCAACGCTTCATAACGACTCCGAATCGAACAAAGCCTGTACCACGGCCTGGCGCTGCGCCGCCGGTACGATCAGCCGAGGATGGCGAATGCGCTTTCCGCGAAGTTCGCGAAGGAGAAACGACGCATCGCCGAGCCGCTGTATCGGGCGGTGACGAATGATGACCCACAGACCGTCCGGCGTCTCTCCGGTCGGCTCTTCGTAGGGGGTGTCGGTGGCAACATCGAGGTAGACGTTCAGGTCGCTTCGCACCCCGGATGCCTCCACGACTTCGCGCGCACGCTGGAGCATCTCGTCGAAGGTTTCCTCGGCTTCGAGACGAAGGGGAATCGTCTTCGGAAGTCGGCGCGTCTGGAGCTGCCGGGCAAAGCTGGAGAGGAGCTCATCCCTCGCGTGCGTCCAGCTCGCAAAACATGAATGGAGGGCGGGGTCGTCCAGCTGCAGGTAGTCGCCAAGCGCCACCGGCTCTCCGAGGGCGGCCGATCGAAGCGCCGGCGGAAGGGGATCGACGCTGTGGCCATCCCGAATGAGCTCCCCCAGCCGGGTGAAGAGACCACGTATCAGCGCCTCCGCCGCGCGCGTCGCTTTGTGGTGATAGACCTGCTGATACATGAAGTGCCGCGCGAGGAAAAAACCTTCGATCGGTGGAAGTCCCTTCCGTCCCTCCACCGCGAGCACCGGATTGCCGGCCACTACGCCGAAGGAAAACGCGCGGAGCAACCATTCGAGGTCGTAGAGGCCGTAGCGCACCCCGGTGAGATGACTGTCGCGGAGCAGGTAGTCTGCGCGATCGACGTCGAGCATGCCGCTCACGCTGCGTGCGAGATAACCAAGCCGGTAGTTCCCCTCCAGCATCGACGCAACGCGCTCCGCCATTCCCTGCGACAACGTTTCGAGCGCCCGGTGCACCTCCGTCGCGTCGTCACGAATCGCATCCACCGTCCACGCTTCGTGGCGCCGCGCTTGGGGTTGCACCTCTTCGTAGAGATGACTGAAGGGACCGTGGCCGAGATCGTGAAGAAGCGCTGCAGCGAGTCCGTCACGCGCCGCTTCGTCATCCAGACGCTGTTCGGGGGGCAGCGACCCGTGCACCTCGCGAATGCGCGCCTGGAGGAGCTGCATGACGTGGGCGGTGCCCACGGCGTGCGAAAAGCGTGAGTGCTCTGCCCCCGGAAAGACGAGGGACGTGAGCCCGAGCTGGCGAACCCGCCGAAGCCGCTGGACCTCCCGGGTTGCGAGCAGCGCACCGATCACCCGTTCCGCGTCGCCACGGAAGTCGACCAGTCCGTGCACTGGGTCCCGGAGAATCACAGGCCTACCACTCGAGGCGTTTGCCAGAAAACGCGCCGAGGGGCGAGCTGGAAAACGCTCTCGGCTAAAAAAGCGCAGTGAGACTGGATCGAGCGGTGCTTTCCTGAGGAAGGTCAGCGACCTAGGTGTCGTATCCTCGGCCCATGCCGCTGATCGCTGAGCTCATCTCCGTCGTCGTCTTTTTGGTCATTGTTGGCGTCGTTTGGGGCGTCGTCGCGTTGAACAAAGGTCGCGGCGCCGCGTCCGGCGGCGTCTGGCAGCAGGTGGCAATGCAGCTTGGCGGAACGCACACACCCGGCGGCGGATTTCGCGGGCAGCGGATCGACGTTCAACATCCGTTCACGCATCTCTCCCTCGAGATCAAACTGCTGAGCGCGGTGAACGTCGCGAGCTCCCCGTATCACCAAGGGCGACCTCTCGGCGGAACGTTCACGCACGCGACCGCCACCTTCGGCGTCAATCCAGGCACCGAGTACAAGTGCTCCAAGGCGCAGGCGCTTCAGCATGCGGGATTTCACGGTCTTCCCATCGCTTCGCTGCCGAACGACGCGGAGATCATCAGCTTTCCGCGCGATGTGATGATCGTGATGAACGGGCACGTGAAAGACGCGAACGTTCTGCACGCCGCGGCGCACATCGTTTTGGAGCTCGCCCGACGACAAGCGGGCGCACCTGCCCCGCAACCGGTTCAACAGCCCGTGCAAGCGCCCGCGTACGGCATCCCGCCGCAGCAGTAACGCGCTAGCGCGCGAGCGTTCCGAAACGGCCGTCGCGGGGAACGTCGAAGTCGACCCCGCGCCGCACGACGGCGATGGTTTCTTCCTGCCAGAGAGGCAGCACCGGAAGCGCTGCGTGGAGACGTCCCTGCACGATCCGGTAAGCGCGCTGGCGCTGGTCCCGGCTCGCGGCCACCCGCCCCGATTCGAGGGCCCGGTCGAGCACGTCGTCGCGCAGGCGCCAGCGATTGGCGCCTAGCTGACCGTTCTCGGGAATGTGCGTTGAGGAAAAGAACCAGTTCAACACATGCGGCTCGAAGACTTCCGGGACCTGCAGAAAGCAGATCTCGAAACGACCCGCGTTGAGGTCGGCGATCAGCGTCGCGCCTTCGCTCGGACGGACCACAACCTCGAGTCCAACTTCACGGAGCATCGCCGCGATCGCGCGGGACATCGAAACGCGAAACCGATCGGAGCTCACACGAAGGAGAAGTCGGCGACGGATCCCCTCTGCGTCTGGCACCCAGCCCGCTTCATCCAAGAGTTCGCGTGCCCGTTCGAGGTCGAACGCGCGCGCGTCTTGGCGGATCGACGCCCAGTGCCCTTCCGGTATCCAGCTCTCGCTTAGAACGGCTCGTCCGCCGAGTTTGTGTTCCACGAGCGACGCGCGATCGATTGCGTGTGCAATGGCCTCGCGAACCGGAAGCGGAATCGTCTCCGTGTGAAACCCGAGATAGGTGGTACCGACGCCAGGGGCGCTACGAACCTCAAAGGTCTCATCTGCCTCGAAGAGAGGCACGAGGAGCGGCGGCACGGCGTTGATGGCAACATCGCCAGCCCCTGCGAGCAGGCGAAGCGCGCGGGTGTTGTCGTCGCGAACGACTACGACCTCAAGGCGGGCGTGCGTAGGGGTTCCGCCATGCCAATGCGGATTGGCGTCGAGGGTCATTCGGCCGGGCTCCCGCGCACGCAGCTGGTAGGGACCCGCACCGACCGGCATCGCACGTTCTGGATCGAGACGGGTCGTCGCATCTTCCGCGCGCACAATGGGCATTTCGAGATCGGTCAAAAAGGTCGCGTGGGGCGCGTCGAGGACGAAGACCACCTCGCGAGGCGAGTGCGCGGTCACGGAAGCGATGCGCTCGTAGGTTCCTGCGTAGCGACTCTGGAGCGCCGGATCGACGATGCCCTCGTACGTGGCGACGACATCCTCCGCCGTTAGGGCACTCCCGTCCGAAAATCGAAGGCCAGGCCGCAGCGTTACCGCATAGCGAAGCCCGTCCGTACTCGCGTCCACCGCTTCTGCGAGGTCGAGAGTCACCGCAAGGGTTCGGGGATCGATCGTGACCAGAGACGCGAAAAGAAGGCGCGACACTTTGAGGCCGTACGGATCGCGAACGAAACGCGGATCGAGATCGTCGGCGTCCCGAGGCAGGATCAGGGTGAGGGCATCCGGATCACGCGGCGGGTGGTCGGGGGCGCAGCCGAGCACGAAAGCGGCGAGGACCACTGGAACCCACCAGCGCCGAGCGATAGGGTCGGCGCGATGCATCGGCTGATCGCGCTTCTCGTTCTGTCGTTCTCGTCGGTCGTGGCGGCGCAGCCGCTTCGCGGGCAACTTCGGGAACTCGTCCAAAACGCGAACCTTGGCGACGGCGTCAGCGTTCTGGTTGCGGGTAGCGATGGAGACATCTTCGCCCATCGCGCGGACACCCCGCGAAACCCGGCATCCAACATGAAGCTCGTCACCGCGGCGGCGGCCCTTCTGGAGCTTGGACCCAGCTTTCAGATGTCGACCGGTCTCTACGGGCGCGTCCAGGAAGGCCGCGTAGGAGACCTGGTGATCCGCGGCTTTGGCGACCCCAGCTTGCGGCTGAGCGACTTGGTTTCTCTCGCGAGTGCGCTGGCCGACCGTGGGGTTCGTGCGGTCGATCGGGTCTGGGTCGATGGGAGCTATTTCGACGACGAGATCCTTCCTCCGGCATTCGATCAACAGCCGGGGGAAATGGCTGCCTTCCGCGCAGCAGTCGGCGCCGTGGCGGTGGAGCGCGCGTCCTTTGTGCTGCGCGCCCTGCCCGGCCGGGAAGTTGGCGCGCCGGCGGTCGTGCGTCTCGCGGCCGGCGGATACTTTGAAGTCGACAACCAGATGACCACCAGCGACGGTGGCGCACCCAACGTTATCGCGGCCCAGCGCGCGCGAGACGACGGACGGCTCACCTTGACGCTCCGGGGCAGCGTTCCTACCGGAATCCTCGGCGTCGGGTACCGTCGACGGGTTGAGAACCCGCTTGTTCACGCGGGCTACGCCCTCGCCGAAGCGCTGGAGCAGGTGGGGATCCGCGGCCGACGACGCGTCGCGGTGGGAACGGGTCCCGGTGGACTTCCACTGCTCACGTCGCGACGATCCGCGCCCCTCTCGCAGCTCCTTCATCGCGTTGGAAAGAACAGCGACAACTTCGTCGCGGAGATGCTCTTGAAGGTTCTTGGCGCCGAGGCTCGTCGCCCGGGAACCTCCGCGCGAGGAGCGGAGGTGCTCCAATCGGTTCTTCAGCGCGCGGGGGTCGCCGAAAATGCCGCGACCATCGTCAACGGATCCGGTCTCTTCGAAGGCAATTCGATCGCGCCGCGACACCTCGTTCAGCTCCTCGGCTACGTGTACCAGCAGCCCTCGGTGCGAAGCGAATACCTGGCGCATCTGGCCGTTGGCGGCGTGGACGGTACTCTCCACCGGCGCATGCGCGACGTTCCGCCAGGGTCCGTGCGCATGAAGACCGGAACCCTCAACGATGTAATCGCTCTGAGCGGCTACATTCTTGGGCCCGAAGGCGAAGTTGTTCGGTGCAGCTTCTTGGCGAATGGGATTCGAGGACGCCAAGGGGCCGCTCGCCAGCTGGCCGATGCGATCGTCAACGCGGTTGTCAGCGACCTCTACTGAACCTCGGAGCGCCGAAACGCGCGCGGCGATGTACCCGTCCACCGTTTGAACGCACGGCTGAAGGTGCTGACGTCCGAGAAACCAAGCAGGTAGGCGACCTGCGCAACGGACATCTGCGGAGCCCGCAGCAGGCTGAGCGCACGGCCGTGGCGAACTTCGTCCACGACTTCACGAAATGTCGTGCCCTCCTCGCGAAGCGTACGCCGAAGACTTCGTTCGCTCATCGCCAGGCGCTTTGCGACCTGTCCACTCGAGGGATCGCCATTGGCGAGCTCGACCTCCACGATCGCCCGAACGCGCGCTCTCGCCGTCGTTCCCCGCTGCATTTGTTCCAGCAGGTCGTCCGCATAGCGCTCGAAGAACTGGTTCATGCTTCGATCGGCTTTGGGAAGCACCGAACGTTCGGCATACGCCGCGTCGAAGGCGAAACCGGGAACGCCAGCGCCCCAGCGAATCGGCCCGCGAAAGAACGCCTTGTGCGCGCGCGTGTCCGCTGGCGCGGCATGCGAAAAGACAACGTCGCTCGGGACGACGTCCTGCCGCCCCATCGTTCGAAAGTAGTGAAGGAACGCCGCGACTCCAACCTCGGTGGCGATGCGCTCGGCAAGGGTCGTCGGCGACGTCGGAAAGGAGATGCGGATGACGTCGTCTTCTTCAAAGACCTGCCAGTCGACCCCGTAGTCGAACGCGACCCGCGCATACCGGGCCGCTCGTGTGATGGCCTCAACCCCTGTCGCCGC
>JBCDAA010000257.1:0-13144 GCA_039186435.1 Myxococcota bacterium | reverse complement strand
GGATACGCTGCGAGATACTGGCGGGCGGCCTCTCTCGCGCCCGGATCCTGCGCTGCCGAGAGCGCCTCCACCCAGCGGCCGTGGGCTTCGCGGCGAAGGGGCCCCACGTTTTCCTGAAGGCACGCGCGGTAGTACCCGGCAGCGGCCGCAGGGTCGCGCGCCTGCGTCATTCGCCCGAGCATGAACGCGGCACGAGCGGCCGCTCGCGTGGTTGGAAAGCGGGTGCGCAGCCGGCGATAGACCTCCGTCGCCCGCGCATCGCCCGCGACTCGAAGGGTGTCTGCGAGGAGCAGCGTTTCCGTGGCGTTGGATCGCGAGAGGATCCTTTCGAGTCCGGCGCGATCGATCGCCGCGATCGCCTCGCGATGTTGAGCATTGGCCGCAAGCTCTGACCACGGGGTAGGGGCGCGCGCCGGTCGCGGAGCGCGAGGTGTCCTCTCGACGGTCTCGACGTCTGCCGGCGCAAGGTCAGCTTCCTCCACCTCGATCGGAGGATGCGACGGGGTGACGCTCGCTTGCGGCTCGTCATCTTCGAGGGACGTGACTCCGTCCTCGAGTTCCGCCCGCTGCGACCCGAGATCGACGGTCACGCGCTGACCCGCGCGCACTCGCGTCGCCTCCGCGAGAACCGGCCCGGTGATCTCCACGACGCCTTCCTCCGTCCAAAGGTGCAGCACTCGCTCGTCCGGTTCCCAGCGAAGCGTAAACACGGTGCCGACGACGCGAACCTGAAAGGGCCCCGCGGCGACGCTCCACCGCGTTTCTGCGCTTCGGTGCTCTACCTGCACCCGCGCGGTGCCTCGTTCGAGGGAAAGTGTGGCGCCGTCTGGCGAGAGGTCCATGACTCGGGAGGAGCCCTCCAGCTCGACGGCGCTCCCATCGCTGAACGAGAGCCGATCCCCTTCAATCCAGGCGCCAACATCGCCGGCGACTCCGTCAACTTCGAAGGAAAGCGGCGCCTTCGGCCAGGCGACCAAGGCGACTACGGCGGCCGCCGCGACGAGGAGTGTGCCTACCGCGATGCTCGCGATGGGAGCTCGGGATGGTGACGCGAGAGGCGGCAGCGGGCGCTCTTCAAGCACGCGATCCTGAAGCGTCGCCACGGAATCGCCGATCGAATCGAGGTGCGGGTCCAGCTCGCTCATGACTTCACCCGATCTCGGAGCGCGTCGTGGGAAGCCGCGCGTTTCGCGAACTCCTCGCGGGCCCGTTTGAGGCGTCGTTTGCCGGTCGCAAGCGAGACGCCGCAGGCGTCGGCGACTTCTTCGAGGGTCATCTTTTCAATGAAGCGAAGAGCAAAGACGATGCGCTCGTCTGCGTTCATCTCGTCGAGAATCGCGTAGACCGCTCGGAGCTCTTCGCGTGCTTCGTTCGAGGCGCCTGCACTCGCGACCTCGGGCACACGCTCGGGCGTAAAGTAGCGCAGCCACGAGCGGCGCTTGCGTCGGCGAATCACATCTTTCGCGGTCACGACAGCGATGGACGCGAGCCAGGCGCGAACGCGGCTCGGATCGTCCAAGCGGTGGAGGGAGCTGAGGGCCCGAACAAAGACCTCCTGAAGCGCGTCGTCGAACTCCCCGTCTCGACCGAGCACGCGAAGGAGAACCCGCCGAACGTAGGGGGCGTGCCGGTCGTAGAGGGCAGCGTCGGCTCCCTTTCGGCCTGCGCGAATGGCTTCCACGAGCGCCGCGTCGTCCTGCGCCGCTCGGAGAGGAACCACCTTTCGCGCAGCCTTACCCCTCACCGCAGCCTCACCGCTCACAGGAGGTAGTCGCTTCGGCGCGGAAAAACGGCTCACGTCCGAAGTATAGAGGGGTGGAGAGCGCGAGGGCGCGTCAATTGCGATGTATAAACAGGCGTTTGAGCGCCCCCGTTTCTCAGCGGGTGAGTTCGACGGTGCCGCTTTCAATCTCGCAGCCGATGCCGCCTCGGGTGTCGTAGCGTCCTTCGATCGTGCCCTGGGCGGTGTTGCTGTCGATCACATCGGTGACGGCGATCGTGACGTTGTTGTCCCGTCGAACGATGGTCGCCGTATTGCCGTTGTGGTCCCGGCCCGGGAAGGGTCCGGAGAGCGTCATTCGGCGTGCGCTTCCGCTGCCTTCCATCGTGTATCCCGTATCGCCAGAGAACACCGCGCTTAACATGTCGTTGCCGCCGCTAATCTGCGCGGTGACGCGAAAGTCAGCGTCCACGTTGTTGGGTCCGCCGGCGGTACTAAAGCGGCAGACCGCGTCGTAGGTTGCATGAACGGTCCAGGTACCCGCCCAGGCGATTTCGGAGGGTCCGCTATCGACAACATCTGTCCCGCTATCGACGACATCCGCGCCCCCGGCGTCGCTCCCGGCGTCGCTTCCGGACGTCGCGTCCATGGGGACGGGTTGCATTTCCGATCCGCATCCGAGAGTAAGAATAAGGGCCATAGACCAACGTCGGAACTGATTGTGATAGCTCATCGGTACTCCTCGAGTTCAGTGGTGCGCAGGGTGCGCATCGAGACCGACGTGGGGGCTCTCGGAGCTTTCACCGGAGGTCCCTTATTCGTTCTTATTCGCGAGGCACTGGATGAAAAACGCGGCGTTTGAAGCGGTTCAGGAGCATCTCGCCGCAGAGCGTCAGGTTCTCGTCTGGGGCGCGCCTGGGACCGGACGCACGACGCTTCTCGGTGACATCGCGCGGGCGACGGAGTTCGATGTGGCCGACACCGACAGCGCGCAGAGCGCCGCTGCTGCGCTCGCCGAAGGGGTTCGCGTTGTGGGATGTCCGTCTCGCGCGGGTCTGTCTGCGGACGCGTACGTGGAGTGCGAACGGCTACGCGAAGATGAGACCCTGCAAGAGCTCGAGCGTCGGCTGGTGCGGGATGGTTCGCCGGTGTCGACTGGGCTCTCTCGCGTCGCGCGGCACTGCGAGGGATTGTGGGGGGCGATCGCGAGGGCAGCGACGCAGCTTCGCGTCCTCACGGCGACCGAGCTAGCGGATCGCTGCGATGCGGCGCTCGAGCGCCTTCACCAAACGGGCGCGGGCGCGCATCCCTTGAGCGATGGACGGCCCCGTGCTCTTTCCGAGTCGCTACGCCGCGCTGCGTGCCAACTCTTTCTTCGGGGTCCGCTTCGCGTCGAAGAAGCGGAAGAGCTCTTGCCGGACGCGGTTGCGGTTCTCGTCGCGCTGCGGGATCACGCAGCTCTCGTGCGCGCGGAGCATGTTGTGGTGGTACCGCCGCTCACCGCCTTCTCGCTAGCGCTGACGTGGCCCTTTGACGAGGTGGCGCAGGAACTCGACGACGAACTCTGTCGAAGGGCGCACGCCGCGCTTGAGGGCTGGCGGCGTACCGGGCGCGAGGAGAACCTCGACCTCGTGGCGCGCAACGAAGCGCTCTTCGTGCGAAGCGCGCACCGCGGGATGGCCAGTGAGGAGGCGGACTCCGACGCGGTCTTGGATGTCGTGCTCGCCGTGCAGACGTTGCGAGAGGTGCGAGTCGGTGCGGCGGCTTCGACCGACTTGTTGGAACGCGCGGTGGCTGCGTTTGCGAACAAGCCCGCAGCGCGCCGTGGGCAGGTCGAGCTCGCCCACGCGCACCGGCTGCGGGGTGACTTTGCGGGGCTGGCCGCGATCCTCGACGCGATCGATGTGCAGACTCTTCCGGATCCGGTCGCGGAACGATGGCATGCGGAGCGTGCGCAACAGCTTCGGCAACAACGCGAACTGCCTGCGGCGACCTATCATTTGGAAGAAGCCCATCGTCTCGCGGCGTCGCTTGGGTGGGGACAGCGTCAAGCGCGACACGTCGTAGACCGCGGGACGCTCCACTTCTGGTCGGAGGAACTCGACGCCGCGATGGCGAAGTTCCTCGAGGGACGAGCGCTGGCGGCGACGTTGGGCGCGCGGCGAACGGAAGCTATCGCGCTCACGAACCTCTGCCTCTGCCTGGCGCTTCTCGGTGACGAACGCGGTGCGCAAGACCGGGGGGAAGAAGCGGCGCGGTGGTTTCGCACGATCGATGACAAAGGCGCGCTTGGCGCGACCCTCGCGCATCTGGGGATTCTCGCGTTTCAGCACGAGAGGCTCGAAGAAGCGCAGGCGTACTTTGAGGAAGCGGAGTCTCTCCTGGCTGCAGCGAGATACGTGGAGCAACTCCGCTTTGTGCGCTTCAACCGCGCCGAGTGCGAGTTTGCGCTGGGTAACCTTGAGGAAGCGAGGACGCGCGCACTCGGGCTTGAAGGCATGCTCGCGGAGCACCCCGATACGCTTGTGGCGATGGCTCTCGATGCCTTGCAAGCCGAGATTCTCGAGAGCGCGGAACGTTATCCGGAGTCGCTTGCGTGCCTCCAACGGGGCCTCCATCGGGCGCGCGAGGCGGAGAGCGTCGAAGGGCTCGTTGGGCTTGGTGCGCGCCGTGCTCGGGTTCTCGCGAGGCTTGGTCGCCGGGATGACGTCCTCGAACAGCTTCGCGTCATTGAGTCGCTGGAGGCACCACGACCCGACGTGGGGGTTGCGGCCACGCTCGCGATGGAGCACGCGCGGGTTCTGATTCACGAGCCTGCGAACCTGTCGACGCTGACGCTTGCGCTGCGCCCGTCGTGGGAAGGGATGGCGACTCGAACGGGGGTTGGGGTGAGCTGTGCCGATTCGATCTCCGTTCGCAACGCCGGGCGGCTCTGCTGGGAGGACCTCGATCGCGCGAGTCGGCTGGCAGTGGAGCGCGGCGCCCGTGACCCCGAAGGCGAGGCGGTTTGCTTCGATGTCGTGGGTCGCCGTGCATGGTTGCCGGGTGGCCGGGAGCTAGCGGCGAGCGCGCGGCGCAACGCGTTTCAGCTTCTCTGGGTGCTGCGGGAAGGAGAGCGCTCCCGCGAGGAGTTGGTCGCGGCGATGTGGCCGGGTGAGCAGATGGTGAAGAACGCGGCGAACAACCGTCTGCACAACGCGGTGGCGCAGCTCCGTGGGCTCGAAATCCGTGTGACGCGCGAGGGCGAGGGGTACCGGCTGCCGAATGAACTTCGGGTGGTAATCCTCGGCGCCGACCCGTTTGTCCCCTAATTACAAGCGTTTGCGCGCGCGGACGCAGCAAGTCAATAAATCAGGTTGGCTGCTATTTGCCACCATCGATGCTGTGGTGCGGCTAGCTGTGCCACCGTCGATGCCGTGTCAATAAAATCAGGTTGGCTGATAGTTCGGCTAGCTGATCGCTAGTTCGGCTAGCTGCGGACAATTGCAAAGCCCCCGGCGAGGCGGGGGCTTGGTCCGAGCGTTTGCTCCGGAATCGTCAACCTGTGGGGGAGTCGGGTCCGGGCACCACGACATCGACCAGACACTGCAAGCTGACACTCGCACCCAGAGGCGGGACTGCGTCCGGGGTGTACTGTACTTGCTCGCACATTGCTTCGCTGATGGTGTAGCGCCATCCGGAGGGCTGCCCACGAACGGCCTGCGCCACCGTGCACACGTCACGACCGTCGACATCCACTTCGTGGAGCGTCCTCGCCACAAGATCGAGACAGCGCATCCCTTCCGGAAGCGTCTCCCGAACCTCGCACTCCACCGCGCCATCTTCGTCGGGAACGAGGGAACGGGTCGTGCAGACGCCGCTCACCCGTCCTCCAATGCGCGCGGTGAGCTCGGTGATCGCGGGCTGAAAGCTCTCCGCGCAGATGCTCCGAACCAGCGAGCCTTCGATCTGCTGCGCGAGCTCGATGTAGCGACGGCCGGGGGCGGCCTGTCCGCGGCTCATGCCCGAGTCTCGATCGAAGGACTCGCATGCCGGCACGAGCCCAAGGTCGTTGTCCGACGTGAAGTTGTACGCCATGCGACCGTCGGCGAGCATCTCCGAGAGCGTCGACTCCTGAAGATCCTCGGGAACCCCCACCAGCGCCGCGAAAAGAAAGAGATCTGAGTCTCGGCCTGCCGTCAACGTCGCGAGGAGTCCTTCGACGGGCTCGAGAAGACCTGGTTCGCGGACGCACTTCTGGTTGAGGGCCAATCCGTTCTCCGGACCCCCAAAGAACGTCACTGGATCGGAGAGCGAGCAGTCCTCCTCGTCCGAAAGAACGACGACCGCGAGAAGCGCGTCGGCGCGGGGAAAGCCGTTCGCGTCGTCGAGAGCACGCGCAGCCGCGGCAAGAGGTTGCTCGAGGCCGCACCCCGTCGTGCCCGCATCGGCAACACATCCAACCTGTTCTGCAAAGACCGCCGTGTCTTCGCCCATCTCCCAGGTAAGAATGGAGTTCGGCGAGCAGGTCCCGTCGACGCGAAGCTGACCGCCGTCGCCCTCACCTGCGTTTGCGTTGCAGGCGGTACCCACCCTCGGAACCGCAATGCCGCCGGTGCCGAGATCTGTGGTGACCACGGCGACCCGGAGCGACTCCACAGCGTTCCATCGAGGCGCGCCGCCCTCGTCGGTCGGAGGGTTCGTCAGCCCCTCGATCAGCAGCGGAATTTCTCGCCGTAGGCTCGTCTGTTCTTCGCGCATCGACCCGGAGTTATCGATCACGAACAACACATCGACGTCGACGACGCCATCCCCCGCGATCTCCACCGAAAACGCGCGGTTGATGTGCGGGTCGATCGGACCGATATCCCGCGTATTGCAGGCCAAGCTCAGCGCGCACGTTAGCGCCCACGCGAAGATACGCATGTCTCCTCCTTCGCGGCGCTCAGGAAGGAGCGCGCCGCCATCCGTGAAGGAGTCGATGCCCGCGCCGTCGATTTCCAAGCGCCCTCGGAATTTTTTCGAGACGAGCCACGCTACACTTCCCACGTGCTCACGCCAGAGAGCGAGCGTCTGGTTGCGGAAGGCTGGTCGGGTCGTCGGGATCCTCCGCTGCGAATGTTCCGTCCGGCCGTGATGGAGGCGTTCTTTCGCTCCCCGCCGTGGCTTCCGTTTTTTTGGCTCCCGCCGCTGATCGCGCTGGCGCCGATCGGTCCTGAGACCCTCGCGGGCGCGGTCAGCTGGCTCCTGCTCGAGTACCTGATGCACCGCTTCTTCTTTCATCTCCCCGGGGACTCTCAGGCAGCCCGCGGCGTGCGTTTCGTGGTGCACGAGCATCATCACGCGTGTCCGATGGACGAAGGGCGAATCGTGGCTACGCCCTGGCAGATCGCGAGCGCGCTGGGAGTGATCGCCGCGGTTGCGTCCGTCCTTACACCAAGCTGGACCTCGGTCACGGCCGGTGCCGCCCTCGCGTATCTCGCCTACGAAGCCATTCACTACCGCATTCACCACGAAACAGGCGGCGGCCGGATTCTGCGCGCGCTGCGTCGACACCACCTCGCGCACCACGCACGACCGGAACGCGGGTTCGGGATCTCGAGTCCGCTCTTTGACTATCTGTTGGGAACGCGAACGCGACCGCCCCGCTGAACGAAGCGAACGACGCGCTGCACGAAGGGTTCAACGTCGACAAAGATCACAAAGAGCAGCGGCATGAGGACAAAGCCGACGTAGAGCAGGACGAAGTTCACGAGGTGAAACGTGGTGACGACGAGGAGGAACGCGACGCGCACGCGCTGACTTCGAAGGAAGAGCACCGCCGGAAAGCTCGCCTCGAGCAGCAGCACGCCGACGGCGAGGATCGCGAGCAATGCCGGATGGTGGGCGAGATGAAAAGCCAGGGCATTTCGGACGGGTTCCCCCTCCTCGTTGAGCCCCCACATCACCGACCTGCGAAGGAGCATTTCCTGCAGCTTGGCGCCCGCGGCCCAGTCGCCCCCGGAGACGCGCAGCTTTGCGAGGAACGACCAGAAGTAGAACGACACCGTGTAGAGCTGCATCGCCTTGATCGGCCAGCTTGCGCTCCACTCCGGCACTTCGCCTCGAAGGTGACGAGCGTCCAGCGCGTAGGCGCGGTTGCACGGGGAGAGAAGCAGAAAGAAGAACACCGCGCCCCAGAGATACAAGCGGTGGTGCGTGTCTCCCATCATGCTGTCGCGGATGCCGCGAAGGTAGACGCTCGCAAGGAGAACCACCGCAACCGAAATATGCGTGCGACAGCCAAGGGTCATGCTCAGCGTCGCAACGAAGAGCACGCCGAGGACAACCAGAGAGATCGCAGGTGTGTGTGCGCTCCCGTCAAACGCAGCGACGTACCAGACCCGTTCGCTAAAGACCCAGTGCGCTCCGGCCGGTTCGATCGTGAGAAACGAGTAGAACTGGGTGCCCAAGAAGAGGAGGTAGCCCGCTCCGAGACAAACCCGGAGCGCGCCGAGGCTCTCCGCCGAGTAGCCTGTAAAGAGAAAGCGGTTCCACCGCGCGACGATCGTCTCAACGAGGCTCACGATTCATGCTCCACGCGTCGTTCCAGCGAAGGATGGCCACCTCGGGTTTCGAGCGATGACGAAGAGTAGTGCGAGCGAAGCGATGCGTTTGGGCGCGGACTCGCAGCTCGACCAAAAACGTGTCGTCGGCCTCCGCGCGTCCCAGCGTTTGGTTGACGCTCCGAAGCACTCGCCATTCCCAGTTCGCGTTTCCGGGTGGGCCGAAAATGCGGCGCTCAAAGGGCGCGTTCGCGTGAAGAAGCTTGTTCGGATCGCGCCCAAACGCGCGCTCGTAGTACAGCCGCCAAAACGCGAGACGCGGCAGGTTTAAGTCGCGTCGCGTTACGAGTTCCCGCGCGCCGTTGCGACGCCGTCCGACAAGCCCTCGGGAAAGGTCTTCGTCGTTCCACGCACGCACGACGATCACGTCCTCAAACGCGAGCACGCTGTACATCGGAGCCCAGGTGAGCGGAAACGCGTCGACTCGAAACGCGACCGCGAACCAGGTGAGCGCAACATGGCCAAGCACGACCGCGGATGCGCGTCGTTTCGTACGGACTGTGAGCATTCGAATGCGAAGAGAGCAACCGCCGTTCCATGCACGAATGCCTCGCATAGAGCCCACGTTCCGAAGGTCTGTTGTCGCCCGTGCACACTCGGTGTTCCGGTGAGACCACATCCACCACAACTCGAATCGGGGCGGGTCGATGTCGCCTTGTGGTTGTCGATCTGGTCTACGCTGCACTCCGCTCCCCGGAGGTTCACGAAACCGTTCGACGTCTGCGCGCGCTTTCCGACGCGTGGGGCAGCGGCGCTCGCGTGGGCTCGCTCCGGAACGAGATACGCGTGGAACGATTCGGCGTGACGCTGTGGCTTCAGCGGAGCGACGGGGAGTGGCGGCTGGAGGGCATGAGCGCGGCGCAGAGCGTCGTCGTTCTTGGGGTGCTTTTTCGTCCGTAGCGCGCCGTCCGTAGCGCGCCTCTTGCGGCACGGAGGATGCATCGCTCTCGGCCTGGGAATGCGGTGGCTCAGGCTGGCGCAGAAGTCAGGTTTCGGTTCGCTCCAATGTGGCGTTTTCGCACAACTCCGTCGTGTGGGTGGCTCGCCCACCCCGTGGTAGGCTTCTGCCTCGGAGGGTCCCGCTGGAAGCCAAGCGCACACCAGAGGAAAGCACCGACGAAGCGTTACCGGACGCTCGGTCCACCGACCCTGCGGCCCTTGCAACGACGATGGGTCATGAGTTTTCGGGTCGCCCCGAGCCGACGATCGTTCGCGAGGGCGAACAGGTTTCGGACGGCCCCGATCCGATGATCGGTCAGGTGTTGAGCGGCCTCTACAAGGTCGACCGCCGAATCGGCGAAGGCGGCATGGGCACGGTCTACATGGCCGTTCACATCCATCTCAACAAGCCCTTCGCGGTGAAGGTGCTTTCGGAAAAGGTAGCCGCGAACAAGCAGGCGATCGATCGCTTGCTCATGGAGGCGCAGACCGCGTCGAGCATCGACCACGACAACATCGTCGACGTCGTGAGCTTCGACACGACCGACGATGGTCGCGTGTTCCTCGTGATGGAGATGCTCGAGGGGGTCAGCCTTTCGGATCTGGTCGAAGAAGGACCGATGCGCCTCGAACGTGCGCTTCCGATCATCTACCAGATCTGCCAGGCGCTGGAGGCGGCCCACGCGCGCGGGATCATTCACCGGGACCTGAAACCCGAGAACGTTTTCATCGTGCGAAAGCGGGAGGCCGACTTCGTCAAGGTTCTCGACTTTGGGATTTCGAAGGTGAAGTCGGCGGAGGCGGAGCAGGTGCGCATGACCCGCACCGGCCAACTCGTCGGAACCCCGCTTTACATGTCGCCGGAGCAAGCGCGCGGCGAGACCGATGTCGATCACCGCGCTGATATCTATGCGCTCGGCGTGATGCTCTACGAGATGCTTGTGGGCCGTCCGCCCTTTGAAGGCGGGAACTACTTCCAGCTGCTTTGGAAACACGGCAACGAAGTTCCGGAGGCTCCCCAGCGACGACGAAGCGATCTGCCGAGCGGTGTGGATGCCGCGATCATGCGCGCGCTAGAAAAGAAGCCGGGGGATCGCTTCGAGACCATGGCGTTGTTTGAGGCGGCGCTGGTCGCCGCTGCGCCCGAGGTCGGAGTAAGTCCAGAGCGGCTCGTTTCGCTGCCGCCCGCAGAACCGGCGCGACGCAGCGTGATGCCGATGGTGGTCGCTGGGGCGGTCGTCGTGATTCTCGGAATTGCCGGCCTGCTCATTTTGCGCCCGGATCCGGAGTCACCGCCGTCGCCGGCACTGGCTGCACAACCGCCCTTTGCGCCGTCCGCCGACGTCGAGGTCCAAGAGGAGACTCCGCCGGTCGAGATTCCCCTCGGGATGGACTTGCCGGCGACGAACGCGCTTGTGCATTTCGCCTCGACCCCGTCCGGCGCCACGGTGTTTCGTGGCGACGAGGAGCTCGGGACGACCCCTTTCGAGACGTCGCTTCCGCTCGGTGTATCGATCACCGTGCGTTATCAGCGAGCGGGCTTTCGAGCGGCCGAGGTCGACGTCGTGCCCGAGGAGGGCGGACGTGTGGAGCAGCGGCTTCGGCGACGCGCGGCCGGCGCGGCTCGAATGAGCGACCTCCCGCAGCCGCGAATGACCTTGTGACCTTTAGCCAGTACCCTCTTTGTCCGAATGTCTTTCTTGCTTAAGGGCCCGGTTGGTCGGGCCGCCCTCACGTTGCTGATCGTGATGGGGCTTTCCTTTGAGTCGGTCGCCCAGGCACAGACCACCGACGTCAATGCGGAGGCGCGCGTCTTCTTCGATCGCGGCAATGAGCTCCTCTCTCAGGCGGGGCGTGCGCGAGGTCGTCGCCGACGCCGGCTCCTCGAGGAATCGCTCCAAGCGTTTGTCTCAACCCTGCGCATCGTTCGCAGTCGAAACGCGCTTTTCAACGCGGCGCTCGTGCTCGAGCAACTGGATCGACCCGCGGAAGCGTTTGGCTACTACCAGGAGTACCTCGGTATTCCCGGGCTCGACGAGGAGGAGCGCCAGCAAGGCGCGGCTCGCGTGGCTGCCATCGCGCCTCGTATCGCGATCGTCTCGATCGCGTCGAACGCGGACGCGGAGGTGTTTGTCGATCGCCTCGATCTTGCCGCCCGCGGGCAGACCCCGCTTCGCATCGCGCTTCCGCCGGGGGACCACACTCTCTTCTTCCGACATCCGCACTACGAGGACAGCGAAACGCGGGTCACGGCGGTGATCGGCGAGGAGCGAGAGGTCGAGCAAACCCTCACGCCGCGACCGGTTGCTGTCACCCTCGAGACGCCGATGGAGGGTCAGCTCACCCTGGATGGCGAAGCGGTGCAGCCGGGCACGGTGAACCTCCCGCCGGGTCCGCATCTCGCGCGTTTTGAGGTGCCTGGGCGGAGCACGACGGAACTGCGCTTTGAGGTTGAGATCGGTCAGCCGCAGACCATTCGCCTCGACGCGGGAGCGGTGGGCGCCGTGCTTCTCGTGGTCCGGAGCAATCGCCTCGCGATGGTGTCGATCAACGGGGAGGTCGCCGGACGCGGTCGCGAGGTTCGAACGGAGGTCTCGCCAGGTTCGCATCGGTTGACGGTCGAAGCGAACGGCTACGAGCCCTACGAAGGGTCCATCGAGGCGGAGCTCGAGCAGCCTGCGCGCGTGAGCGTGGTGCTCGAGGAGGAAGGTCGTCCGCTCGGCGCAGCGCCTCACGTGATGCTCGGGGTGAGTGCGGCGGCGGCGGTGACCTGGGCCGCACTTGCCGGGCGCGCCCGTAAGATGCGAAACGACTTCAACGCTTCGTGTACTCGCGAGAGCTGCGATGGTGCCGAACGAAGTGACGTGAACGACGCCAACCGCGCCGCGGACATCGTGCTCGGCGTTGCGGGCGCGCTCACGCTCACCACAGTCGTGCTTTACCTCCTCAACCGCGGCGGCGAGGAATCCCGTGCGACGATCGACGTCGCCGCGTCTCGCCAAGGTGGGGGACTCCTTCTTCGGGGGGCGTTCTGATGCGCGTACTCCCGTGGTTGCTGCTTCTGGGTTGCACGCTCATCAACGAGCCGAAGGAGATTCCGGACGCGGGCGTCGAGGATGCGCCGCGCGACGCGCCCGTCGATCGCCCCGACGTTGGGTTTGACGCGGATGCCGCGGACGCCACGGACGGCGCGATGCCAAGCGAGCGTATGTGCGACGATGGGATCGACAACGACCGGGATGGCCTGACGGATTGTCGCGACCCCGATTGTGACGAGATGGCGTGCAACGAGGGGTGCGTCTGCCGAAACGGGCTCGCGGTCGAGACGGAGTGCGCGGACGGCGTCGACAACGACGGCAACGGTCTCGTCGACTGCAACGACTACGACTGCGCGTCGCGGGCGACCGACCCCGACGAACCCGTGGAGTGCTGTGGCGCTGATTCGGTCACGGTTCCCGATGGCTGGCCGGACGAGGACGACACCTGGCCCATGACGCCCGCGACGTTTCGGGCTTCCTGGTCGAGCACGGAGGCGACCGGACTTCTACCGAGCGTGGACGACAACGCCCTCACGGAGTTTGGAGGCGACGTCCCCTTTGCGGTGGTGAGCAACGAGTGTCTGCCACTCGCGCTCGGCGCGGAGTTTCAGGCGCGCTTCACGCCGACGCCCTCGGGAACAACGGTCGACCAGCACGGCTGCGGGGACGACGGTCGCTGCAACGGGTTTGCGTCGTTCGTCCTCAGTCCGGTTCGCGAAGCCCGGCCCGGTCGGCGCCTTCTGGATGCCCTCGGTGTCGTGATTCATGCGTCAGGGCGCGTTGACGTCACGGTCGCTGGCGAGGTTGAAGCGAGCACCGACGGGCCGACCGCAGTACCTGGCTCCACCCGTTTGGAACTCTCG
>JBCDAA010000256.1:0-13218 GCA_039186435.1 Myxococcota bacterium | reverse complement strand
TATCTGACGTTTGTGGATCGGGCGCTGGTGGGCTGGCGCTTTCCGCCGGACCGGCAGCTGACGGCGGAAGCGGAGCAGCGGCGCCTCGACGCGATGGAGCAGCGGATGATGACGCAGCTGCGGGAGATGGAGCAGCGCTCGATCGAGCGACATCAGGCGGAGATGACGCATCTGAACTCGATCCAGCAAAACCAGCAGCAGATCCGAAGCGACATCGCCAACACCCGACGCTCGGTGCTCGACGCCATCGAAAATATGCCGCCGCCGCAAGCGCAGGCGCCCGGCAGTCCTGGAGCGCAGCCGGGTCAGCCCGGCCAGCCGCCTGCGGCACGTCCGCCCGGACAGCGTCCGCCCGCGCAGCGTCCGCCGCCGCAGGGGTGTCAGACCTTTACGATCAACGGAACGACCTACAGCGATCGCCACGGCACGCCCATGGGTCAGCCGTGCGGATCGGGCTGTCCGAACGGGTACGCCTGCGTGATGCCCCTCGGTCGCTGCATGCCGGTCAGTCCCGAGCGTCGCTGTCCCTAGAACTCTTCGACGAGCGAAATGCTGAGCGCTTGAAACGCACGCTCGCGCCTGGGGATGAGCGTCTTGTACGCGTCGCTCTCGAAGACCGCGCGAATGCGCTCTTCGGACGAAAAACGCATCACCATGAACATAGGGGCGGCTGGGTTGCCGTGAATCGAACCGGTGACTCGAGCTCGGGTGATGACCTCCCCGCCCGCTCCCTTTAGCAGCGCTCCCGAAGCCTCCGAATACGCTGCGAGATCATCCATGTGTTCCGGGTTAGGAACGACGGTCACGTACATCAACACCATTGAGAACCTCCTCTGCGTCTTGTGGACGCGGAACCGTTCTGCTCCTTTTACGGACTGTCCGTAAGTGTCATAAAAAGGGTCATACTATGTCCTATCCAGACATAAGGACCGACGATGTGCAGGCCTTTCACCAAGCTGTTCACTCAGGTTCGCTGACGGCTGCTGCCCGGGTACTCCAGACGACCACCAAGCAAATCAGTCGAAAGGTCGAGCGTTTGGAACGAGCCCTTGGCGTTCTGCTCCTGAATCGAACGACCCGAGCGCTCTCGCTCACGGAAGCTGGTCACGGCGCGCGGACGAGTGGTTGGAGTTGGCGGCCCGGGTGGAGCGCGACCTTGCGCCGCCCTCGGACGAACTCTCCGGGTTTCTTCGAGCCGTGGTCCCGAGCTACGAGATCGAAGTCGCGACGTGGACGGGCGCGCTCCTTCGCGACCATCCGAAGGTCCGTCTCGAGCTTACGATCGAGGATCGTCCCCTCGACTTGGTCGCGGAGGGCCAAGACGTACAGCTCGTCGTTCACCGCCCGGAGCTATCGCAGCAGGTACGTCGCCGAATCCACGTCCTGCACGCGAAGCTTGCGGCGCACGAGTCCTATATTCAACGGTGCGGCAAGCCATCGAGTCCAGACGACCTCGCCAACCACGAGTGTCTGCTCTGGGCGCCCGACCGACTTCGCGACGTGTGGTCGTTGACGAATAGCATGGGCGACAATGTCACAGTCGCGGTTCAAGGCGGACTGCAGAGTAGGAGCGGTGCGATTCTCTCCGCTGCACTCCACGCCGGGATTGGCATCGGGCCCTGCGGCCGCGGGTATCTCGAAAGCACTGCGCGCGCGAAGGGCCTTGTTCCGATCCTTGAAGAGTGGTCCTTCGAAGAGGCGTCGTGTACGCGACCTACCCGAGTGCGGGCGGCAAATCGGTTTTGGTGCAAGAGTTCGTGGCGCGAGCAGAAGCCCATTTGATGCGGCATTTCTGATCGCACTTCACCGACGGAGGTTCACCGCCTCGGAGGCCAGACGGTCAAGGGGGGTCGGTGATCGGACGATGCCGGTCAGCCCCGAGCGTCGCTGTCCGGAGACTCTGCCATCGGCTCGGCGACATAGCGTCCTGATTCGTCATAGTCGACGAGCAGAACCTCCGTGCCCTTCGTGACGCCGCTGTCGACGCGGACGCGCAGCAGAGTTCCAGCGTGTTCGCCGAGCAGCCGGACCTGAACGGTGTCTCCTGGGTTGGCGTTGCTGCGCACGATCGCCGTCAGCCCGAGGAAATCGCGACGTTGCGTGCCGCGCTGCACTCGGTAGATGGGCCGCAGAGGATAGGTCATTGCGGACGTGAGCGGGATCGCGAGCACGAGTGCGCCGACCCCCACCACCGTGGGGCCGAGTACCCCGAGTTCCGGTGCGAGGTAAATCATACCGATCGTTGAGAGCAGCCACCCGGTCGACCAGAGAAGACTCATCGTGATCGAAAGAGGGGCGTGCCGAAGTCGGAGTGCGCCGAGGAGTCCCGCGATCGAGCCGAAGCGAACGTTGTCCGCGGACGCGTCCTCGAGCGCATCGCCTGCGTCCACGTCCACATCCGCGCCAACGTCCACATCCGCGCCAACGTCCACGTCCGCGCCAACGTCCAGGTCCACATCGATCGCAAAATCGACGTCGGCATCCGCAAGCGCGTCGACGCCGAGCCCCAAGAGCGAAATCAGCCAGTAGAGAAGGGCGGCGCTCGCAAACAAGGAATAGATGAACGTCGGGTAGGCGAGCACGATTGCGACAAACTCATCCATGGGAACCCTCCGGCGCGGCGAGTCGCACGAGCTCGCGTAGTTGATCGGCGATGCTGTTGAGGGACCGCGTCACCCGAAGCGCGGGGTCTTCCGGTGTGCGACGACGGCAGAACTCGCGCTTGATCGCATTCCAGCGCGCCCGCTCGTCGTCGCTCAGGCGGCCTCGGAGCTCGGCGAGCTTCAGGAGGTTCTGCTCCGCGTCGCCGCCGAGAATGCGCGCTTCCCCGCGGTAGTGCTCGTCGAGCAAACGCTCGACCTCGTCCTCCGTCAACGTCGGGGCGAGCTGCGCCGCGATCGCGTTCATGTCGCGGTAGCTCCCTTGGAGTTGAAAGCGCGGTTCGCTTCGGTAGTCCTCCTTCTGGGCGGCGCTTTCGATGTAGGCGGCGTTCACCCGCAGAAGCGTTCGCTGCACCTGGGCGAGCTGGCGAAGGACGCGAAGCGTATCGGCCTCCGCTGCGCCAACGTCCGCCGGCTGTCCTGACGCGGCGTCGAGGAGTGCATCGACCTCGTCCGGCTCCCTGGCCGCCAGAGGCGCAAGCAACGGGTTCGAGCTCAGCGCGTTTTCAAGATAGCTGCGCTCGAAGAGTCCCTCGTAGCCTTGGAGAACCTCGCCGAGGTCGTAGACGTCCGCGCGGCTCGCCAGCATGTCGGGGATCTGGAAACGCCCGCCCCGCTCCGTGTACGGGTTGCCCGCCATCACGACGCAGAAGCGCTTGCCGCGGAGGTCGTAGGTCTTCGCGCGGCCGTCAAACACTCCGTCGATGCGTCGCTGCGCGTCGCAGAGCGAGATGAAGCGCTGTAGGAGCTCGGGATGGGTGTGCTGAATGTCGTCGAGGTAGAGCATCGTGTTGTTGCCCATCTCGAAGGCGAGGTTGATCGCTTCCACTTCCTTGCGCGCCGCCGCGTTCGGAGCTTCCGCCGGGTCGAGGGATCGCACCTCGCTTCCGAGCGCGGGACCGTCGACCTTCACGAACGCGAGACCGAGGCGGCTTGCGAGGTACTCCATCAGCGTGGTCTTTCCGTACCCGGGCGGTGAGATGAGCAAGAGCAGACCGCTCGTGTCGACCTGAGGACGATTCGTCGCCCCGAGCTGTTTCGCGAAGTGATCGCCGAGCAGCGGAAAGTAAACCTCTTTGAGAAGGCGACTTCGCACGAAGCCTCCAAGCACACGTGGCTGGAACTGCGCGGGTCGAAGTCGCTCCGCCGCATCCGCGAGGATGTCTCGACGAAGCTCCTGGTAGCGCTCGAAGGCGGGCACTGCGTCGTGATGAAAGCGCCGAAGGCGCAGTCGAGTCTCCGCGACGTCCAGCGTCAAACAACCCTGCTGGATTCGCCGATGATGCCCGCGAAGACCGCGAACTTCGGTCGAGGATTCGGCGACGGAGACCTGCCGCGCGTCCGGTCCGACGAGCGCGGCGGAGGCTTCGAGGACCACCCCTGGAGGCGCAGCGTTTCCAGAAGGCGCAGCGTTTCCAGAAGGCGCAGCGTTTCCAGAAGGCGCAGCGTTTCCAGAAGGCGCAGCGTCTGAAGCGTCTGCAAACGCGGCGGTCCACGCGAGGGCGAGAGAGAGCGCGCTCGCGACGTCGTGGGACGCGAGGCGGGCGTCGGGACCAACCTCGCGGCGAAGTTCGTCCGCGGCAGCCGAGAGCACGAAGCGCGGCGTTTCCGCTGCGAGTTCCGCGGCGAGGTACGTTGCGGCCGAGGCGAGTTCATGATCGTCCAGCACAAGCAAGTCCGCGAGGCCGGTCACGCTCGCAAAGTCGCGCATCGCATCGCTCAAGCGAGTCGCAAAACGGCTCTCTGGAACGGCGCCAAAGCGTGCGCGGAGGCGCCCCAGACTGACGGCTTCCCGATGAAGGGAGTCGTCCGCGCTCGCGTGCCAATAGAGGAGCGCAAGAGCGCGGGCCGCCGGGGAGTGCCGGAGCAGGCCTGCGCGCTCGTCGAGGGAGAGCAGCGCGCGAAGAATCAGCGCGGCGTCGGCGTCGTGAACGCCGCGTTCGTAGCCTTCGCGGTGAAGCGGATCGGACACTCGCTGAACGACGGCGAGGAGTTCGTCCGCATCCAGGCGCGCGAGATCCGCGAGCGTCAGGTCGCTCTGCCCCTCTTCGGCCGCAAAGAAGATTCGCGTGGCGAGAAACTCGCCGCGATAGACCTCTTCACTCTCGGAAACGAGCGGCCGCGACCAGAGGGGCGCCGTCTCCCGAAAGGCGGGCGGGGCCTCCTGGTAGAAGTCGGTGCCCTTGAGGTGTAGCTGCATCCGGCCCTCGACCGGGACCATCGTCAGCTCGAGGGGATAGGGATTGATGCGAAAGACGTGCTCGCCGAGTTTGAGGCCGGTGCCTTCGTGAAGGTCCTCGCGTTCCCGGAGCGCTCGTCGCGCCTCCTGCTGCGCGCGGCGGAGCCCCTGTTCGAGTTCGTCCGCGGCAGCGAGATGGCCGAGGGGCCGAAGCCGGGCCACGAGGTCCCGAAACTTCGCGATCATCGGATCGCTCTGCAGCTCTGCCTCGAGGTCCTCAGGGCTCTGCTGACGTAGGCGATGTGCGATTCCCTGGAGCATTCGCTTGGCGGCAGCGGTTAAGCGGGTGGCGCGCGCCGCAGACTCTTCGAGGAGCGTTTGCTTGCGAACGCGAAAGGTCTCGAGGACGTCACTCCGCTTGTCGAGAATCTCGCCGAGAAAGTCCTCGTCGTCGCCGAAGCGAGTCTCGAGTTCTTCGAGGAAGAGAACGACACGCGCGAGCTGCGGGTCGCAGTCTTCGGGCGCTTTGACGACGGCGAGCGCGGACGCAACCGCGGGATCGAGAAGCGCGATCTGCGCGGCGTACTCGGCGCTGTGTTCGGCTTTTCGAAGGGTGGTCTGACAAGTGCGAAGGGCAGCACGAACGCGGTTGAAGAGTGCGAACACGACTTGAATGAGTTCGAGAATCCGCGTTCGGGTGGTGGCGTCGTTCAGGGGGAGCGCCTGGGCGAACTCGCTAAGAATGTCGAGGCGCTCGCCGAGCTCTTCCACGCGCGATGCGCTCGCTTCAAGCTCGGCGTAGCGGGACGCCCTCGCGATCGTCTCGTGGGCGTCATGAAGCGCGTTCTGAATCGGGGCCCACGCGGCCTCGTCGCCGAGAAGTGCGGCGCACTTGGTCTCGAGGGTTTGCGTTTCTCCGCGGAGCTCGTCGCTTAGCGACTCGAGGGCCGAGAGGTCGATGTGGGCCGCGTCTCGAAGGTCGGTGAGGCGACCCTGACACCGCCGAAGCAGCGCGATCGAACCCGCGTAGTCATCGATCGTGTTCGGCGTTGCCCTCGCGTCCGCGACAACCTGCGCCTGCGCCTGCGTAGCCTCGGCGAGGAGCGCCGCAGCCTGCGCCCTTTGCGCCGCGACTTTTTCGAACTCGCTGACGACGTCACGAGTTGTCTTCAGCATGGTGCTCAAGATTGCCCGAACGTCGTGAAGCTCTTGGTGCTTGAGCCAGTAGTGGCCGTCCAGGGTCTGCTCGAGGGCGCGCTTGAGCTCGGCGTAGCCCTCCTGCGACTCGCGGGTGGCGAGGCGGCGGATGGCCACCATTTCGCCAATCCCCCGGACGATGCTCGCGTTCCCCACTCTTCCGAGAAACGAGTCGTCGTGTCGTGCCTCCTCCGCGCCAAAAGGGGTCGCCCAGCGCTGCGCCGTGTGCGTCTGCGCGGGCTCGCCTCCTCCGATGAAGCGAATCATCGCACCGCCCGAGAGGAGGCAGTACCCGTCCGCCTCAAGCGGGGCGCGAACCTCTTTGCGAATCACGTTGTAGACCAGGAGTTCGTAGCGTCCGCTCGCCGGATGGTGGAAGGCGTAGAGGAAGTCTTCGCCCCCGGGAGATGCGACGACGCGATCCAGGACCATCCCTTCGGTCGTAGCGCGCTCGAAGGCGCGGAGTTCGCCGCTCCGCAGAAATACGCCGCCGGGAAAGAGGATGCCCTCGCCGTCGGGAAGAAGCCGGCAGGCGCTGCCGAGCGCGTCGATCCGCGTGACGCTGTCGCGGGCGAAGACGTAGTAGCGCGGGCGAGGCTCGCGAAAGGGCAGGACGCGGAGCAGAAGAAAGGGACCGACGAGCGCGTGCTCGATCTCGCAGTCGTCGATGACCTGGTTGGCGTGGTCGAGAGACTCCGAAAGGACGCCGTGCTCGGTGTCGGTGTCGTCCTCGGTCTTGAACACGAGGCGGCCCTGCACGACCCCGACAAAAACGCGATCCTCGATCGCGACGTGCGGGAAGCGCCCGCTTCGCTGCTCCTGCCGCGTCGTTGGGCACCAGACAAATTCGTGCGGCGCAAGATGGACGCAGTCTTCGTCGCCGCGATTGTCGAGGTAGCGGAGGCTCCCGTCCGGCTGGAGATGCCAACGAAAGACTTTTCGCTCGCCGGCGCCGAGTTGAAAGATCGCGAGGAGGCGGTCTGGTGTTCGCTGAAGACGGAGAAGGCGCGCGTTGGCGAAATAGCGGTACAGCTCTCGGAAGTCCTTCTCGAACTTGGGATCGAGCAGACCGAAGTCCCCGTTGACCTCGAGCCCGTTGACCTCGAGCCCGTCGATCTGAAGCCCGTCGATCTGAAGCCCGTGGATCTGGAGCACGTCGGCTGGGTCCGGGCGTTCGGTCCCCGGGTTGTGGCCCAGGATCACGCGGTCTCCGACGGTCGCGATGTCGCAAAGCACCGAGGGAAGAGCCGTCTCGAAGCGGAGTTCCGCCTCGAGGGCGAAGGCCTGCTCCCCGAAGATGGCGCGACGCGTTTCGTCGAGCCGCTGCACGCTCGCGGCGAGCTCCTTCGAGAGCGTGGTGAGACGCCGTCGAAGGATGCCGTAGCTGCGCTCGTCCACCTCGGGCGCTGTTGACGTCTGCGCCATCTAGCTGTCGAGACCGAGTTCTTTGGCGTGCGCCAGGAGCTGCTGGAGCTTGGTGCGCGTTGCGCCGTCCGCGTTTGCGATGAATTTGGTGAGCGCCGCTCCGATCGAAAGGTCGCGGACTGCGCCGGCAGTGAGTGCAGGGCGGCTGAGCACCTCCTTGAGATCGCCCGGCAGGCTTCCTTCGCCCTCGAGATAGTCGGAGAGAAGGGTTCGCAGCGAGTCGGAGTGATCGAGGGCCCCGTCGAGGGACTTGCCGAGGGAGACCGCGTTGACGAAGCGGTCGAAGAACGCGCCGTCGCCACCCACGATGTTGATGTTGGCGTTACCCATCGCCTCGGCCATCACCGTCGCCTGCGCGCTTGCGATGTCCTTTTGCGCAGCGATGCGGGCGAGCTCGACGTCCTTTTGCTTTTCCAGCTGCAGCCGGAATTCCTCGTGCTCACGACCGACTCCGTCGAGAGCCTGCATGGCCTTCGCTTTCTCGGCGAGCCCCGTCGCTTCGGCGCTGAGCTTGCGCTCGATCGTCACGGCTTCGGCCAGGCCCTGGCGCTCCTCGGCCGCCGCTTGTTCTTGTCGGACGCGCGCTTCGGCAAGGCCGCGCTCCTCTTCGCCGGTCGCCAGTGCACGGAGCTTTTCCCGCGAGACTTCGGCTTCCGCGAGCCCTTCGTGACGAAGGGCCTGCGCGTTCGCTTCCCGAACCTGCACCGCGGCGAGGCCTTCTGCTGACGCTTCCGCCTTCGCGCCTTCGGCCAGGCGAAGCTGACCCTGCGCCTTCTTGTCGGCGATCTCGAGTTCAGCGTTGGCCAGAGTGAGCAGCTGCTGCGCCTCGAGCTTTGCTTCCGCCTCGCGCGCCTCGGCCGCTTTGACCTGCTTGATGAGCGCTTCCTCGGCTGCGGCTTCGGCGGTGATCACGCTGGTCTCCTTGTGACGCTTCGCTTCGGCGAGGGCGCGAAGATCTTTGATGCGCTCTTCTTCTTCGGCGACGGTCTTGTCGACGGCGACGCGGGTTCTCACCACGTCGGCGATTTCCTTTCGCTTTTGCTCGAGCTCCTGATCCTTGGCGATGCGCCCAAGTTCAGTCTCGCGCTCGCGCCCGATCTCCTCGAGGGCGCGCGCCTTTTCGACACGCTCGGTCTCGACGGCGATCTCGCGCTCCCGGTTCTTCTGGGCGACCGCAACGCCTCGCTCTTTCGTTTCGATGGCGACGGCGACTTCCTCCTGATGACGGATCTTCGCCATCGCGGTCGTCTTCGTTTCGTGGTCCCGCACGCGCTCGGCCTCGTTTTGCTCGCGGGCCTGGGTCGAGGCGACCTGCTTGTCCTTGCGCGCCTCGGCTTCCGCGCGGCGCTGCTCAAACTGAAAGATCGCTTCGTCGGCTTGAAGGTTCTGCGCGCCGATTTCCATGCGCTGCTTTTGACGGAGCTCGTTCGTGAAAACGCTCTGTTCCGCGGTGATCTCGGTGATCTTGCGGATGCCCTGGGCGTCGAGAATGTTCTCCCGGTCGAGGAGTTCGATGGGCGTTTGCTCGAGGTAATCGATCGCGACGTCCTCGAGTTCGAAGCCGTTTAGATCGTCGCCGATGACCTGCACGATCGCTTGGCGAAACGCGTTTCGCTGCTGGTAGAGCTCGGCGAAGTCGAACTGCTTGCCGACGGTCTTGAGCGCTTCGGCGAACTTTGCGACGAAGAGCTCTTCGATGGTGGCCTGATCGCTGGCGCGCTTCGAACCGAGAAGCTGCGCGACCTTCAGCACGTCTTCCTGCGTCTTGTTGACCTGGACGAAAAACGTGACCGAGATGTCCGCGCGGATGTTGTCTTTGCAGATGAGACCTTCTTTTCCGCGTCGATCGAGTTCGATCGTTTTGACGGAGATCTCCATCTCTTCGCCGCGCGCGACGATCGGAACGACGAGTCCGCCGGTGAAGGTGACTTTGGGACTGCCGGAAAAGGGGTTGATGATCAACGCGCGGCCTTGATCGACCTTGCGATAAAAACGGGCGAACATCGCCACCCCGCCGAGAGCAATGACGAGAAAGGCGACGGCCCCCCAGAGAAGAGTGATGGCGACCGGATCCACGGGATAAACCTCCTTGCTGTGGACTCCTCACAGAGAGCAAGGCGCAGGCCAGACCCCGATCCGCGCGATCACTTGCGCTTCGTGACGAAAGCCGCTCCTCGCGTGGCGAATTCGCGCGCGCGTTTTGCGCTATGGGTGCGTCGCCAACCAGTCGCGCATGTTGCTTGCGGGGTTTTCGTAGCCGCCTTCGACGCTCGCTTGAAGCGCGGCTTCCACCATGGGTCGTCCGCGATCGCGGTCGCCGCTTTCGTAGAGCGCGCGCCCGTACCAGTAGTCGATGTCGGCGCGCGCCTGCGTGGCTGCAGGGGTTTCGTAGCGAATGCGATGAGCGCGGGCGAGGAGGACGAGCCCTTCGCTCACGCGGCCGCGTTCGACTTCGACGGAGCCAATGTTCTGGAGGACGATGGCGAGGTCGGGGTGGTTTTCGCCGAGGAGTCGCTCGCGGAGCGCGAGGGCCTGCCGCCAGAGAGCGATCGCTTCGTCGATGCGCCCGAGCCGCGCCTGGCTTCCGGCCATGTTGAGTAGGCCGCGGGCAACTTCGGTGTGCTCTTCGCCGTAGGCTGCACGAACCGCGACGAGCGCCTGTTCGTATTCGGGGATCGCTTCGTCGGGGTGGCCGGTGATCGCGAGGATGTCGCCACGCTTCATCAGCGCTCGGGCGCGCACGGGGTGATCGGCGGGGAGGGATTCGACGGCGAGGGCGCGCGCTTCATCGATGAGGGTGCGCGCGTCCTCGCGGCGACCGGCCCCTGCCCAGGCGCCCGCAAGGCGTACCTGCGCGGCGATCCGATCGGGATGCGAGGGGTCGAGTTCGGCGTCGAGCAAATCGTTTAGACGCTGGAGTGGTTCGATCGCGCCGTGAAAGTCGCGGAGTTTGGCGAGGATGTCGCCGAGCTGGGCGAGGGGTGTTGCGAGGGCAAGGCTGCGGGGGCCGCGGTGTCGTTCGACGAGCTCGATCGCGCGGCGCGCTTCGGTGAGGGCTTCGTCGCGGCGACCTTCGGCGCTGGCGAGCCGGGCGCGTTCACTCGCGAGAGCGGCCTCGGCCATGGGGCGGCGTCCGATGCGGGCAAGGGTTGCGGTTGCGAGGTCGGCCCAGACGTCACCGGCCGCGGGCTCGGAACCGCGAACACCAGCGACGTCGATGAGACGCGTGGCCGCTTCGACGACGAGGTCGGCGTCCCCTTCTTCAATGCTTCCCAGGGCGGCAGCGCGAAGGGCTCGGGCGGCGCCCTCAAAATCACCGCGCGCGTGAAGGGCTTCGCCGTGGACCAGGGAAGCTTCGGCGACGAGCGGCGGCCACCCGATGGACTCTGCGCGAGTGCGGGCGTCTTCGGCGGTGGAGGTTGCGGCGTCGATGCGACCTGCGCGGACCTTGGCGCGGGCGGATTCGACGGCGCTGCGAACATCGTCGACTTCCTCAGCGGCTTCCGCGGGTGGGGTGGGGACGTCGATCGCGCCTTCGCAGGCCACGAGCGATGGGAGCGACTGCGCAGCTGCGGCGGCGTTTTCGACGACGGAGGCGTCCGGCTGCGCGAGCTCGTCTCCAAGGACGCGTAGCGCAAGTCGCCGGCGGTCGAGGCAGGCGGCCGTGCGGTCGAGCATCGCTTCGCTTTGGGTTCCCTGCACGTGAGTTGCTTCGCAGGCGGTGCGGTAGGCGTGTTCGAGGTCGGAGGCGTACTCGTCGAGGTGGGCGGCGGTCGCGGACCAGGTTCGACCGGCGAACGGAACGTCCACCCCGAGCATGGCGTTTTCGATGCCGCTCCGCCGTTCGGAATCCCAAACGCCGGAGAGGGCGTCGCTCGTGGAGTCGCAGTCGACGGCGTCCAGGTTGAGGAGCGTCCCCGCGGCGAAGGCTGTCCCAACAACCGCGAGGGTAACGCCGCTGACGACAGCCAAGCGTCGCTGTCGGGCGGGCCGGGCGCGTTCGCGGCGAAGGGCGTCGAGGAGCGCGCGCAGATCGGGCCAGCGATCGCCTGGGCTTGTGGAGAGTCCGCGAAGAACGATGCTGCGAAGGCGCGGCGAAACGGGCGGCGCGGCGGGCGCCTCGCGAATCACGCCCTGGAGGGTGGCGAGCACGAGTGCGGGAAAGGTTTCGGCCCAGACCGGTCGCTCGCCGTAGAGGGCTTCGTAGAGGGAAACGCAAAAGGCGTACTGGTCGCTGAGCGCATCCGCGGGCGCGGGCCGAAAGAGTTCCGGCGCCATGTAGCCTGGGGTGCCGACCATGTCTTCGGTGCGGGTGACCTCGAGAGGAAGCGCGTCGTTTTCGAGGTGCACGGTCATGGCTTGTGCGTCGCGCTCTTCGAGGGGGCGCGCGAGGCCGAAGTCGCCGACGCGGGCGCGCCCTTCTTCGTCGACGAGAACGTTGGCCGGTTTGAAGTCGCGGTGGACGAGGCCGGCGTCGTGGGCGGTCGCGAGTCCTTCGCCGGCTTCGAGAAAGCGGTCGAGGATTTCGCCGGTGGCTTCGCCAGCTTTCCAGCGCTCGGTGTCGCGGAGCGTTCGAATCCAGTCGCGAAGGTCCTGGCCTTCGACGAGCTCCATCGCGATGAAGACGCGCGACTCTCCGTCTTCGTCTTCAAAAACGCCGGCGTCGTAGACCCCGACGACGTTGCGGTGGCTGACCCGAGCCATCGCTTTGGCTTCGCGAGCGACGCGGGCGCGGGCTTTGGTGTCGCCGCTCTGGTTGGGGCGCAGGACCTTGAGGGCGACCTTTCGGTCGAGCTGCGGATCGCGGGCGATGTAGACGATGCCCATGCCGCCGGCGCCGAGGCGTCCGACCAGTTCGTAGCGCCCGATGTGACGCGGCGCCGAATCCGCCGTGGGGCGTGCGGGGCGGGTGGTCGGCGTCGTCACGGACTTGAGGGTGCGTGCCCCTCGGATTCTCTGCAACGGCGCGTTGTTTCCTGCTTTGTGCCGTATTTCTCCCCCCGGGCGGGAGGCCCAGAGGGATGTCAACAAATCAGGCTGGCTGCATTCGTCTCCGACCGTCGGATGTCTTCGAATTCTCTGCAACGGCGCGT
Source organism: Myxococcota bacterium (assembly GCA_039186435.1). GTDB lineage: Bacteria > Myxococcota_A > Polyangia > Polyangiales > Houyiibacteriaceae > JALVDI01. The sequence continues at coordinate 664 of JBCDAA010000256.1, read as the reverse complement.
TGTTTCCTGCTTGTGCCGTGTCCCCAGGCGAGAGGCCCAGAGGGATGTCAATAAATCAGGCTGGCTGCATCCAGCTCCTTACGCCGCGGGCCGGAACACTCAGCGCGCCGATCGTGAACGTGCACGATCGGACGACGCGACCGGCCTTGTTCGGCTCCGGCGCGGGCACGTCGACCGCCTCCCCGCGTCGCAATAATGGGAAGATTAATGCGACATCCTCCTTCCGAGGGTTCACACCTAGCGGAGGAGTGGTCCTTTCCGTCATCGGTGTTCCGAAGGGCCGACGCTACGCATGCACCCTCGTTTCCCAACTACGACCTTGCAAGCGGGCACTGCTCGATTGCGTTCGATTCCCTCTCGCCTATGGTCGCCAGCAATGAGGGACGCGAGAGTTTGGGGAGCGCTCTTGGGCGCGGTTCTTCTAGTGAGCTGCGGTGGCGGCCGGCGACGAGCGCAAGGGCCGGCGGGTCCGGGGCTCTCGCAGCTGACGCCGGATCCGGCGCCGCTATGCGGAGACTTCGGTCGTCCGTACGTCGCGCCGAACTCGGTGGGAATGACGAACCCTGCTGCGCCGCCGCCCGGCGCAGGAATGCTGAACGCGCTGCAGAGCCGCATCGCGCGCGAAGGCGAAGCGTTCTCGCTCTACGCGCAGGCGGATCAGGAG
>JBCDAA010000255.1:0-13253 GCA_039186435.1 Myxococcota bacterium | reverse complement strand
GCCTCCATCCACGCCGGCTTCGCCGGAGGCACTTCAGGCGGCGGCCGAGCGGGAGGTGCAGTTCCTCACCGAAGAACGCGAGGCGGCACGGGCGTTGGTGCTGGCCCTCGATGTCGAGAGCGCGGACGTCCTCGGCCACGCTTCGGTGGGTCTCGAGCCTAGCGACGTCATCGAAGTCGGCTCGACCGCCAAACCCTTCACCGTTGCGGCAGCCCTCGAGGGAGGAGCGGATCCCGACGCCATGTTCAGTGGCGAGGAGGGAACATGGGAGCGGGGCGAACTTCGTGTGGAGGATTGGCGCGCGCGCGAGTCCATCAGCGTGCGCGACGTGATCGTCTACTCGTCGAATATCGGCGCAGCGAAAGTCGCCGAGCAAGCGGGCGTCGGACAAATCGAAGCGCTCTTTCGGCGTCTGAATCTCGACACGGAATCGGCCGCGGCATGGGAGGGGGATGCAGGGCTCGTCCGCAGTGCGCACGGCGGTCGAACCTCGCTTCTTGCGCTGGCCCGTGCCTATGCGGTTATCGCGCGAGGCGGGACGTCGCTCTCGAGTGAGCGCGTGCTCTCAGAGGATACGGCGGCGTTCGTGCAGGGCGCCCTCGTCGCGGCGGTAGGCCCCGAGGGAACGGGTCATCAGGCCGCGGCCGCTCGCGTTCCGGTCGCCGGCAAGACCGGGACGACGCGTGTTGACGGGTCCCTTCGCGGGGCGCTCTTCTCGGGCTTCTTTCCCGCGGACGCGCCGAAGGTCGTCGTGGTGGTCTACGCCGAGGTTCCCGATGGCTGGGGCGGCGAGCACGCGGCGCCTTCGTTTGCCCGCATGGCGAATGCCTGGGCGGATGCGAGCGCGCTCTAGCAACGCATGTGTGAAACTTGCGATCGCGGCTACCGCCCGCGGGCAGCTGTGGTATGCGACGGCCCATGCGTGCGCTCTTCTTGGCCCTCCTCCTCGCCTGCGGCGGCTCTGGCGAAACCTCCGACGAACCTGCCGCCGAGACCTCGGCGGAAGAGACCGAAGGAAGCGAAGAGGCCGTCGCCCCTGAGCCGGAGGTGAGCGAGACCGACAACGCGGCGCAGATCGCGGCGGACTTCGAGCAGATTTGCCGAGCGGCAACCGGTGCGGCCGAGTCCAGCTCAGATGCGGGGCGTCGGCGGATGGCGTACGCGATGGCCGTCGCCAATGTCCTCCAAAGCGCGGAAGCCCAGAACGCGTTTCGTGCAGCGGGCGCAGCAGCGGACAACGAGAAGGAAGGCGTGCTTCAGATTGCCGCCGGTGAAGTGGGACTCGGCGACTGGTCGTGCCCGGACCTCGAGCTCATCTACGGTCCGCAGCAGTAGCGCGCGCCTAGAGCACATCTCAAAAATACCGTCGCCGCTTCGCGGCACGAACCCGCGATCCAGCCCCCTCTTCTCACGCTCGAAAATACTCGTGCATTTCCTCGGCTCGTAGACGCGCTGCCCCACGCCCCCGAGCCACGGATCGACTGACGGTATTTTTGAGATGTGCTCTGGTCACGGCAGCGCGTCGTACTCGTCCTGGTATTCGATGCCCAGGGCGTTGTTGAAGAGATTGAGCATGTTGATGTAGCCGACGAGGAGCGTCAGCTCGACGATCTCGGGGTCCGAAAACTCGCCGCGGAGCTCTTCGAAAAACACGTCGCTGATCGCGTTGGCGTTGTTCATCATCTCCACCGTGTAGACGAGAGCGAGGCGTTCACGTTCGGTTTCGCCTCCTTCACGGAGCGGCGCATCCGGCGCGGAAAGCAGCCCGAGGCGCGCCATCAGCGCCCGGTGTGACGACCCGCAGAACTGGCAGTTGTTCAGCTCCGAGGCTTTGACGATGACGCGCTCTTTCAAGCGCCGCTCGAGGAGCCCGCCGGGGTAGAGCCCTTCGCTGAATTGACCGAGCGCGTCGAGGAGTTCGGGACGCAGTGTCATCACCTGGAGCATTTGCGCCGGCTGACCACCGCGCGCGACGATCTCGCGGCTCTCGCGAAAGGCTTCGTGGTCTTTGGCTTCCTCGAAGACCTTCTGGACGTTTGCTTCGTCGGCTTGGATACGCACGGCGCCTCCTCTTCGCCGCAAGGTACCTCGTCTTTGGGAACGGGGCCGGAACGATAGGTAATGAGCAGCCTTCTGAGGTACCGTCGACCGGTGAGGTGGGTTTTGCTGGTGGGCGTGTGCGTGGTTGCGGCCGCGCCCCAGGTCGAAGCGCAGGATCCCTACCACTGCATCGACCGCCTCAGCGACGTGGAGGTCCGCGTTCGCAACGAGTGGCTTCAGGAACGCTTCGATGCCTCCAAGCGGCGCGCGCGTTGGTGGTGGTACGGACAGATCACGTTGTGGACCGGCCTTGCGACCATGCAGACCGTTCTCGCAGTGCGTTCCGATCGCGTTCGCGATCGCTTTCCCAACACGGTCGGCACCGTCGGCGCGTGGCTGACCTGGCTTCAGCTCCTGGTGATGCCGCACACCCCCGCGTACGCACCGCAGCGATTTCGGCGCGCGCCCGCGTCGACGCCGGAGGAGCGAAAGGCTCGACTTCGATACGGCCTCGAGCTTCTCGAACAAGGGGCCGGTCGCCAGGAGCTCGGTGGTGGTCCGGGGGCGCACTTCGTGCCGCTCCTCTGGTCGAGCTTTTGGGGCACCTACTTTTCTGTGCGCTTTGAGGACGCGTGGCTCACTGCGCGCCTCGTGGGCGGCGGGCTTCTCGTGAGTGAGTTTCGCATTCTCAGCATGCCGCAGCAGGCGGTTCGCGACTGGGAGCTCGCGCGGGGAATGATCTGCGGCGCGGACTATGTACCGCCGCGCGACACGCTCTACGCGCCCGAGATCGACGAAGGCCCGGAGGTGCATCTCGCGCCCTCGGGACTGGGACTCGCCCTTTTCATTCGCTACTAGATCGCTCGTGATTCTAGCGCGCTCCCTCGAGTGCGGTATGGTTTCGGTGGATCGAGGGAGGTTGGTGATGGTTCGTAGCTTATTAGCTTTGGCGATACTCGCTGTGGGCTCGGCGCAGGGGTTTGCGCAGGTGAGCGAAGAGGAAGATCAGGTTGCGCTACCGGCGGCTTCACGGGCGGCGCCTGCGGCGGATGCACCCGTGGACGCGGCGGCCGACGAGGACGTGGCGCCCGAAGAAACGGTGTCGGAGGCCGAGGTCGAAGCGGCGGCAGACCCCGAGGCCGGGGGAGAGGCGGAGGTGGATCCGACGACCGATCCGAACGCCGATCCGAACGCCGATCCGAACGCCGATCCGGCGACCGAGGCGAACCCGGAAGAAACCAGCGGTCTTATCGGTGACGAGCAAGCGCTCGCGGAAGAGGAAGACGGCGAGGAAATTCGCTCGTCGACGGATCCCTTCGAGGACCCCTCGCGGCAGTACTATTTCCTGGGCGCGTTCTACAATCACCACTTCACGCCTTCGTTCATTCTCGATCTCTTCACCGAGGAATCGACGGCGACGAACAACCCGGCGATCGGCCTTCAGTTCACCTATCGCAAGGACGGCTTCGACATCATCACGAGCGTTTGGTACCAGACGTACTTCGTCGAAGGTGCCTTTCGCGGGCTCAACGATCCCGAGTTCGAGACCGAGATCATCGACTCGAACCTGAAGGCGCTCTTCGCGGGCGTGACGTTTCTCTGGGGCACCGAGTTCAACGACATCGTGTCGCTTCAGTACGGCATCGGTCTCGGCCTCGGCGTGGTCTTCGGCGACATGTTTCGCGACGAGGCCTACCCGGCGGACACAACGCCGGACGCCGAACGCTTTGGGCGCTTTGCGCGGTGCGAGGGCGTGAACACACCGGACGCGACGGTGACCGGCAACGAAGGCTGGTGCGATCCGACGCCGGCGCGCGACGGCATGGGCGGTCATTTCGGCCGAAAGGCGCGGCGCTGGAGCCAGGGGGGAAGCATTCCGAACCTCTGGTTTCGCGCGTCGATCCCCCACATCGCGCTCCGCATCAAGCCCATTCACCAGCTGATGTTCCGCGTGGAGGGAGGCTTTGATCTCTTCAGCGGGTTCTTCGTCGGTGGCTCCGTGAACTTCGGCTTCGGCGGCTGATGGGCCGCTCCCTCGCGGGTCGTCGCAAGCTCGCGCGGGAGTGGCATCCGACGAAAAACGGGTCGCTTCGTCCGAGCGACGTCAAACCGGGTTCGAACCGGCGCGTGTGGTGGAAATGCCCGGCCGGTTCGGATCACGTGTGGCAGACCTCGGTCGCCAATCGCGCGCTTCGGGGGAGCGGCTGTCCCTTTTGCGCCGGGATGCGCGCGAGCAAGGACAACAACCTCGCGCGCCGTTTTCCGGCGCTCGCCAAAGAGTGGCACCCCACCATGAACGGCGATCTTCGTCCGCGGGATGTGCCCTCCGGAAGCAGCAGGCGCGTCTGGTGGAAGTGCCCGAAGGGGCCGGATCACGAGTGGCGGACGCGCATCGACCACCGCACCGGCGCAGGTTCGGGCTGTCCCTTCTGCGCCGGGCTCCGCGTCAGCGAAACCAACTCGCTGGCGGTACGCTTTCCTGCGATCGCCGCCCAGTGGCATCCGAAAAAGAACGGCAAGCTGACGCCCGCGATGGTCACGCCGGGAACCCAGAAGAAAGTCTGGTGGACCTGCGGTCGTCCTGGACATGAGTGGCAGGGCACCGTCGCGAACCGAACGACGCGGCCCTCGCACTGCCCTTTCTGTTCCGGACGCCGCGTTCTCGCTTCCGAAAGCCTCGCGCGCAAACGGCCCCGCATCGCGAAGGAGTGGCACCCCACCAAAAACGGCAATCGTACGCCGAAGGATGTCGCGGTCGACTCGGCGCGCTCAGTTGTGTGGCGCTGCCGAAAGGACCCGAAGCACGAGTGGCGCACGACGGTTCGCGCGCGCACCGTTCTCGGTCGCGGCTGCCCGGACTGCAGCGGTCGCCGGGCGAGTGAGCTTCGATCGCTGGCGCTAGAACACCCGGAGCTAGCTGCGGAGTGGCATCCGACGAAGAATGGAGCGCTTCGCCCCAAGGACATCCTGCCGGGTTCCGGCAAGCGAATCTTCTGGCAGTGCCCCGATGGCAAAGATCACGTCTGGCGCGCTGCGGTACACAGCCGAACGCATCGCGGTACGGGTTGTCCGGTCTGCGCCGGCCAGAAGAGTGCGCCCTCATCCTCGCTCGCTGCGAAGTTTCCGGCGCTCGCGCTTCAATGGCATCCCACCAAAAACGGGCGCCTACGACCGGACGAGGTCGTGCCCGGCTCCAATCGCCGTGTGTGGTGGAAGTGTCTCGAGGGACCCGACCACGTCTGGGCGAGCGCGATTCGAAATCGAACGCGAAAGAAGGGCGGAACGGCGTGCCCTTTTTGCCTTGGGCGACGCGCCTCGGTGACGAACTCCCTCGCGCGGCTCTACCCCACGCTCGCGCGGGAGTGGCATCCCACCAAGAACGGGTTGCTCCTTCCGCGGGATGTGCCTTCCGGATCGGCGCGGGTGGTGCACTGGAAGTGCCGCGAAGGTCCCGACCACGAGTGGGAATGTCGCGTGGAGCAGCGCGTCCGCTACCCGGACTGCCCTTTTTGCGCTGCGCGACAGGTGTCGGTGACGAACTGCCTGGCGACGGTCGCACCGGAGGTCGCGGCGCAGTGGCATCCGACGCGAAACGGCAAGGTGCGACCCGAGGACGTGCTGCCCGCGTCGCACCATGCGTATTGGTGGAAGTGCTCGCGGCGCCATGTGTGGCGGGCGTCCGTGCATGAACGGACGGTGAAGAAACGCGGCTGTCATCGGTGTGAGCTGCGAATGCTCGGCGTGTCGACACGCTGACGGTGGATGAAAGGATCGCGCGGCACGGATCGCAGACGAGTTCCGGACGTGGACCTCGATGGACTCGCGGCCGCAAAGCCCCCCGAGCACGCGCGCCACATACAGTTTCGCTTCGTCGAAAAGTAGCGCCGCGAAGCGCCGCGGAGGATTAGGCAAAACACCGCGAGGATCTCCGGTTCTCGCGGGTCGTTCCGCTTCCTAGGTTTGCTCCCGCAGGCGAGGGCGAACGCTTCGCCGAAACCCAAAGCGATGCGAGGATGGGATGAGAGCCTTCAACGCCACCGTCATGGTTCTATTGGCGAGCACCGCGTGTGATTCCGATTCGAGTGGAGTCGATTCGGGCGCTGTCGACACGGGCGCTGTCGACACGGGCGCGGTCGACACGGGCGCGGTCGATTCCGGATCGGGTCGCGAATGCAGCGGACCCGCTCTTCCGGGGGACTCGTTCTACCCCGAGGGAATTGCGCTCGGTCCGGACGGTAGCCTTGCCGTGGCGTCCGCCGGGACCGGGCGGGTGGTCGTACTCTCTGCCGGCGCCGACGAGTTCACCGAGCTTGTCCCGGCATCCGAACCCGCGATCGCCAATGCGATCGGCCTTCGCTACGACGAGACGGCTGCGCTCTACTGGGTCTGCTCGACGGACTTTTCCGGCCTCTTCGACAACGGAATGGGCACCCTGGTTGGCGTTTCGCCGGAGGACGGTTCCGTGGTCGTCACGCATTCGCTGGGCACCGGCGCGCTGTGCAACGACATCGCCGTTTCAGCGGCGCACGGCGTTTTTGCGACCGACTCGCGCGGCAGTCAGCTCTGGCGCGTTCCGCGGGCGGATGTTCGCACGGGCGATTCGGCCGAAGTCTGGGTCGCGGACGAGCGCTTTGCCGAAGGGCTCGCAGGGGATGGGCTCTCCCTCAACGGCGTGGCGATCGATGAGCCCGCGAACGCCGTCTACACAGCACGCATCGATACCGGCGAGCTCTTCCGCGTTGCGTTGGAAGCCGACGGTTCGGCGGGCGCCGTCGACGAGATCTCCCTTGCCGGAGGAGACATCCTTTCGGCCGACGGAATGACGCTCGAGGCGAGCGGCACGCTCCTGGTCATTCAAAACGCATCCGGCGAAGTGGACCGGGTACGCGTCACGGGCTCCGAAGGGAGGATCGAATCGATCGCCACCGGGCTCGACGAACCGGCGACGGCCGTTCTCCGCGGCGACGAACTCTTGATCACGGAGACCCAGTTCAGCGAGCTCTTCGGCGGGACGCTCATGCCCACGCTGCCCTTTTGTCTCGCGCGCGTTCCCCTCTCGGAATAGCTCAGGGCCCAGCGACGCGTCCGACTGCTTCGCCAAATGCGTAGCCTTCCGGAAAGGTCACGAGCCGCACCGGCTGTGAGGGAGTGTCTTCGATTCGCTTGCGCAGTCGGCGGACCGCTACGTGGATACGTTTCGAGTCGCGAAGCGGGTGAAACTCGTCGAGCTCCCACACCCGCGTCGCGAACTCCTCGAGCGAGAGCGACCCGCCAGCGAGAAAGAGCGCATCGAGAATTCGAACGTCCATCGGGCTCAGCGGCTGCGTCTTTTGCGGTTGATGAGCGACACGCGAGGTCGGATCGAAGACCCAGCCCGGCGCGTCTCGGCGGAGGCTCTGCACGCCTTCCACCCAGTTGTTGGAGACGCCGCGTGCGATCGTCTGGTCCAGGGCGTCGTTGAGTTCAGGGCCGCCGAGGAGGTTGCGTGCAACCCGCGCTGCGGTCGGCGAGCGAGCATCCTCGTGCGCAACGCGTAGGAGCGTTGCGATGTCCGGGTGACGGTGCAGCGCGCAGCGAAGGAGTGAGGCGAGGGTCGCATAGCGCTCGGAACGCCAGCGCCGAGAGATTCGGTCGAGGGTGCCGATCGCTTCGCGCAGGTGCTCGAGGTCACCCACCGAGAGCAAGGCGTAGCAGTGGATCAACAGCGCCTCGCCCTCAAAGAAGCGATAGCCGAGTCCGACGGTCCGTCCGATGACTTCGCGCGCGAGAGTGACGGCGGCTTCCGCATCTCCCTGAAGCAGCCGCACGTTCGCTTCGGTGAGGCTGCAGATGCACTCGACAAAGGGGCCGTCGCCGGGCTCCGCGCGCGGAAGCTCGTGGTCGGCGACCGGCAACCCCGCGCGCGCTCGATGGCTTGTGCGAAGCGCGGCGAGATAACGCGCCGGGATTCCTGTGGGCGGAGGAATTTCGTCCGCCCACGGCGGTTCCGGATGGTTGTGCGCATCCCCGAGGGTGGTCAGACGCTCGAGGAGGTACGCCCAATAGTAGAGCGTCGCGTTGCCCATCTGTTCGGCTTCTTGCGTCAGTGAGCGCGCGAGCTGAGGAAGGCCCCGGTAGCGGCCTCGAATCACGCGGAGCACGCCCTGCATCACGCGAACGGTGATGCTTCCCTCCGCGGGCAGGTCGACCCGTTGGAGCGTGTCGAGAAGACGAGTCGAGCGCCGAAGGCTTCCAGCGGCCACGAAGCGCAGGCTCTGCGCGATCGCACCTTCAATCGGAAAAAGGCGCTCGGAAGCATCCTGCCCCGGCTCCGCCTGCCGCAATCCAAGGCGCACGCGCATGTCGGATGCGCGCGCTTCGAGACCGACCGTTTTTTCCGCCGGCAGTTTTGCGATCGCCGCTTCCGCACGACGCAGAAGTTGCTGCGCCTCGACGCTGCGATCCCCGTGAAACAGCGCGGTCACCATCGCCAGGTCGCGCCGAATCCGCTGGTGTTCCGAAGCGGGTTGCACCGCCTCGAGCACCTCGATGGCGCGGTGGGGATCGCCTGCGCCGCAAAGCGCCTCCCCGAGAAGCATCGCACCTTCCCCATCCGGGGTGCCGAGCAGATCCACCGCGCGTTTGCACTCCCCCCGGCGAATCATCGCTTCGATCTGAAGAAGGCGAAGGTCGGCGTCTTGCGGATGCGGTTGATCGATCAGCCACCGAAGGGAGCGACTTGAGTTGACCGTCAACGCGGTCCGAAAGATGCGGTGTTGAAGCGCGGGCGCTTGGAGCGATTCGAGAAGTGCCCACACCTGGCTCGGCTTGGAAGGGGCTGCCTGCCACGTCTCGAGGATCCGCTCGATCTTGTCGTCGTCACCGTCGCGCACCGCGTCTTCGAGTTCGGTGACGAGGTCCTTCTCCGCTGCGCCCACGAGCGAGTGCCGAAGAAGCTCGTCGCGGAGCAAGGGGTCGGCGGGCGTCGGAATGCCACGGCGAAGAGCCACCTGCGCGAGGTACTCAAGGGCCTGCCGAGATAGGGCACCGAGCGAGGTGGATGGACCGCTCGACTCTTCCGTCATCGCGCGAGGGTAGCCAAAAACGGCGACGACGCGATGACTTCGAGCCGAGCGTAGTCCTTTCTGACGACGCTAGATCTTGCGACGCTAGTTTTGAATCGCGACCGCGCCAGCGCCCGCAACCCGAAGGACATCGCCTTCCAGGCTGCATTTGCTCCACGTGTCGGGCGAGCCTTCGGGCGTCACGTCGGCGAAGGTTGCGCCTCCGTCGAGGGACTCCAGAACGAATCCCGTGTTGTCGCCGGCGCCCAGGGGCTGAATCTCACCGACGACCACGACGCGATCGCCGCGCATGCAGACCCCGCGCGCCCAGGTGGAATCGGCACCGGAAACGCGGCTCGGCAGAAGCGGATCAACGTCGATCTGCGTGTAGTCCGACTGGCTGTATCGATCGGCGCCGGAGACAAAAATCTTGCCGATGTCGTTGTCCTGGTCGACGCCGACAGCCACCACGCGGTCGTCGCTCGCGGCAACGCCCCACATCTCTCCCGTGTAGCTCCCGAGTCCCGATCCGACGAGGTCGATGGGCGTCATCTCCCACGGCTCCGCGTCGGCTGCTTCCGAGGGAAGAAAGACGAGAGGAGGTTCCGCGATGGTGCTTCCGCAACCGACAAAGCGTTCGCCGAGGGCTACCAGGTCGAGGATCTGATGGGAGCCTCCGTCGGTTTCCCAGTCGCCTGCGTCGACCCACGAGGCGGCCGCGTCGTCGACGCTCGAGTCCGGGCGGTAGAGTGCGTCGCTCCCGTTGAAGGAGTCCGCAAACGCCGCGCCGCTTGCCGTCGTGAGAAAGGGCGACGCAAGGAACGAGGTGCCGACCGTGGTTCCCCGCGTGAGGACCGTCTCCGCAGCAAAGGGCGCCGAGGAGGTGTCGAGGGAGATCACCATCGAACGCGCGGGGCCTTCGCCCGCGACGTAGACGAGGTCGTCAAAGCCGCGGTGAACGGAGAGCACGCGAAAGCTCGTGAGTACGTTTGCCGGCTGGGTGGCAGGGATCGCCCACGACGCGCCGCCGTCGCTGCTCACGAAGAGGCCGTCGCCTACCGTACCGCTGCCGCAGCCGAGCCACATCGTCCCGTCCGCGTCGACAAAGAACGCGTCCGTGCGGTTGATGCCCGGGCACGGGTGCGTGCGTACGGTCCAACCCGTTGGCGCCGCCGCGTCCGTTCCTGCATCCCCTGGTCCGGCATCGTCTGGGCCTGGTCCCGCGTCCGTTCCTCCGGCGTCTACCGCGCCGCTGTCGGTCCCTGGGCCACTGTCCATGCCGGAGTCGGGGTTGATCGTCCCGTCGTCGTCGCCACAGGCGAAAAGCCAAAGAAGGGCCGCGCATAGTCGTCGTGATTTCATGTCCGACAACCTGCGGTCCCTCGACGCATGGCGACATCTTCGGTGGGTTACATCGGGTAACAGCGCGCCTTTACGAGCGCGGGTCGGCTTTCGCGATCGCCTCGATCTCGCGTCGGAGCGTCATCATTTGCTCAGCGCCGAAGATCTGGCCGAGCTTGGCGAGGAGGATCACACCCGTGGTGATTCCAAGGGCCACCAGCGTGAACCACAGGCCGGACGGCTCTTGATCGATCATCCACTGCGCCGTCCCGTACATGATGCTCCCGACGGCGATGAAGATCGCGAGCGCCACAAGCGCGACGTACATCGTCCACACGTGGGGGTGAGGTCCGAAGCGGCCGTGGAGTCGCGTCCCTTCGGGTATCTTCTCGAGGCGCACTGCGAGCTGGGGTGACCAGAGGTGTCGCCGGCGAGGGGGCACCGTTAGCTCGACACGGGCTGAGAGCACGACCCCGCGAAGGTCCGATGCTTGAAGCATCGCTCGGGTCGCTCGAAGAATCGCGTCGGGAGCGAGTCTGCTTTCGAGCACAAACCGCGGTCGAGCGCGCACGCTTCACCGTCGTCAAAACGGAGCGTCATCACAAACGTTGGTGTGATGAAACTGGCGGTTTGGACCGGAATCTCAGCGAACTGAGATTCCGGTCCACCTGCCAGGGGAGGGCTGGGTCCAGCTCGTCGGGTGTATTGAGCCGGCTTTCCCTCCCGGCGCGCCCCCTCGGTACGCGCTTCATCAGTTGTCTCGCGCTTGCGTGTGGCATATGATATTGATAATCAATATCAGGTCAAGGGAAAAAAGGCATCCGATGGCTAGACACGTTCCACTTGGGTTCTCCGACCTCACGGAAGACGAGAGGCTGGTGATCTCGATTTTTCGCGCCTGGACGCGTCTCGGCCCGAGCCAGGCACAGGAGAGCATTCCTCGGCTCCTTCGATGCGATCGCATCCTTCCGGTGCTCACCTCGCTCTTCCTGCTCTTCGAGGCCTTTGACGAACTTCATCGATCGCAAGTCGAGGAATCGGATCTTCTCTCGCAGACCGAGGAAGAACTCCTCGACTACCTCAGTGGAGCCGATCCGAGCGACCTGCCCAACCCGAGAATGCACGCGTGCCGCATCGCGCTTCGGCACGCTGGGATCGACCTCCGTCGTATGGACTCGATTCACCGCTCGGGTCACGACCTCGTCCTGTCCAGGATCGAGATGAGCTATCCAACCGGCGCCAGTCCGGTCGTCGACTAGGACTACCTGGTCATTTGGGGATCGACGAGCAGCGCCGGATGTGATCCATTCTCGTCGATGACCCCAGACGAGATGAGTGAGCTGAAGGAGCGACTGGAGGAGTTCTTCGAGTACTGCTTCGACGGGATGGGTCGCTCAGAGCGGCGTGGTGCGCTGGCCAACTATCTGCGCGCGTTGTTGTTGAGCGGTGACCGCAAGACGGTGTTGCCAATGGCACGCTCGCTGTGCGGCGAGGACGACAAGGTGGAAGCCATGCGGCAGCGCCTTCAGCAGGCGGTCACGGTCGCAAATTGGGACGAGCGCGAGCTTCACCGTCGAGTCGCACTCCGCGTCGATGAGGAGTTGCCCGGTGTCGAGGCGTTCGTCGTCGACGACACCGGCTTCCCGAAGAAAGGGCGGCGCTCGGTCGGAGTTCAGCGTCAGTATTCGGGCACGCTTGGACGCATCGACAACTGCCAGGTCGCCGCGAGCCTACACATGGCGAGCGAGCTTGGCGGCGCTTGCATCGGGATGAGGCTCGCTTTGCCCAAGAGTTGGGCCGACGACCCTGAGCGCCGCGCCGAGGTCGGCGTTCCCGACGAAATCGAGCATCGGACGAAGAGCCGCCTCGCGCTCGACATGCTCGATGACGCCTTGGCCTGGGGACTGGAGCCGATGCCGGTCATCGCCGATGCCGGGTACGGTGACTCGATCGCTTTTCGCGAGGGTCTTCGTAAGCGCGGGCTCGAGTACGTCGTGCGAGTCAGCGGCACCGCTGTTGTGTGGCCTCCGGGGACGTGTCCGACACCGCCTCCGCCCAGGCGGAAAGGTGCCAGGGGCCGACCTCGAACCAAATGGATATCGCCCGACGGTGTCGCGCCGATTTCAATCGCTGCGTTAGCGGAAAGCCTGCCGAGCAAGCAGTTCCGATCCATCACATGGCGACAAGGAACGCGAGGGCCGCAGAAGCGACGCTTCACCGCGCTACGCGTACGCACAGCCCATCGACACTGCTCGGGACACCCGCCTGGCGACGAGCAGTGGTTGCTCTGTGCGTGGTCCTTCAAGGAGCAGAAGCCGACCGCCTTTTACCTCTCGAATCTGCCACCGAACACGACCCGTAAGCGCCTGGTCTACCTCGCGAAACTGCGCTGGCGGATCGAGCGCGACTACCAGGAAATGAAGAGCGAACTCGGCTTGGATCACTTCGAGGGACGAACATGGCGAGGCTTCCACCACCACGTGGCACTCGTCGCCGCCGCCCACGCTTTCCTGACGCTCGCCCGAGCGTCTTTCCCCCCTGAGTGGCTCGAAGGCACTGACGTTTCCGGCCTACAGGCGGGCTTTGCAAGCGGTGCTTCTCTGCATGGTTGGTCACTGCCCGATGTGCCGCCGCACGATCACGCCGAGGGCCCCACCGAGGGCGCCCTCGCGGATGTGATCAAGTAGTCCTAGAGCCCTCGGTCAAAACGGTTAAGCGTGTAGCCCTTCATCATCCGGCGGATCAGCCAGGGCGCCCACCGCGACAAGAACCCCCAGGGAAAGGGCGCACGTTGAAGCAGCTCGCGATCTGTATCGACGAAGGTCTTGG
>JBCDAA010000254.1:0-13269 GCA_039186435.1 Myxococcota bacterium | reverse complement strand
CTTGACACGCGCCGAGTGAGCGGGTAGTGGTGTGGCATGCCGCAGTTGCGCTCGGAGCGTCTCAATGTCGAGACGACGCCGTACTACCACTTGATGTCGCGTTGCGTTCGCCGTGCCTTTCTCTGCGGAAAGGACCCCCGGACTGGCGAGGACTTCGAGTACCGTCGTGAGTGGATCGAGAAACGCCTCTTCGACCTCACCGCAGTCTTCGCGGTGGACCTTCACGCCTACGCGGTGATGTCGAATCACCTCCACATCGTCGTCCGCGTCGACAAAGAACGCGCAGAAAGCTGGAGCGACAAAGAGGTCGTCCGCCGCTACGGCAAGCTCTTCCGCTTCAAGGCAAAGGAACTCGACGCACTTCCCGCGCGCGAAGCCAAAGCCCGCATCGCTATCTGGCGCGAACGCCTCTGGAGTCTCTCGTGGCTGATGCGCTGCCTCAACGAATCCATCGCCCGTCGCGCGAACGCTGAAGACGACTGCAAGGGCCGTTTCTGGGAAGGTCGCTTCGTCTGCCAGCCCCTCCTCGACGAAGCCGCAGTCCTCACCTGCATGGCCTACGTCGACCTCAACCCGGTGCGCGCCGGAATCGCGAAATCCCTCAAAGCCTCGAAGCACACCTCCATCGCCAAACGAATCAAGCGTCTCAACGCCGCCCTCCGTAGTGACGCCTCACCCGTTCCCGAAGGCCTCACCCCCTTCGCAGACCAAACGCCGCCGCGCTCGCGCCGAACCACCGTTCCGATGCAGTACGTGGACTACCTCGAGCTGCTCACCTGGGTCGGTCGCGAGGTTCGCGCAAACGGCGTAACGCTCAAACGAACCCCCGCGCTCCTCCACGATCTCAGACTCAATCCCAGCGCCTTCCTCGCCATGATGCGCAGCCACGGACTGCGCACCGCAAGCGTTCTCGGAAGCCTCGACGCCCTCGAATCCTTCGTCGATACCCGAGGCCAACGCTGGGTGCGCGGAACACGCCTCGCGCGAGCGCTCAGCGTTCCCGCAGGTGAGTGAACTCATCGGCGCGTCGCGAACCGTCACCGCACATCGTCCTCCGCCGTGAGGATCGCCTCGGCCAGCCCTTTTCGAAGCGCGGCGCCTACCCCATCCTTGGAATCGTGCGCTGCTTTGCTCCCCTCGGCGTTCTCCTCCTCGCGACCACCGCTGCGGCCGATCTGCCGAACCGATCCTACACGCCGGATCAGCAGTACCAGATCATCAGTCCGCAAATGGGCGAGTCCGCCCACAACCAGCCAAGCGTGATCGGTGACGCGCTCCTCCTTTCCGGCAACGGGCGCCACTCTCTTTGGGACGTCTCCGATCCTTTCCGTCCGGCCGAGCTGAGTCGTTTCGAAAGTCCCCACAGCGATGGCGAAGCCGAGTCGCACGCCATCTCCGCGCTCACCGACGGAGAGAACCTCTTCGTTGTGATGATCTCCGGGCGCGGCGTCGACATCTGGGACCTCACCGATCCGGAAGCTCCCGCACTCCTCGGCTTTGTGGAACTCGAAGGCATCGACTACGGCGACAACACCGAAGCCGTCTGGGGCGTGTCTTGGCAGGGCGACCGAATCTACGTCGGCGGGACCAACACCGGCCTGCACATCGTTGACGCGAGCGACGTGACAGCCCCGCGCGCCGTCGCCCGTATCCCCACGACCGAACTCGGGGGCGTTAGCGCAGGACCCCTCTTTGCGGTCGGCAACCTTCTCGTCGTCAGCACACCGAAGGAGCACGCCGGCCTCGCGACCCTCGACATCAGTGCACCCGACTCACCGGTCCTCCTCGACTTCGTCAACCCGGACGTCGACAGCTACATCGGCGGCTTCTACGGCGGCTACGCATATCTTCTAACGCCCCTCCGCACCTACGACGTCACGACAGACCCCAGCGATATTCAGCTCATCAGCAGCATCGAAACCGAGCCGAGCGAATACGTGAGCTTTGGCGATGGGCACCTCTTTCTCGGTGCGCTTCGGCCGATGAGCGGCATCATCAAATACGACATGCGCGACCCGTCTTCGCCGCAGCTTGTCGGCCGAATTCGAGGCCGCGGCGAGGGTCTCGGGGTCATCTTCACGGACGACCAGTTTTCCTTTCCGATCGGCAACGTTCTCGTCATGAGCGACGACGAGGTCGGCATCGGGAGCGTGTTGACCGTCCACGACACGCGGCGCGATTCGCTCGGTCCGGAGGTCATGTACGTCAACCCGAAGGACGGCGCGGTCCGGCAAGCGCCGAGCACCCGAATCGGACTCTCGCTTTCGGACCACATCGATCTTCGCACGCTCAGCACGGAGACGTTCATCGTTCGTCCCGTGGATGGCGAACCCATTTCCGGCGTGTGGGGACAGACGCACACCACCATCACGTTCTGGCCGGATGCGCCCCTTGCGGAGAACACGACCTACGAAGTGATTCTTCCGGCAGGCGGCGTCACCGATCTTGTCGGCAACCCGGTTCCCACGGAGTTTCGCTCGACATTTTCGACCGGAGAGGACGTAACCCTAACGCCGTGTGCGCTTCGGCCGACGATGCCGATCGAAGTGGGAGAGACCGCAACGTTCGAGGGCGAGAGCGACGAGGGCGCCACGTTTCGTTGGGACTTTGGCGACGGCACAACCAGCGACGTAGGCAGTGACCCCGGTGTCACTCACGACTACGACGCCCCCGGGCGCTACCCGGTTGTCTTGGAAGTGAGCAGCCCGAACGGCACCGCACGATGCTCCGCTTTGCAAATCGTCCACCGACCCATCGTCGAGGGGATTCGTGCAGCGAGCTCGATCGTTGTCGATGAAGCGCGCAGTCGTACGTGGACGGTGAATCCCGACGCCGGAACGGTCACGGCGGTGTCTGTGGACGGAGAGTTTCTCTTCGAGGTGGAGGTCGGGAGCGATCCTCGAGGTCTTGCCCTCGCCGACGGTCTTTGGGTTGCGGTGCGCGGGGACGACGCGCTTGTTCGTCTCGACCTGGACGACGGAACGGAGCTTGAGCGGATCGAGCTACGCCATGGTGCGGCGCCGTTTTCCGTGATGCCCTTCGGTGACGCGCGGGGCGCGGGGGTGGTCGCGACCCTGGAGGGCCTCGGTGCGCTCTACGTCCACAGTGACGTGCAGAGCGACATCGTAGAACTCGGTGAGGTCGGACCTCTGCGCGGTCTCGCCGAGGCGGGTGGCAGTCTCTACGTGAGTCGGTTTCTGGCGGCGGAGCGGGAGGCGCATGTGGACGAGGTCTCGCCGGACCTCAGTGCGATCGCGCGCACCTTCGTCTTGGCGCACGACGACACGCCCGATGCGAGCAACAACGGCCGCGGGGTTCCGAACTACCTCAGCGCGATCGCCATCTCCCCCGACGGTCTTCGAATGTGGGTTCCGTCGACCAAGATGAACACCGACCGCGGGCTTACTCGCGACGGGATGGCCCTCAACACCGACAACACCGTGCGCACGATCGTGTCGCAGATCGATTTGGCGTCCGGCGCGGAAGATCTCGGCGCGCGCATCGACATCGACAACCACGACATGGCGGTAGCCGCGGTGTTTAGTCCCGTTGGCGATCTGATCTTCGTCTTGAGTCAGGGCACCAGCCAGGTGGACGTTTTCGATGCGGTAAGCGGACGCCTTGTCGCTGGTTTTTCGACCGGCCTTACGCCTCAAGGCCTGGCGCTCTCGAACGGCCGGCTCTTTGTTCAGAACACGCTGGCGCGCTCGATTTCGATCTTCGACGTGAGCGGGATCCTCGATGGGAGTGACTCGGCGGCGCGGCTTCTCGAAGAAGTTCGTACCGTCGAAAACGAGCCGCTCGCGGACGAGGTGCTGCTCGGTAAGCAGATCTTCCACAACGCGGACAGTCGGCAGATGAGTCTCGACGGCTACGTCTCGTGCGCGAGCTGTCATCTCGACGGCGCGCACGACGGTCGTACGTGGGACTTCACGGATCGCGGCGAGGGACTTCGCAACACGATCGATCTTCGGGGTCGCGCTGGGGTGGGGCACGGCCCGGTGCACTGGACGGCGAACTTCGATGAGATTCAGGACTTCGAAAACGACATTCGCGCGCACTTTGGAGGCAGCGGATTTCTCGCGGACGCGGACTTCGAAGCGGAGGATCGTTCGGATCCGCTCGGTGCTCCGAAGGCCGGTCTAAGCGGGTCGCTGGATGCGCTCGCGGCGTACGTGGGTTCGCTTTCGACGTTTCCGAAGAGCCCGTTTCGGACGGCGGACGGCAACTACACGGAAGCCGCGATTCGCGGTCGTTCCATCTTTGAGGCGCGCGACTGCCTCGGCTGTCACGCGGGCGAGCGGCTCACCGACAGCGGTTTCGCGATGCACGATGTAGGAACGCTGCAGGAGGACTCGGGGATGCGTCGTGGGGAGGCATTGACGGGCCTCGATACACCTACGCTTCGCGGCGTGTGGACGACGGCGCCCTATTTTCACGACGGATCGGCGGCGACCTTGGCGGCCGTGCTCGATCAGCCCGGGCACGGAAACGCTCAGGAACTTCGTTCAGACGAGAAGGCGGACTTGATCGCGTTCCTTCTCCAGCTTGAAAACGAAGAGCTCGGGTATCCGGAGCCAGAGCCGCGCTGCGATGACTGCGCGTCTGAGGGCGGGATTGTCGGCGGCGGCTGTAGCGCGACCGGTGCTCCCTCGGGCGCGCTCGTTTTGCTCGCGTTTGCGCTCTTTTGGCGGCGAAACCGCTGAACAGTCGACTGGTCACAACTGGGGGTTTTTGGTGGCTCTCTGAGTCTGTCGACGATCCGCTCGCGGAACCTCGCGGCGAATTCGCTCGCTGTTCGATGTCAATAAAATCAGGTGGGCTGCTATTTGCGATTCCGCGTGGTCCCGCCGGGGCCGGCGATTTGGCTATGTCTGCACGTCGGTGAGCGCAGTCATCGCCGTTCGATGTCAATAAAATCAGGTGGGCTTCTATTTGTGCTCCGATTGCTGAGCGCCGCTTCCGGACATCGGCACACTACGCAGCAGGGAAGAGCCGCGCTTGGTCCACTTCGGGGCAGCCGAGGAGGTGCACGCTCATGACCTGCGGAAGCGGAGGACCCTCAAGCGAGCTGGCGTTCTCGATCCACAGCTCCCGCAAATTCGAAAACCCCCGCAAGGGCTCCGTGCTGATCGGCAGCTGCGCCCGCTTCGAAACGACCTTCGTCCGCTGCCACCACGCAGGGTGCGGAACATAGCCGATCCACAGTCGCGTGATGGACTCCCGAAAGGCGATCGCGGACGCACGTGTGCTCGCTCCCAAGAGATGCAGCGCGATCAACTGAAACGCCCCGCGTCGCGGGCCGACCAGCGCAGGCTCGTCAAACGTAAGCGGCGGCGGTCGCTTCGCAAACGTGCTCTCCGGCCCCATCGGTCTGCCCGGAATCAGCGCATCCAATACTTCATCGGCCCGCGGGCTATTCGCGACCGCGTCCAGCAGATGAAGCGCCTGCACCTGCGCGTCCGGATCCTCCGCACTTAGAAGATCCGCGAGCGTCGCGAGCGGCGAGTCGAAGAACACATCCCGCGATCTCGTGGGCAGACCCGTATGAAAGCGAAAGACGCCGCGCGTCCCCAGGCGGATTCGATCCCCGCCGCGAAGCACCTCGTCACTCCGGCCAACCACCGCTGAGTCCAGGAGTTTCGTCGCGCGCCAGGGATCGCGAACGATCGTGGCCTCGGTTTTCCCCTGATGACCACGCTCTCGCCGCACGCGGAAATCGGATGCCCAGGTGTCCCCCATCACCAGCCTGTCCCCGATGGGTGCCCCCAGTTCCGGAAGTCCGTCCGATCGAACGTGCGCTTCCGGGAAGTGCTCCGCGACGCGCATGACAACGCCCCCAAACCAGATGCGGTCACCGGGCGAGAGCGGCTTTGCCCCGACGAACTTTCCTTCGTTGAGAAACGTACCGCTGCTCGAAGCACTGTCCTCGAGGAGCCACGCGCCGTCTTTTCGAAAGATGCGGCACTGTCGTCGCGACACGTTGCTCGCCGGAAAGGTCAGGTCCGCGTTGACGCGCCCGATCTGGACGTCGCCGTCGAGGCGCCGCACCATGCAGCCCCACGACGAATAGACGAGCAGGTACACGCGCTAAACGCCAAGCACGCCGGCCACGTGCTCCATCATCTGAAGCCGCCATTTCATGACCATGCTGGTGCCCTCGAGAACCTTCTGGGTTTCCGCGATCATCTCGCTCAGCGGCACGAGCGCGACGGATGGATCGACGGTCTTTTCCACGTTCTTCACCGTCGGGCGCCACGCGGTCATCGTTCCGACCTTGCCCGCGCTGAGGGCCTGCACCGCCTGAAACGCGAGGCGGTTGGCGATGCGACGGTCCTCGTAGCTGGGGCGTCCTCCGCGAACGACGTGCCCGAGCACGGTCGCCCGAACATGATCGCCCTCGATGCGCGCGTTGAGCTCGCGGACAAGCCTCGTGCAGGGAACGCTTACGCCTTCCGACTTGATGATCAGTACGCGCTGCTTGCCCCGCTCGAAACCACTCCGGATGGTTTGCTCGACGGCGTCGATCACTCCGTCTTCGCCGCGGTCCTGTTCGCGCATCAATACCGCGTCCGCGCCTGCGGCGATCGCACTCGCCATCGCGAGGTAGCCGCAGTCGCGCCCCATGACCTCCACCACGAACGCGCGTCGATGCGCGCTCGCTGTGTCGCTGATCCGGTCGCACGCATCGATGATCGTATTGAGGGCGGTGTCGACGCCGATTGCCGAGCCGGTGCACCCGATGTCGTTGTCGATGGACGCGGGAATTCCAACCACGGGTGTTCCGTGCTCCGCCGACAGAATCGAAGCGCCAGTGAGCGAGCCGTTCCCGCCAATGATCACGAGCCCATCGATGCCGTGTTCCGCGATCGTCGCCGCTGCCTGAGCCCGTCCTTCCGAAGTTCGAAATCGCGTCGAACGTGCCGAGCCCAGGATGGTTCCGCCCCATCCCCCGCAGCGATCGATTTCCGAAGGTGTCGTCAATCCGTCTTCTCGCCGAAGTGTTAGGGGACGCAGGTTCCCATCGATGAGGCCTTCGTAGCCGAGCTCCGCGCCCACGACTTCGACGCCTCGTCCCGCACAGATTTTGGCGATCGCGCGCACGGCACTGTTCATGCCAGGTGCGTCGCCCCCCGATGTCAGCACCGCAAACTTGGTCATGCCGAAGGATATCGCGAACGAAACCCGGAGGGGTCGTCTCAATGCGTCGTGACCTTCGCAGCGTCTGGGCCTACAACGTACGTATGCTTCCCACACGCGTGGTGAACTCAGAGAGTGCGCGCGCCCGCTATGGAACCTTGGCCGATCGGCTCTTCGAGGCCCTCGCTCACATGGATCCCCTTGCGGACGAAGCGATCGCGTCGCTCACCTCCCGCGACTGGATCGAGCGCGGCTGCGCCCAAGAAGATTTGAGTGGCGCCCCAGCGCCTCTGCGTCGCTTCTTTAGTGAGGCGTCCAAGGTTCCGACCTGGGTCGATCGCGAGCGCGTCGATCGCGCGGGACGGATCCTCTTCCGTTCGTCGATCGCGGGCGGTATGACCCTCGGCGCCAAATCACTCATCGCGGGCTACTGTTCGCCCGGCGGGAACAAGCCGCTGGTGTTTTCGGGGCAGCTTCAAGGGCAGGTGCAGCGACGTCTCGCTGAGACCGGCAAGTTCGTGGTCGCGACCTGCACCGAGGGCGCGCTTTGGCCAGGCAACGAAGGCTGGGCGATCACGCTTCGCGTTCGATTGATGCACGCGCAAGTGCGCCGGCTGATCCTCGCGTCGGACCGCTGGAACGAGCGCGCGTGGGGCGCGCCGATCAATCAGCACGACATGGTCGCCACCGCGCTTCTCTTCAGCATCGTGTTCTTGGACGGGATCCGCGACTTTGGCGTTCCGGTGAGCCGTCAGGAGGCCGACGACTTTCTTCACCTCTGGCGCTACTCGAGCTGGCTGATGGGCGTCGAGGAAAGCCTCCTTCCGAGGGATGAACCCGAAGCGCGCAACCTGGCGGATGTCATCGCGCTCACCCAAGGTGATCCGGACGACGACGCGCGCGCGCTCACGAGCGCACTGCTCGAATCGCCGCGCGGCACGCTGCAGAACCGAACGGGTCGTCTCGCCGAGTGGCAGATCGCGCTTGGACAAGGGGTATGCCGTGGACTGCTCGGGGAAGAGCTGGCGGACGCACTGCACCTGCCGCGAACGCGATGGCGGCATATCGTGCCGGCGGCTCGACGTGTGGCGGCGTTGATGCGGATGGTCGGAGGCCCGCGACCGGACGCCTACGAGCGTTTTGGCCATCGCTACTGGGAGCGCAACGTTCGCCTCGGTCTCGGCGGGGCGCCGGCGGCCTTTGCCCTTCCAGGTTCGCTCGCGGGGCGCTTTCTGACGCGTCGCCGGGCTGAGCTCCGCGCGTAGCCGCGTCGTTCCGGTTCGAAGGTCATGAGAACGCTCACGCGAGCTGGGTTCACCCGCGCTGCATCGGGTACGTTGCTCCGATGCGCACGTGGATGGCCTTGAGCCTCGTAGTTGCGGGCTGCGCGAGTGACGCTGAGCCCGAGTGCATTCCGTCCCAAGCCCAGTGGGAAAACACCGTGCAGGCGCTCGTCACGGATCGCTGCGGCAATTGCCACGGCGTCGAACCCGATTTCGGTGCCCCCTTTTCGCTCATCGACTACCAGACGTTGATCGCTGGCCCTGAGGGCGCACGCATCGTCGACGAGATGGGTCTGCAGGTTGCGGAAGGAACGATGCCGCCGACTGGGTTTCCGCAACCGCCGGTGGTCGACCGCGACACGATCGCGGGCTGGGCGTCTTGTGGAACCTTGCGGGTCACCGAACCTGTGGGTGCGACGCGGCCTCCGTTCCAGTCACCCCCGGAACCGCCCCCGGGTCTGACGACGGTCGACATCAACGCAGGGGGAGAGGCCGTCGGCGCGGACGTGCTCGACCGCTACGTCGACTTCGACTTCACAAACCTGGTCGAAGAAGACGTATTCATTCGCCGCTTCGAGGCGGTCGTCGACGAGAGCCGCGTGCTCCATCACCTCACACTCCGACGTGGCGATCCGGCGGAGGGCGAGGTCAACATGAAGTACCTCTACGCGTGGGCGCCGGGCACTGGCGACTTCGAGTTTCCGAACGGCGGCGGTGTTCGCCTGCGGCCGGGCGACAACCTTCGCCTTCAGATTCACTACAACAACGGCGCGGGCATTGAGAACGTCCGCGACTCGAGCGGCATTCGCCTTCACGTCGGCCCGATCGAAGGCGACGAGTACGTGATGGTCGACCCTGGTCCTGGCGCGACTGGGTTTAGCATTCCTGCCCGAAGCGAAGAGACGGTGGAGCGAACCTGCGAGGTGCAGGAGTCGGTCACGATGATCGCGTCGATGCCGCACATGCACGAGATTGGGCAGACCTTTGCGATCGATCTGACGCGGGGCGGCGACACGCAGACGGAGCTTGCGCTCGAGTCGTGGGATTTCGAAACGCAGCTCTTCTACGAGCTGCCTCTCGATCTCGAGCCTGGCGATCAGATGACCGTGCGCTGCGGGTTTCAAAACCCATCGGACAGCATGGTGTCGGCAGGTCCGCGAACGAGCGACGAGATGTGCTTCGCGTTTTCGTACGTGACGCCACCGAACGCGGAGTTCTGTCGCGCGGTCGGGGGTGGCATGCCAGAGCTGGTGTACGCGCCCGGCGTTTGCGTGGGAGAGGGCGCGCTCGAAGTGGACCCCGTGGTGGGAACCTCGATTGGGCGTGACGAGTCCCCGGCTTTTGACGCGGACGGCGTGATTCCGGACGGTCGCTTCGCCGGGACGACGATGTGGGTCGTCTCCGACAACCCGTCTCTCTTGCGCATCGCGACGATCAGTTTCGCGGGGCAGCTGCTGATGAATGCGGGTGACCTCAACTTTGACGGCGCGATTCACTTCCTGGCACCGACTGCCGACTTGCGGGACGGGCAGCAGGAAGATCTTTCCGTGGCCGGAACCTTGATCGAAGAGGCGGGGCCGAGCGAGCTGTCCTTGGATTGTCCGACAGCGGGCGTCACCGCGCCCTTCGTGTTCGGGACGGTGGATGGACAGCCGGCGGTTCGCATCGATATCGAAGAATCCGGTTTCGAAATCGCGGTGTGGGTGCTTTTTGAGGCGTGAAGCTGGGGGGATAGGGCTTTTGGGATCCGAACTCTTGATCTACGCCGAAGGCGAAGTAGAACCGCAGAGGGTGGCGGGACACGCAGAAGGCGAACGGGTATTCGAGGCCCTCTGGGCCCCCCGCTGGTTTGGGCAGGACCAGTCGGTGGCGCACGGACAGGAGTCCGTGTTCCATTTTCGCGGAGCGATTCCACCCGACAGCGCGGGTGGATTGATCGTGTTGGCGGCGGGACTCGACCGCCCTCGCTATCCGGTTACCTGTCGGGTTCTCGGTCTGAAGCACGACCAGCTCGGCCGACTCCAGGCGATCCATCCTCGACGCGACGGCTATCGCTTCGTGCTCCACAACGGCGACATCGTTGAGCTCGACGCGGCCGGCGGCGTTGTCGGAGGCACACTCGAACAGGCGCCTCCCGATTGGACCGTTCGTGTTGTCTTTGAAGTTCTTCCGGCCGATGCGTAGCGTCGTCTGTTTGGCGGTTCTCCTCGGCGCAACGACAGTCCAGGCGGACACGGCGGAGGACCTCGCGAACTATCTTCGGCTCCGCGACCGTCTTCAGAGTGAGTTTGTGATTGAGGGCGAAGGACAGGGGGAGGGCATTCCCGCACACCTTCGCATCGAAGAGGCAGGCCTCGTGCGCTGGGCCGACGCCACGATCGATCTCGGTTGGTACATGGGCGTGCTGGCGACGGAGCTCGCGATGCTGGACGCGCCGACGCGCTACCCCGGGCTCACGGGCAATGCCGACGAAACCGCCGAGCGTCTCTACGAAGCACTCGCCGCGCTCGAGCGTCTCGACCGGATTGCGGACGCGAGTTTTGTCGAGCCCGAGTGCACCCAAGCCGAGTCGCTTAACGGCTTCTTTATTCGGGACGACGTTCCCGGTGATTTTCACCTTCGTTTTGGCGCGACACAGACACGGTCGGACTTTCTTGACCCGGTCGTGACCAACAAGGAGATGAGCCAAGACCAGGTTTGGCACCTCATGCTGGGCTTGTCGCTCACCGCGCGTTTTGCGGGCGAACGGACGGTCCGGGGACGTCGACTTCAAAGCTGGGCCCGCGAGCAAGCGCTTCGCATCATGGCGTTTGTCGCGGAGGACGATTGGCGGATTTCGAATCCGGCGTGTGGCGATCGCTCGGTGGCGCGGGGAAGCGGCGCAGTTGGAAACGCGCCGGGGGGCGCGGCGATCGTCGAGTTTCTTTCCGAGGGCGGAATTCCGGCGAACGTTCAACCCAACCAGCAACGTCTCTTCGACACGCTCCAGGATCCAGAGCACGCGGTCTACATCAACCCCGACAACATGCACATGGTGATGACCATCGTTGCGGTCGGTCGCGGCTTTGGCGACGAGAGCGCAGCGTCCCTCATGGCGCTCGCCGAAGTTCACGACTGGTGGCTCTACCCGCTGCTCTACGGTGCACTCCGCACGGACGAGGAAGCACCGCGCTGGTGCATGCATCGCGTTCGCGCGAGCGCGGGCGCGGCGACGCTTCTCGGTGAACTCGGCGCCAACGAACCTCGCTCGCCTCAGCCTGCACGCGCGGAGCATTCCTTCACGACGAGCAACCGCTTCATCCGGCCGAGCGACTTCGCCTATGTGGGGATGGACGGAAGCGAGGGGCATCGCTACCACGGCCTCGACTTCATGCTGCTTCACAATCTGCGCGCGATTGCGGATCCGAACTCCTGGGAGGGCGGCGATGCGCCAGGGCCCGGTGCCTGCCGGCCGGTTCCGCCGGATGCGGGAGTGCCAGATGCCGGAAGCGACGCGGCGGTGGATGCGGGAGCGTCAGACGCGGGTGAAATGGCAACGGGGGGAGGCGGCTGCGCGGTCTCGTCGTCGACGAGCGGTCCTCTCGCAGGACTCTTCGCGCTGCTTTGGTTTCGTCGTCGGCGCTGATCGACCTATCGTCGGCGCATGTCCCGCGACCTCGATTCGCTCGCGGAGGTGTTCACCTCCAAGGTTTTTGACCGCGCCACGTGCGTGGAGCGTCTGCAATCGCTGGAGGAGGCCGAAGCCTGGCCCCGAAGCGAGTGGCAAGCCGCAGAAGAGCGTATTGCCTTGGTCCGTGCGATCGGGGCAGCGCGGCGGGCAGAGGGACGAGACGCCGAGGCGATCCGCGCAGTCCTGCGAGCCCTCAACGAACGCGGCATCGGCCGCAGCGACGTGTACTCCTCGCGTCTCTTTGACGCGCTCTTTGGGGCACCAGGGCGCAACAGCTTCTTCGACATCGACCGCTCGATCTCGCACGCGCTTCCAGGCGCCCTTACGAAGGGGGACCGATGGCACGACCTGGTGGTTGCGCTGGAGTGCGGTGATGGGGACGCCCGTGAGAGTGCCGCTGCGCACCTGAATCAGCACACCTATCTCTCGTTTGCCCACGGGCCCTTTGCATGGGCGGTGAA
Source organism: Myxococcota bacterium (assembly GCA_039186435.1). GTDB lineage: Bacteria > Myxococcota_A > Polyangia > Polyangiales > Houyiibacteriaceae > JALVDI01. The sequence goes on along the minus strand of JBCDAA010000254.1, from coordinate 715 downwards.
CCAGCGCGTGGCGCAGCTTCAAGAGGCGCCGCTCCCGGCGCAGGTTCGCTGGATCCTCGAGAACTTTCCGACGCGTGTGCAGCGTGCGCGTGGTGCGGCGCGCGGGTTGGCCCAGCAGCTCGGCATCGCGGTGCCGCAGCACAACACCGTCCGTGACTACAGCGTTGCCGCCGTGATGGCGCTGGTGGTTGGGCTGCCGGAGCGCTTTCCCGAGTGGGACGAGCTCTTCGAACTGGCGATGCTGGAGCTGAAAACCGGCGCCCACGTGGGGACGACCATCAGCGAGTGCCTTTCGGTGATTCCGTGGGATGTCATCGCGGATGAGCGAAAGGGCGACACGATCACCATTCGCCGAATGTTTCGCGGCTACGAAGTGAAGTGGTCGGCCAAGCTCGATCGCTTTAGTTCGAAGAAGGGGCGTTTCAGCGACAGCAAAGGACGCCTTGCGTACAAGCGTCGCGCCCGCGCTGTTAAGGCCGGGTCGAGGTGGACCGAGCTGCTCAACGACGACGAACGCGCGCGTTACCTCGGACTTGCGGTCGACCTCAGCGATCGCTTCGCCGTGGAGGAGCTAGCAGCGGCCGGAACGCCAGTCGCGTACGCCCACGTGATGCGTGCGCGCGGGAACACAAACGTGATCGCCGCGCTCGCGCTCCATCTTTCGAACGCGGATGCGACCAAGGCACTCGACCAGGTCTCCGGCTCTGCTGTGGTG
>JBCDAA010000253.1:0-13565 GCA_039186435.1 Myxococcota bacterium | reverse complement strand
GCGACCTCGAGCTCGGCACCGGCACCACGTGTCGAGGCGGGAGCTGCATTTGCGGGGACAACACCCTGGGTTGTCTTGGGGTTCGGGACAACTGGTGTTGTCCGCCTCGCACCCCAAGCGGCACGGAGTACTGCGCCAACCTGGAGATCGACCCGGACGATTGCGGAGCCTGCGACGAACGTTGCGATCCGGCGCGCTCAGACCGCTGTGAGGCGGGGACGTGCCGCTGTGGCCTCAGTCGTGAATCGTGCACGGGAGAGCGAGACTCGGTCTGTTGCGAGAGCCTCTTCGCGGACGTCGGGTGCGTGAACATCGACACGGACAACGACCACTGCGGACGGTGCCAGAACCGCTGCCCGCTCGGACGGCGATGCGAAGAGGGCGTTTGCGTGATGCCCGGTGGTGGCGTCGATGCAGGCACCGATGCCGGGGCAGGGTCGGACGCCGGCGAAGATGCTGCTGCTGACGCAAGTGGGGTATAGGGAGTGGAACGAACGCGGTATTTAGTGGTCGGTGCGGGGGTCAGCGGGCTCGCGTTCGCGGACTGGCTCGAGGATGACGACTACCTCATCGTCGAGAGGGACCACGAGGTTGGCGGGTACTGCAAAACCGTCGCTCAAGACGGCTTCGTCTGGGACTACTCGGGGCACTTTTTCCACTTTCGGGATCCCGCCATCGAGCGATACCTGATCGACCGGATGGAGGATCAGAAGATCCTGGTCGTCGAGAAAGACAGCCGTATCTATTACGGAGATCGCTTCGTCGACTTTCCGTTTCAAAAAAACATCCACCAGCTGCCTCAGGACGAGTTCATCGACTGCCTCGTCGACCTCTACTTCAAGGATGAGAGCTACCCGGGCGCGCCGGCGAACTTTCAGGAGATGCTCTACAAGAAGTTTGGCCGAAGCATCGCGGAGAAGTTCCTCATCCCCTACAACGAGAAACTCTACGCGACCGATCTCGGCAAGCTCGACGTCGACGCGATGGGGAGGTTTTTCCCGTACGCGGACGTCGCCGACATCATCCGCAACATGCGGCGTGCGGACAACGCCAGCTACAACGCGACCTTCACGTACCCCGAGGGGGGTGCGATTCAGTATGTGAACGCCCTGCACAAGGGCGTGCACGCCGACCAGCTCGCTCTGGAGGAGCCGGTCGTTGCGATCGATCTCGAACGAAAAGTCGCGAAGACAACGAAGCGCGAAATCGCCTTTGAAACGCTGGTTAGCGCGGTGCCCTTTCCACGCTTGCTCGAGATGTGCGGTCTCTCGTGGGACCCGTCCGTCTATTCCTGGAACGTGGTGCAGGTGTTCAACCTCGGCTTTGATCGAAAAGGCCTCGAGGGCGTCCACTGGGCGTATTTTCCGCAGCGGGACGTGTCGTTCTACCGAATCGGATTCTACGACAACATCTTTGGCACCGACCGCATGAGCATGTACGTCGAGCTCGGGCGCACACAGGACTTCAAGGCCGACCCTGGCCAGATCGAAGCGGCGCGAACCCAAGTCCTCAAGGACCTACAGCGTACCGGCATCGTGGACGGCCACGAGCTCGTGAGCTCCCACCACGTCGTTCTCGACCCGGCGTACGTCCACATCACCGAAGCGAGCAACGCCGATGTTGCACAAAAGAAACGCGCTCTCGCGACGCGGGGCGTGTTCAGCGTCGGCCGGTACGGGTCGTGGACCTACTGCTCGATCGAGGACAACATCGTCGAAGCTCGCGCGCTGGCGACCGCTTGCAACCTGGGACGAGCAGGGTCCGAGGGATAGTTCCTCGGAGACCTCGGAGCGTTGCCGAGCGTTGTGCCGAGCATTGTGGAGGGACCGCCCTCGACCTCACATCAAGGGGAAAACTGGAGGCGCCGACCGGATTCGAACCGGTGAATGGAGGTTTTGCAAACCTCTGCCTTACCACTTGGCCACGGCGCCGGGGCCGAATTGGTTGCCACCTCCTGGGCGGGGAGTCAAGTCCAACGAGCCGAGTACGACCTAAGTCGAGCGACCCAGGTCGAGCGACCCAGGTCGAGCGACCGAATCGAGCGACCGAATCGAGCGACCAGGAGATCGGAGCCAGCGAGCCATGACGCCGCCAGCTCCGTTACCCAAAGTTGGCTAGCGCTTCTTCGCGCTGCGCTTCTTCTTGGCGGCCTTCCGCGTCTTGCGCGCCTTCTTCGCCGGGCCACGCCGACGCGGAACGATGTCCCCCTTGGCGTCCACACGCAGGCTGAGAATTCGCCACGCGTCCGGGTGGAAGTTGAAGGCCTTCGCGTGCCGCTTGATGATCTCGAGCACGTCGTCGCTGAGGTCGACCTTTCGCGCTTTGACGCCTTGTTTCTTCAGGCTCGCGAAGGTCTCACCGATTTCGAGGAGCTCGTTGGTGTGAGAGAGCGCGTCATGAGGCTTCAGCGGACGTCCGCCACGACCTCCCTTGAGCTCCTTGATCAAGCGCTGACGACGCTTCTCCGTGCGTCCGTCGAGCTTTTCTTTTTTGCTCCCGCCCCCGGTCAAGAGCGTATTGAGTTGCCGCGCTACTCGGCGTTTTTCAATCGCCTCAGCACTGCCCCGCCCCCCGCTGGACTTCTTGGTCTTTCGAGCTTTTGCCATTCGTTCTCACAATCGTGTTCGACTTACGCGACACGGTTTCCACACCGATTCCGCCCGCGCAAGATGTCGGATTGAACTAAGGTCGACGGGACCTCTCCCCGGGACCCGACTTCAGTGTTTGCGGATGTACCTCATTTTGGTGAGTCGCACCAACGAAACCCGCCCTGGTGGGAGATAAATTCAATCATCTCGCGTCGCCGAAAGTCGCCTCTGGTAAAGTCTCCCCCATTTGGAGGGGATCGAGGGTACGCCCGTATGTGACTTCGCTCATGGATCGGGTGGGGTACACGACGCTTGATGGACGTGGTAAGTCGCGCCCATGCGGGACACGTTCAAGAGCCGAGCCTCCCTCGAAATCGATGGGAAAAAAGTAGATGTCTTTCGCCTTCACGCCCTCGACGGGGTCGGGAAGATCGAGCGCCTTCCGTACAGTATTCGCGTTCTTTTGGAGAACCTTCTCCGAAATGAGGACGGCAAAACGGTCACGGAGGAAGACATTCGAGCGGTCGCGACCTGGGACCCGAAGGCCAAACCCAGCACCGAGATCGCCTTTCGCCCAAGTCGCGTGCTCTTGCAGGATTTTACCGGCGTTCCCGCCGTGGTCGATCTGGCGGCGATGCGCCAGCAGTTCCAGCGCATGGGCGGCGATCCTTCCCGCATCAATCCCCTTCAGCCTGCCGACCTGGTCATCGACCACAGCGTCCAGGTCGACTCGTACGGGCTCCTCCGGTCCTTCGAGGACAACGTCAAGCGTGAGTTCGAACGGAACCAGGAACGCTATCAGTTCCTGAAGTGGGGACAGAGCGCGTTTCAGAACATGCGCGTCGTTCCTCCGGGGACGGGCATCGTTCACCAGGTGAACCTGGAGTTCCTGGCGCGCGTCGTCTTCACGCGACAGGACGGCGATTCGCTGGTCGCCTATCCGGACAGCCTCGTGGGAACCGACTCGCACACCACCATGATCAACGGCCTTGGCGTTCTCGGGTGGGGCGTCGGCGGCATCGAGGCGGAAGCAGCGATGCTCGGTCAGCCCATCGCGATGCTCGTGCCGCAGGTGGTTGGATTCAAGCTCAAGGGCAAACTGCCTGAAGGCGCAACCGCGACCGACGCGGTGCTGACCGTCACGCAGATGCTTCGCGAAAGGGGCGTCGTCGGAAAGTTCGTCGAGTTCTTTGGCGAGGGCATGGAGTCGCTCTCGCTTCCCGACCGCGCGACGATCGCGAACATGGCGCCCGAGTACGGCGCGACAATGGGCTTCTTTACGGTGGACGCGGAGACGCTCGCGTACCTTCGCTTTACCAATCGGGACGAGGAGCAGGTCGCGCTCGTGGAGCGAGTGCTCAAAGAACAGGGACTCTTTCACACGCCGGACGCGCCCGATCCCGAGTTCACAGACACCCTCGAGCTCGACCTGGGCGACGTGGTTCCTTCCATCGCGGGGCCGAAGCGTCCGCAGGATCGCATCGCGCTTTCCACCTCAAAGGCGGCCTACCAGAAAGTGGAAGAAGCCGTTCGGGCGAACCTTCCCGCGGAGGCCGCGACGAGTGCGACGGTCACGCTCGAACGTGAGGGAGCCTCGGAGACCTTCGAGCTCGCGAACGGCGCCATCGTCATCGCGGCGATCACCAGCTGCACGAACACCAGCAACCCGGCCGTAATGCTTGCGGCGGGACTTCTCGCCCGAAACGCGCTCGCGAAGGGCCTGATGGTAAAGCCTTGGGTCAAGACGAGCCTCGCGCCCGGCTCGCAGGTCGTGACGGAGTACCTGAAGACCAGCGGCCTGATGGACGACCTCGAGAAGCTTCGCTTCAACCTGGTCGGCTATGGGTGCACCACCTGCATCGGAAACTCGGGACCGCTCGACGGGCCCATCGCGGAGGCCATCGAAACCCACCACCTCGTGGTGACCTCGGCGCTCAGTGGAAACCGAAACTTCGAGGGTCGCGTCAGCCCGCATACCCGCGCGAACTATCTCGCGTCGCCGCCGCTCGTGGTTGCGTACGCGCTTGCAGGAACGATGAACATCGATTTTGCGAGCGATCCGATCGGCAAAGCCGACGACGGGTCGGACGTGTTTCTGAAGGACATCTGGCCGAGCAATCAGGACATCACCCAAGCGCTTCGGAGCGCGGTGACGACCGAGCAGTTCAAGACTCGCTACGCCGAGGTCTTCGTGGGCCCGGCCCAGTGGCAGGCGGTCCAGGTTCCGGAGGGTTCGACCTACGCGTGGGAAGACTCGTCGACCTACATTCGCAATCCTCCGTTCTTCGACGGCGTGGAAGCGGGGGATCCGCCGCCCGCGACGGATATTGAAGGCGCGCGGGTGCTCGCCCTCCTCGGCGATACGGTGACCACGGACCACATCTCGCCCGCGGGTGCGATCGCGTCGGACAGCCCTGCGGCGCGCTACCTCAAGGAGAACGGCGTCTCCCCGCGCGACTTCAACAGCTACGGGAGCCGGCGCGGAAACCACGAGGTGATGATGCGCGGCACCTTCGCGAACATCCGACTTCGCAACCTCCTTGCCCCCGGCACGGAAGGGGGCGTGACGCGCTATCTCCCGACGGGCGAGACGATGTCGATCTTCGACGCGTCGATGAAGTACCAGGCGGATAAGGTGCCTCTCGTCGTGATCGCCGGAAAGGAATACGGCACCGGTTCGTCCCGCGACTGGGCGGCCAAGGGAACGTTCCTCCTCGGTGTCCGCGCGGTCATCACCAAGAGTTACGAGCGCATTCACCGGAGCAACCTGATCGGGATGGGCGTGCTCCCCCTCGAGTTCGCCCCCGGGGAGGGCGCCGAGGAGCTCGGCCTGACCGGTGAAGAGGTCTTCACGATCAAGGGCATCGCGGACGGCCTCGAGCCGGGCAAGCGCCTCGCGGTGACGACGGACACGGGGAAGTCCTTCGAGGTGGTCACCCGCCTCGATAACGCGACCGAGGTGGAGTACTACCTCCACGGCGGGATTCTGCAGTACGTGTTACGGCAGCTCGCAAGCTAGCGGATTTGGGCTCGACCGCTTCGTCGGTCGAGCCTACCGTTGCAGCAGGAGGAGAGAATGGACCAGGCGTTGGAGAGCGAGATCAAGGCACTGATCGTCGAGGCGTTGATGTTGGATGACGTCAACGCAGACGAGATTGACGCCGAAGCGCCTCTCTTTGTCGACGGCCTGGGTCTGGACTCGATCGACGCCCTGGAGCTCGCGATCGCGATCGACCGCAAATACGGCGTGAAGATCAAAGCCGAGGACGAAAACACGCGCGAGGTGTTTCGAAGCGTTCGAACGCTTGCCGCGCATGTGGCCGCCACGCGCTAACCCCGGATGAAGCCAACTTCGCTTCGGCCGCCCGTTGAGCTTCGCGGGCGGCTGCCGGTGGCACGGACCACGATGCACCGCGAGCATCGCGCGGTCGTCGTCATCCCGACCTATAACAACCCCGAGACGATCGAGGACGTTGCGCGTCGCGCGCGGCAGCATCTCCCGGTCGTGGTGGTGAACGACGGGAGTACGGATCCTGCGATGGAGGCTGCCCTCGGCCGCCTTCACGGGGTTGCTTTCGTTGTGCAACGCCAAGCGAACGGGGGAAAGGGCGCGGCGGTAAAGGACGGCCTTCGCTGGGCTCACGCGCAGGGTTTCAGCCACGCGATTCAGGTCGACGCCGACGGCCAGCACAACCTCGAGGACATCCCGGCACTCCTGCACGCATCGCGTCAACACCCGGACGCGTTGGTGCTCGCGCGACCGGAGTACGACGACTCGGCGCCAGCGGTTCGGCGCGTGGCTCGTCACATCAGCATCTTCTGGGTGCGAGTCGCGACCCTGCTCGATCGCGGGACGATCGACGATCCCATGTGCGGGTTTCGTGTGTATCCGCTCGCCTCGACGGTCGACGTGCTCTGGCCGACGGGCGACCGGATGGACTTCGACCCGGAGATTGCGGTTCGTCTTGTTTGGCGCGGCCTTTCGGTCGTCAACGTTCCGACGCGCGTGCGCTACATGTCCGAGGAAGAAGGTGGGGTGTCTCACTACCGCGCGTTTCGAGACAACGTGCTGGTGAGCATCATGCACGCCCGTCTCTGCATCGTGCGCTATCTCGGCTTCTGGCGTTCGATGTAGCTTCGCCGCACCAGGTGTGGCCGATCGCCCACGCTTTCTGAAGACGACCTCAACGGATATTCGCTCTCTGAGCTGGCGCAGCGCTTGCACTCCCGGGGGCGGACAAAGGGGACATCCGTGCGAACACCTTCGAAAGCCTTGCGACCGCAGGGCGTGCAACCGCAATACCTCCGTCGAGCCGCCACGTTCTTGACGACGCTTGCCGCGGCCTTGGCGCTCGAGACGGTCGCGTCGGCTCAGCCCGTAGTGGATTGCTCGGCGTCGGGTGGCGGCGAAGTCGTCCTCGGGGAAACGACGTCGGTCACCGTCACCATCGACAACGTCGGTACGGCCGTTGGTTTTGTTCCCGGCGTCCTCATCGCGCTACCCCGCGGGCTTACACTTGCAGCGGCGAGCGAACCCACGTTGGGTGCGACCATCTCGTCCAACGCGCTGAACGGGGGCGGGAGCGGTGAGCATCCCATTACCGGGGAGACGGTCTCGGGACCCTCCAACGGGACCGTCTATTTCGTTGCACCGGGAGTGAACTCCCAGGCCCCCTCGGCACTTCCGATCGCGATCACGCTAACCATTCGTGCGGACGATCCTCTGAGTCCGTACGTCGCCCAAGCGATCACACCCGCGTGCCAATACGCGTTTGGTGCCGATCCGTTGAACAACCCCGCGACGGACGCGGTGCTCGAGGCGACGAGCGCCGCAACGATCACGCCGGTTCTCCTCGAGTTAGGTCATTCGGTCGCGGGCAAGGGCGGCGCGCCGGTGACAACGACCGGGCCCAGCTGGCCGGTCCGATGGACCGTGACGGCCAACCTCGCCGAGGACGCGGAGCTTGAAGGCGCGGAGTTCTCCTTTGCGGTGCCTGACGGTTTTCAGGTCACCGACGCAACCTCCGCCTCCGCGGGTGTGACGTTCGATCCTCTTCCTGCGGGCCCCGGGGGGACGATCACGGGGACCTTTGCCGCGATCACCGGCAGTGCGGGTGACGAGGTGGTCATCGAGGTCGTCGGATTTGTTCCCGAGTTCGCAGCGGGTGGAGCACCGGTCCTCGATCCCACGACCGGCGCTGCTGTCACGCTGACGGCGACGGCTTCGGTGACCGAGGTGATGCTCGAGTCGATGGAAACGGTTCCGGACCTCAACGAGTCCGAAGACCTTGGCGCCCATGCGTTCCTCATTCTCGAAAGCGTGGCCGGTTCGCCCGCGTGCCCCGGCGACAACCTCACCATCGGTCTCGAGGTCTGCACGAGCGATTTCTTTTCCTTCGGCGGAACGAGCGTCGCGACACTTACGCCGGACGGGACGAGCTTCGTCATGAGCTCGGGAACGTCGATGAACGCGCCTCCGACGGTCACCACCACGCTCGGCATGATCGGCCCTGGCACGTCGACCACCTTCGACCTGACCTTTCAGGTCGACGAAGCGTACAGCGGCGGCGACGCGGTCCTCGGTGGCGATCGTTTCGACTTCACGCATCGCCTCTTGGGCACGATCGTCGGTGGCGACCCGCTCCTCGTGGACGAACGAACCGTCCGGAATCCGACCGCGAGCGTAAAGGAACCGACGCTCGTGAAAGAGATCACGGCGATCAACGGAGCCCCCTTCGTTGCGGGTTCAGCGATTCAGCCCGGTGACGTTGTGACCTTTCGGATCACCACGACGTTCGAGAGTGGTGACCAGGACACCTTCGTCCTCACTGACTATCTACCGCCCAAGTTCGATGCGGCCGAGCACGATCCTCTCGGGGGGACGCTGACCGCTGCCGGACCGGTTCGCCTCGGCGCGAGCCACAGCGTTGCGCTTCCCGCGGTCACGGCGATGTCCTCGTCGCCGGACAACGCCGTGGTGTTTTCGATGGGCGCCTTCTCCGTTGTGAGCGCCGACGCGCCGCTTACGTTTCAGGTGGAACTCGACTTCACGGTCAACAACACGCCCGTCGCAAACCGTTTCGAGATTCAGAACGTAGTGCAGGCATCGATCGGCGCGACGGCCGGCGCGCTGACCGCTGTCGATACCCAGGTCCTCGAAACTGGCGAACCCTTCCTTCAGCTCTATCACGGCGCGATCGAGGTTCGGGACGACATGGACAACATCGTCACGGGCGTCTTTTCCGGGAGCACGGGACCAGCGGTCCCGATGACCTTGACGACGGTTCAGGGGACGCCCCTCACCGCGAACGTGACCAGCAACAACGCGAGGCTCCCGGACGCCGGAGACACCGTTCGGTGGCGCGTGATCGTTGCGAACGAGGGCGAGTTTCCTGCGTTTCAGGCGCGGATCGCCGACTCCTTTCGGGATCGCCACTATTTCGGAGCGCCCACGATTCTCTCCATCACGGACGGCGACGGAGACGCGCTGGTTGCGGGAGTCGACTACACCGACAACGCGACCGCCGGAACCATCTTCGACATCACGTTGAACAGCGCGCTTCCTCCGGCGACGGCTGCGAACGGCGACGGCATTCTGGTCGTCACCTTTGAGGCAACGCTCGACGGCGACGTGGACGCTCGTCACAGCAACTTCTCGGACGCCGAGATTCTCTTCTACGCGAGCTCGGCGACCGCGTCGGGCAACTTCGTGCCCATCAATCGCGCGGCGTCCTCCGAAACGCGCGAAGCGCGATCCCGTGACATCGCGATCACGAAGGAGCTTGCGGCCGGCGCGCTCGACGAGCTGCCGATTCGAGGAACGAGCCGCTATCGCGTGGAGTGGGCGCTTCCGGAAGGTCTGCACGAGGGCCTTCGGCTGACGGATACGATGCCCGCGGGTCTCGCGGTTGTGGGGGCTCCGACAGTCACGGTTGACGGGGCCGACCTCTCCTTCGCGGGGGCGGCCACCGCAGCGCTCAACGGAACAGCGACCGTGATCACGGTCAACCTTGGGACCACCACCAACGCCAACCGCAACAACGCGATGACGGAGCTCGTCGCGATCGAATACGACGTCGTCGCGCTCAACGTGGATGCGAACCGCCGCGGCGATCGACCCCGCAACACAGCGCGGGCGATCTACGAAAACTCCCCGCCCGCTTCGTCGACGCGAACCGTCACGCGCACCGCGCAGGAGATCACGATCCTGGAGCCCGAGCTCGACCTGTCCACGACGGCGGCGCCGACCGAGCTGCGACCCGGCGATACCGTGACCTTCAACGTGACCCTCGTGCCCGGGGACGACAGCGACGCAACGGCCTACGACGCGCGCTACGAGTTCACGCTTCCGGCAGGGCTCGAAAACCTCGTGGTCACGAGCGCGCCCTCCACCGCGCCGACGACGAGCACCGTCTCGGCGACGTCAGCGGTGTACACCTGGGACGCGATCGCGGAAGGCGCGGCCGCGATCACCTTTGCCTTCGAAGCCGATGTCGCTGCCGATGTGACACCGATCGCCAGCATCGATGCGGATGCGTCGGTGACGTGGACGAGCGATCCGATCGACGACGCGGGCGCGCAGGTCGTGGCGGCGAACGCGAACTCGGTCGAGCGCACCGGCGCCGGCGGAACCCTCAACGACTACGTCGACACCGTGGCGCCGAGCGTTGAAGTACGCGAGTGTCTCTCGGCGGCGGACTGCAACGACAGCGTCGTCTGCACCGCCGATAGCTGCACTGACGCCGGACGCTGCGTGAACGCGCCGGTGGCGGCCGGGGACAGCTGCCTCGGGATCGCGGGCGTTTGCTCCGGCGCGCCGGCCAACACCTGCGAGGTCTGCATCGACGACAACACGGGCGCGGAGGACAACGACAGCGACTGCCCAGGCCTCGGTCAGTGCGACACCTCGGGAGGCAGCGGCATGCACGTTTGCGTGACCTGTCTCGACACGGCCGCGGGATCGGCGCAAGACGACGGATGCGCGACCGCAACGCCGCTCTGCGATCCTGCGGTTGTTGGAGGGCGCTGCGTTGAATGCCTCGGAAACTCGGACTGTGCGGCGTCGGACCGCTGCGATGCCAACGTCTGCGTGCCTTTCTCCTGCGGCGATGGGGTCACGGACGTTGGCGAAAGCTGCGACGAAGGCGACGACAACGGACCGGACAGCACCTGCTCGACCGCGTGCCGCCTGAACATCGGCGCTGGAACCTGCGATGAGCGATCGGACTGCGAAGGCGCGGCGCTTTGCAACGACGGAGGCGTGTGCGTTCGAGACTCTGACGAAGACGGGGTGGCCGACACGGATGATCCCGACGACGACAACGACGGCATTCCGGACGTGGCAGAAGGGCAGGGGACCGACCCGAGCCAAGACGCGGACGGGGACAACATTCTCGACTACGAAGATGCTGACGCACCGGGGTTCGTGGACGAGAACGACGACGGCATCGACGACCGCTACGACTTCGATGGCGACGGCGTGCCGAACCACCTCGACCTCGATGCGGACAACGACGGAATTTCGGACGTTGCGGAGGGCGGCGGCGCGGATGCCGACGGAGATGGCGCGCTCGATGGATGTGTCGACGACGACCCTCTCAACGGGGTGTGCGACTCGGTCGACGACGAGGCCCTTGAGGTTCCGAACACCGATGGAGCCGCGGGGCCGGACTTCCTCGACCTCGACGCCGACGCCGATGGAATCACCGACGCGAGCGAAGCGGGGGCGACCGACGCCGACGGGAACGGTGTTCCGGATAGCTTTGCCGACGGCGACGGAGACGGAGTCAGCGACGCGGGCCTGATCGCGATGCCGACCGATACCGACGGAGACGGCTCGCCGGACTACCGCGTGCTCGACTCCGACGGGGATTCGGTCCCGGATGCCATCGAAGGTCACGACGTCGACATGAACGGTGAAGCGGACGTGACGCCGAGTGGGACCGACACCGACGGCGACGGCATCGACGACGCCTTCGATCCGGACTGCGTAGATGATGTCTGTGCGGGAACGGTCGGAGCGCCGGCTCCCGAGCCCGACACCGACGAGGACGGAATCCCGGACTACCAGGACCTCGACGCGGACGGGGACGGCATTCCGGACGAAAGCGAGTGCGGCCCGATGGGTCCGCCCATGTGCCTCGACTCCGACGGAGACGGCATCGTCGACTACCTCGAAGAGGATTCCGACGACGACGGGGTTCCCGATGCGGTGGAGGCCTACGACAGCGATGGCGACGGCCGCGCGGATGTCGCGGCGCCAACTTCAGCCATGGAGGACACCGACGGCGACGGGATCGATGATGCGTTCGACGCGGACTGCGTCGACCTGGTATGCGGCGGAGTGGTCGGCGTGCCCCCTCAGCTTCCGGACTCGGACGAGGACGGGATGCCGGACTATCGCGACACGGACGACGACAACGACGGCATTCCCACGGCGACCGAAGTCACCGACGGAGCAATTCACGGCGACGATCCCGACGACGACGACGTGCCCGCCTACCTTGACCTCGATTCCGACGGAGACGGTGCGACGGACATGTCTGAGGGCGCGGCCGACCCAACGACCGACATCGACGACGACGGCGTGCCCGACTACCTCGATCCCGATGCGGTGGTGCAGGACAGCGACGGTGACGGAATCGCTGACCACCTGGAGTGCCCGGACGGACTCTACGTGACCGACCCGGCGAGCTGCCCCGATACCGACGGGGACGGGCAGCCGGACTTCAACGACGCGGACGATGACAACGACGGCATTCCCACCGCGACCGAGCTCGTGGAGGATACGTCGGAGGGATCGGACGCAGACGGAGACGGGATTCCTTCGTACCTCGACCTCGACTCGGACAACGACGGGCTTCTGGACGTCATCGAGGCGGGCGGAACCGACGGGGACGGGAACGGTCAGCCGGATGGCTGCACCGATGAGGACCCGGAGGACGGCGTTTGCGACGGGGTGGATCTCACGCCGCCGAACACGGACGGGATGCCCGATGGCTCCGATCCCTACGATACGGACTCGGACGACGATTCGATTCCGGATGCGACCGAGGGCTACGACGCGGACGCCGACGGAGTCCCGGACGTTACGCCCGCGGGAAGCGACGCGGACGGAGACGGAGTGGACGACGCCTTCGACGTCGATTCCGGAAACGCGCCGCCTGCCGTGGCGGACTTCGACGAGGACGGGATCCCCGACTACGTCGACATCGATTCGGACGGGGACGGCATTGTCGATCTCGTCGAGTGCGGCGGCGAGAGCTGCGCCGACGTCGACGGCGACGGCGCGCCGAACTACCTGGACCTCGACAGCGACGGCGACGAACTCCCGGATGCGACCGAAGGACACGATGCGAACATGGACGGCGTCCCCGATGCGGTGCCGGCGGGAAGTGACATGGACGGTGACGGACTCGACGACGCCTTCGATCCCGACAACGGCGGAACGATGGCGCCTCGCCAGGACACAGACGGGGACGGCATCCCGGACGAGAGCGATGTCGACAGCGACGGGGACGGACTCCCGGACGACCTCGAGTGCGAGGACCCAAGCGCTTGTCCCGACACCGACGAGGACGGGATGCCCGACTATCTCGACGTCGACTCGGATGGAGACTCGATTCCGGATTCGACGGAGGGGTTCGACGCGAACATGGACGGAACGCCCGACGTGACGCCGAGCGGAAGTGATGCGGACGGTGACGGACTCGACGACGCCTTCGACCCGGACAGTGGAGGCATGGCGCCGCCGCGGCAGGACACGGATGGGGACGGAACGCCTGACGTGCTGGACGAGGACGACGACAACGACGGCGTGCTGACGCGCGACGAGCCAGGCGACGCGGACGAATCGGGCGTCGCTGACTATCTCGAGGCGCGAAATACCTCGGGGGGCTACGCGGGCGGCGCGCTCTGTGCGGCGACGAGGGGTGGCACAGGGCCTTGGTGGCTGATCCTGGTGGCCTTCGTTCTTCG
>JBCDAA010000252.1:0-13574 GCA_039186435.1 Myxococcota bacterium | reverse complement strand
GGGGGTTGTTACCGGCCCAGGCGCTCCGCGAACTCTCGAGCGCTCAGGGCCCAAAGCGTCTCGAGGCGCATCAGAAAGCGTCGATAGTCCTTGTGAACCCGGTCCCCCACTCCCTCCCGGAGGTGAAAGTCCGTGATTCGGGTCACCGTGAACCGAGCCGCAGCCGCAAGTGCGAAGGTTCGAAGGGCGTCCCACTCTCGCCCCTCGAGCGGCCTCACCACGCGGTAGCCCTCGACCAGCGCCCGTCCGAGGGACCAGTCGATCTCCTCCCCAACGCACCATGCGAGAAAGGTCACCATCAGGTCGTAGGCGAGAAAATCCTCGGCCGCGCTCTCCCAGTCGATCGCCCCGCTGATCGAATCTCCGTCCCAAAAGACGTTGTCTCGAAAGAGGTCCCCATGCGCGATTCCCCGCGGGAGGGCCGTCGGCCAATCGGAATCCACCTCGTCGAGAACGGCGCTCACCCGGGCGATTGCCGGATCGAGTTCGCCGGTGGGAATCGTCGCGAGGCGCGAGCGCACGTCGGCACGTTGAAAACGGCCGCGGCGGCGCCAGCCGAAGCTCTCCACCGCGCGATGCGCGTTACCTACGAAGGCCCCGACCGCACCTGCCCGCGCTGCGCTCACCGCGGACTGACACGACATTTCACCCGGGATGAACGCGAAGAGAGCCGTCGGTTTTTCCGCGACGCGGACCTGCCCGGGCGCGACCTCCCCGAGGCGCTCGGGAACCACGACCCCAACCCGTCGCAGGTGATCGAGGAGCGCCCACTCGAACGCGACGCCGGCCGTCTCTTGCTCTTCGTAGATCCGAAAGAAGAACCTTCCGTTCTCCGTCGTGAGAAAGAAATTTGAGTTCACGCTGCCGGCCGCAACCGTTTCGATGCTGTCCACGGACCCGAGACCGTGGGCACGCAGAACGCGCTCCGCATCGAGTTGGGAAAGGGGCGTAAAGACAGCCACGCCGGCTACCTATCAGCGATCGAAGAGATCGGCGAACGCGCCCAGCTCCCGCGGGAGCGGCCGACCGGCTCGATAGGCAGACCAAAGATCGCTTGCGAGACGATCCACAGCTTCTTCGACGTCCACAGCGCGACTCGTGGGCCCAGGAGTCCAGCTCTGTTGGAGAGTGACCTGGGATCCCCGTGCGTGAAGTGTCGCCCGACCGGGTGCCAAGAACACCAGCCGGTCTCCCTCGGCCCACGCATGCCAGTCGCGGACCGGATCGAGCACACGCCAGCAGCGAAGGAGCGGGCTCAGATCGAGACCAAGGCGCTTTGCGTCCGCCTCGACGGCCTCCCGCAGCGCCTGCCGCTCGAGTGTCTCCAGCAGAAGGTACGCCCCTGTGAGCTCCTCTGCGACCGCGGGATCGACAGCCGCACGACGAAGGAGCGCCTGAAATTCCGGCGCGGAAGCGCGGCGCCGACGAGCGTCGGTGAATGCCAAGCCTGGGCCGAAAGCGCGCACACTTTGTTCTTACTCGGCTCCGCGACAAGAAGAAGGCAATTCGCAACCCTTGACGGCGGCTTCCGAGCGCGTGTACCTCCGTGGAAGGAGTCAGAAACCCCTGTGTCCACCGAGGCAGACTTCGTAGAAGAGTACCGCGGACTCGTCACGAGCATCGCGACAAAGGTCCGCGCTCAATTCTCCTTGGACGTCGATCTCGACGATCTCCTCGCCGACGGTTTTAAGGGACTGGTCGAGGCGAAGTCCCGCTTCGACCCCAGCAAAGGTGTCCAATTCAACACCTTTGCGTACTACCGAATCCGCGGATCGATCATCGACGGTGTCCGAAAGAACGCATTTCTCTCGAGGCGCGCGTACCAGAAACTGAAGGCTGCGGAAGCAGCCCTCGAAGAGGGTGAGAGCGCCGGTGATACCCGCGCCGCGAATCCGAAGACAGCCGCGGCAGCCGCCGAAGCGATCCACGGCACTCTCGCGCGGCTCAGCGCCAGCTTCGTCTTGGCGTCCATCGGCCAAAAGGACGACTCGGAGTCGGAGACTCCCGAAGATTCCCTTCTCAAGGAAGAGGCGAAGAGCCGCCTCCGCGACGCGAACGAAAAGCTCCCGGATCGAGAAAAGGCGCTTGTTGCGGGCCACTACCTTCAGGGCCGACGCTTCGACAAGGTCGCCGAGGAGCTCGGCATCTCGAAGAGCTGGGCGAGCCGCCTTCACACGAAGGCACTCGGTCGACTGCGGGAATTGCTGACCGAAAGCGAATAGCCGAACGCGGACCAAGCGGGCGAATAGCGGCCGAACGCGACCAAGTCCGCTCGCGACCACTCCCGCGATCGATCGGCGTCATTCTTTGGGCAGATGACGGAACGCAAATCGCCGACCACGAGAGTGATCGGCGATCTCAAGAGATGTCTGTCTGCAGTGTCAGGACTGTGGGAGTGTCTTAGCGAGCGCCGAGGGTCCGGCTTATTGCTGCGACTGAAGCGTGGTCTTCACCGCGGACGTGGCCTTGTCGACGAGCTTGCTCGCGAGCTCGACCTCCTGCGCGTAGCGATAGACGCCGGACTGGAGCGCGAGAAGGCGAGCCGGGTCCATCCCTTGACCTCGTCGTGCGGAACGAAGCCCGCGCTGAAGCGCGCGATCGCTCGCGGCCATGCTGCGTGCAGCGCCCGCGAGTGCATCGAGAAAGGGCGATGCCTCGGTTTGCTCCATGACTTCGGAAAAGCTCTGCTCGGGCGCCTGCGTCGGCGCGGCGGAAGGCGTGGGCTCAAGCTGGATCGACAGACCAGCTGCCGCGCGGATCGGATCGGACATGGGGAACCTCCTGGCGGCTCCTCGGCCGACCCACCCTCCTAGTTGCGTCCGCAAAGCGCGTCTCGGACAGGGCTTCCGCACCGCCGCGCGGGATCGACCTCGCCAACCAGGAGGGAAAGCGCCGCGACGTGCTCCCGGGCCTCGCGCAGAGTGGCCTCGGGGACCTCCTCTCGTGGAGGTGCGGTCGCGGAGCGCTCGGCCTCTTCGGCGAGGAAAACGATGGCGCGGTAGCTCGAAAGGGCTTCCGCCCACGCGCCGCGATCCCGCGCGAACGCGGCGCGCTGCGCGTGCGCTGCGACGGATCGGGGCTCCTGCCGGACCAGGTCGCGGAGGACGTCGATCGCTTCGTCCGCAGCTCCCTGGTCGCGAAGGGCGCGCGCGAGGAGGAGATGCAGGGGAATGTGGTCGGGACGGCGCCGAAGGCCCGCGCGCAGGACCTCGAGCGCGGTCGAGAGCTGCTCACGCGTCAAATAGAGGGACGCGAGTTCTTCGTACGCGACCGCGAATCGCCTATCCACCTGAATTGCTTCACGAAAATACGCGAGAGCGCTTCCTGGATCGCCCGCCCGCAAAAACGCCCGCCCCGTCGACACCAGCCTTTCTGCTCGCATGTGTCGACGGCTTTGCGCATGGACCAAAGGCCCGACGGCAGAGGCGGCGAGGGTCAGGACCAGGGCGCCAGCGAAGATTCGAATCATAGGAACCAGGGACCGCGGTTGCGTTCCCTACCCCTGCAGTGTACGCGAGCCGGAGCTACGGCTCACCTCTAAGACCGCTATGCGCTCCGCCGCCTTCGCCGCATTCTTCCTCTCTGGGGCTTCAAGCCTCATTTTTCAGTCCATCTGGTCCCGGATGCTCGCCCATGTCTTTGGGGCCAGCAGCATCGCCATCAGCACGACCGTCTCCGTTTTCATGGCGGGGCTCGGTCTCGGGGCGTTTTTCGCCGGTCGCTACGCGGACCGCATCAAGCACCCGGTCATCACCTACGGCGTCGTCGAGGGGCTGGTGGGAATCTGGGCGCTGCTCGTTCCCTTCCTGGTGAGCCCTGAGGGGTGGCTCTCCGACGTCAACGGATGGCTTCGGAACGAGCTCGGCGCGGAATCCATGGGCTTCATGGTCGCGCGCTTTTTCTGCGTGGTGCCGATCCTCCTCGTGCCCACCACCCTGATGGGCTCAAGCCTTCCGCTTCTCGCACGGCACTTCGTTCAAAAGAAGGAGACCTCCGGAAACGTCGGGTCGTGGGTTGGCGCGCTCTACGCGGTGAACACCTTTGGTGCGGTTGCGGGCGTGAACCTCGGTGCGTTCGTCCTGATGCCGAACCTCGGTGTCTCGACCACGAACGTTATCGCGGCGTGCATGAACTTCGCCCTCTTCGCCGGCATCTTCGCGTTCCGCCGCTACCTGCTCGGCAAGGAGTTCAAAGACGGCGACAAGCTCGAGTGGCTGCCGTCGAAGAAGGTCGAAGCCGAAGTCGAAGCGGATACCGAAGAGGAGACGGAGAGCGCGGACGACGAAGAAGCCGGCGAAGTTGGGCCGAAGGAATCGAAGGAATCGAAGGACGATTCCAAGTCCTCGAAGAAGAAAGCCGAGCCCGAACCCGAGGCAGAGCCAGAACCAGAGCCCGAATCGGAACCTGACGACGAGGATTCGCCGAAACTCGCGATTCCGTCCATCGCGCGGAAGGCCGCGTTCTTTGCGTTCGCAGCGTCCGGCCTCGCAGCCCTTTGCTACGAGGTGGTCTGGACGCGCGCCCTCGCGATGACCATTGGCTCGTCGTTTTGGGGCTTCGCGCTCATCCTGCAGACCTTTCTGATCGGCATCGCACTCGGTTCTGCCGTCGCGTCGGGCGCGATCAAGAGCAAACGCCTCCTCCCCACGGCCGGAATCGCGTCGCTGCTTCTCGTCTTTCTCGCGAACGCCCTCTGGGGAATCCACCACCAGCGCGCCAACCCCGAAGGCGGTCTGGTGATGTGGGTGACGATGAACGCGGTCTTTGCCGTACCGATCATCCTCATCTGGGCGGCGGTCCACTTTCGAAACCGCACGACGAGCAACCGCGCTGCGCCCGTGGTGCCTTCGCTCTTGATGCTGCTCGTACCGGCGCTCGCGTCCGTCTTCAACATGCTCCTCTTCAGCGAGGATCGTTTCGAAGGCGCTGCGGTCATCATCGCGTCGGTCACCTGCACGCTCGTGCTCTTCCTCGCGATCGTGATCGCGCTCCGGCGCTACCCCGTGCTGCAGCTCGCGATGATGCCGCTCTTCATCGGGCTTGCGGCGTTCGTGAACTACATCTTTCAGGACGAAGTTCCGTGCGCCTTTGCGCAGCTTGTCGGAAGCATCGACCGGCTCTTCGAGCACATCGGGCTCGTGCAGTTCTTCATGTTCCTCACGGTGGTGCTGTGCACCCTGCCCGCCACGGTCGGAATGGGCGCGATGTTCCCGATGACGCTTCGGGTGTGGACGTCCGGAGGCGGCAGCGTTGGCCGCGACGTCGGCAACGTCTACGCGGGCAACACCATCGGTTCGATCCTCGGAGCATGGCTCCCTGGCTTTGTGCTGATGCAGTCCCTGGGGATGGAGCGCACGATCATCACCGGAATGTTCGTCTACTTCGGAGTTGGCCTCATCATGCTGGTGGCCGCCTCCGCGGACCGCGGCGAGACCGATGCGCTCAAGAAAGGCGACACGAAGAGCGCGAAGAAAGCCGCGCCGCCCGCTTGGTACGCGCTTTCGATCTACATCCTCGCGCCGCTGATCCCGCCGATCATCGTCTTTCTCGCGCTCGTGGGCTGGAAACCGAGCTTTTGGGATGAGCTCGACGACATGCGCTGGAACCTCTCGCAGATGACGCTCGGCGTGTTCCGCGTCTCGCTCGCCGAGGACGCCTGCAGCGATCAATGGGGCGAACCCGACCTCGTCTACTACCACGATGGACTCTCCACGACTGTCAGCGTCGAACGCTGGGGGCGCCACTACGCCTTGAAGAACAACGGCAAGGTCGACGCGTCCAACGGCGACGACATGCCGACGCAGATCATGGTCGCGGCCTATCCGCTCTTGATGCATCCGGAAGGCCCCGACGGGCGCGACGTCGCCGTGATCGGGTTCGGGTCCGGCGTGTCGGTAGGTACATCGCTGAAGTTTCCAGTCGAGTCCGTCGACGTCATTGAACTTGAGCGTGCGATTCCCGAAGCGTCGAAGTTCTTCCAGGATGTCAACGGACTGAACTACCCGCTGACGGACTTCCCCTACGTCGAGATGGATCGCCTCACCGTCATCAACGACGACGGGCGCAACTACCTTTCCTCGACCGACAAGCAGTACGACATCATCGTCTCCGAGCCGTCGAACCCGTGGATTACGGGCGTGAGCGACCTCTTCACGACGGACCATTTTCGCATCACCAAACAGCGCCTCCGCGAAGGAGGCATCTACTGCCAGTGGGTGCAGCTCTACGAGCTCAGTCCAGAGAACATCAAAACCATCTACCGAACGTTCGCCTCGCAGTTTGAACACGTCGTCGTCTTCGCGGCGGAAGATCTCTCGAGCGACACGGTGCTTCTCGGGTCGGACTCGCCCCTTCCCCTCGATCTCGCGCGCATTCGCCGCGCCTTTGACCACGAGGGGGTCCGCGAGGAGCTCGAGCGGGCGTACATCCACTCGCCCTTCGATGTCTTCGCCCGAACGCTTTTGGCGACGAAGGAAGAGGTTCTGCAGTTCACGCAGATCGAGTGGCGTCTTCGCGGCGGGGAGTGGATCGATCACCCCGACTCGAACAACCCGCCGGACCGCGGCTGTCCTCCGGCGACCTGTCGACGAGATCCCGTCGTGCTCAACACCGACGACAACGCGCACATTGAGTTCCAGGCCCCCCGCGACCTCATCGGCTTTCAGCGCTTCGAGGGATACCTCGCAAATATCTACTCGCCGGAGTGGCCCTACGGGCGACTGAACGGAACGGTCACCGGGTTTGGGGAAGGCCCCGCCGGTGCGCGCAACCTCGCCGAGATGGCGATGAGTCTGATCGCGCACGGCAAAAAGCCGGAGGCCGCGTCGTTTATTACCCTCGCGGAAGATCTGGGTGGCGGTCGCGAGACGGGCATCGCGGCCGAGGTGCTCACGCGGCTGATGACCGGCGAAGGCGAACCGACCATCGCGATCTCGCCGCCCGTTCCAGGACCGCAGCTCGCGGCTCGCGAAGCAAGGCAGCTCACGGAAGGCTTCGAGCGAGTTCGTCAGGCGGTCGACATCGGTTCGTACGGAACCGCGCTCGCCGCCATGGAGGACATCCCCGCACCGCTGCGTCTGCACAGCGGCCCAGGCCTTCGACTCCTTCACGCCTATCTTCTCTACAAGACCGCAGCGACCTACCAGTCTCGCTACACGGAAGCGATCGAGCAGCTCGAGGATCTGATTCGGAGCGAAGAGGAGTACATCCTCCGCCACCCCGAGGTGTTCTACTACCTCGCGCGCTGCCACGACGCGGAGCTCAACTTCGACAAGGCCCTCCGCAACATGCGCGTCTACGTCGAAGGCCGCCTCCAGGCGATCGAAGCCGCGCAGGCGCTCGAAGAAGCCGGAACCACCGACGAGCCCGGTACCGAGGGCGAAGACGGATCCCACAAGGCCGAACGCGACCCAGAGTAGCCGAACGCGACCAAGAGTAGCCGAACGCGACCAAGAGTAGCCGAACGCGACCAAGGTTCAGACCCTTCCACGGACGACCTGGGCATTACGGATGTCGCTTCGAGGTTCCAGCTCTCCGCGGCGTCGGTCAGCTTGTGAGCCGATGCTTGCAGACCTCGGCAATCCGCAAACGACGCATTCGTGGAGGCGCGCGGTCCACAAACGCCAGCACAAACACCGGCGTGGTCGCGGCAAACCTGCGGAACGTCGCGACTGCGAACGCAGTCGTCGGCGCGCCGCCCCCACAGAGAGAGCGATGCAGAACCCACAACCAAGCAGCAACGACAACAAGCAACCGCAAGGAAGGCGGGGTGGGGTCGGAGGACCGTCAAAGAGCGAAGCGAAGGTCCGGAGACCTCGCCCCGCCGACCGGCAGTGAAATCGTTACAACGGAACGTGAAACCAAACCGGACCCCCACAAACCCGAGGAAGCGAACTGCAAAGTGCGTTTCGCGGCCCATACGTCTCGCTGCGTAGTCTGCTACGCGGCGATCGCCCCTCGTTATTCCGGCCGGTCGGTTCGTAAATTCGGCGAAGCGTTCGAAACCAAACGCGAAACGTTCGGGTATCGCACAGGATGCGCGCCGCTGGCACAATCCCTGCTGACTGGATTGGGAGATGTCCGAAAAGGGGGAGCCAATGCAGGCCCGTACCGCAGAATCAACGCGTGAAAGCCGTCCCGCCCCAGACGCGAGGGCGCTCCGCATCCTTGCCAAGTCCGTGTACCGTGAGCTCAAGGGCAGCGGCTACAGCCAGTCCGACATCGTGAACTTCACGAACTCGCTCCTCGAGCTTGTCACCTCGGAACTGAAGTCGTCCGACTCCTGAGCGCTCGCTTGGTCCATTGACCGCTCCGTAGCCATTGACCCTCTGGGGGGGAGTGGTAAACGTGCCCTCCGCCCAACCAATGACGCTCCGCGCACGGCACGGAGGAGGATCTCGTGGCTACGAAAATCGGTATCAACGGGTTCGGACGCATCGGTCGCTGCATCGCTCGGGCCATTCTTTCGGACCCGAACCACGACCTGGAACTCGTCGGCATTAACGACCTCACGGACGACGCGATGCTCGCGCATCTGCTCGAGTTTGACTCGGTACACGGTCGCTTCGCGCATTCGGTCCAAGCGGTCGATGGCGCAATTCAAGTGGGAGACCGCAAGATTCCCACGTCGGCCGAACGCGACCCCGCAAAGCTTAGCTGGGGTGACCTCGGCGCCGACATCGTGCTCGAATGCACCGGCGTGTTTCGCAACAAGGACGCCGCGAGCGCACACCTCAAAGCAGGTGCAAAGCGCGTCATCATCAGTGCACCTGCCCGAGGCGAGATCGATGCGACATTCTGCGTCGGCATCAACACCGACGGTTACGACCCCGCGAAGCACGTCGTGGTTTCGAACGCGTCCTGCACCACCAACTGCCTGTCGCCCATCGCGAAGGTCCTCAACGACTCGTTCGGGATCATCAAGGGCCACATGGTGACCGTCCACAGCTACACCAACGATCAGCGCATTCTCGATCTGCCGCACAAGGACATGCGACGCGCGCGCGCGGCGGCCGTGTCGATGATTCCCACGAGCACCGGTGCAGCGAAGGCGATCGGTCTCGTGCTTCCGGAACTCAAGGGCAAGCTCGAAGGCTGCGCGATTCGCGTACCTACCCCGAACGTTTCGATGGTCTGCCTCACCGCCCAGGTTGGAAAGCCGACGACCGCGGAAGCGATCAACGCGGCGTTTTCGGAAGCGGCGGGCGGCTCGCTGAAGGGAATCCTCGACGTCGAAACACGGCCGCTCGTTTCCAACGACTACATCGGCAACCCCTACTCCTCCATCGTCGACGCTGCGCAGACGGCCGTCGTGGGCGGTGACCTCGTCGAGGTTCAGGCCTGGTACGACAACGAGTGGGGTTTTTCGAATCGTATGATCGACCTCGCACGCATCCTGGGCGGCTGATGATTCGCTCCCTGGAAGACCTCCCTCTCGGAGGTCGTCGAGTACTTTGCCGCGTCGACTTCAACGTTCCCCTTGACGGGACCACGGTGACCGACGACACGCGGATTCGTGCCGCGCTTCCGACCATTCGCACGATCCTCGAAGCGGGCGGTCGTCTCGTTCTCGCCTCGCATCTCGGGCGACCGAAGGGGCAGCGTGACGCAGCGCTGAGCCTTGAGCCCGCCGCCGCGCGTCTTCGCCAGCTCCTCGAACTCGATGAGCTCATCATCACCGACGACTGCGTTGGCGACGGTCCGCGAAAAGTCGTGGGTGACCTACGCGATGGACAGGTGGCGGTGCTCGAGAACCTGCGCTTTCACGCGGAGGAGGAAGCCAACGACGAAGCGTTTGCCAAAGAGCTCGCGTCTCTTGCGGACGTGTATGTGAACGACGCCTTTGGAGCCGCGCACCGGGCCCATGCGTCGGTTTCCGCCCTGCCCCGCCTGATGACCGATCGGGGGGCCGGTTTGCTGCTTCGCGGTGAGCTCGCTGCGCTCGATCGACTGCGGGGAGAAGTTCGTCGCCCCTACGTCGCTGTGCTCGGTGGCGCGAAAGTGAGCGACAAGATCGGTGTTCTCGAAACACTGATGACGAAGGTCGACGTCCTGATCATTGGTGGCGCGATGGCCAACACGTTCCTGGCGGCCCAGGGGCACGAGCTCGGCAAGAGCCGGGTCGAGGAGGACAAGCTGCCCCTCGCGCGAAGTCTTCTGGGCAAGGCGGACGAGCGGGGCGTCGAGCTTCTGCTGCCGAGCGATCTTCGCGTGGGCGACAGCCTCGAGGCGAAGAGCGCGGAGACGCGCGGCCTGGACCTCGGCAGCGACGACATGGCCCTCGACATTGGGCCGGAGACCGCAAAGCAGTTTGCGGACAAGGTACGCCGCGCAGAGTGCGTTTTCTGGAATGGGCCGATGGGGCTCTTCGAAAACGACGCCTTCGCGGGCGGAACGCGCGCGGTCGCTGAGGCGATGGCGCACTGCCCAGGCTTTACGGTCGTGGGGGGCGGTGACAGTGTTGCCGCGATTCAGCAGGCGGGCCTCGCGGACCGCTACGATCACGTGTCGACGGGGGGCGGCGCGTCGCTGAAGTATCTCGAAGGCAAGAAGCTCCCCGGGGTGGAGGCGCTTCAATGACCGAACGGCGACCGGTGATCGCAGGAAACTGGAAACTCAACAAAACCGTCGACGAAGCGCTTGCGCTGGTCGGTGGGCTTCGCGAGGCGGTGGACGCCGCAAGCGACGTCGATGTGATCGTCGCGCCCGTGGCAACGGCGCTGCATCCGGTGTGTACGGCGCTACGCGGCTCTCGCCTCGGCGTTGCCGGACAAAACACCCACGAACAGAACGCAGGGGCCTTCACGGGGGAGCTGAGTCCGGCGCTTCTGAACGACGTCGGCTGCCAATTCTGCATTGTGGGACACAGCGAACGCCGCACCCTCTTTGGGGAGACAGACGCCGGGGTGCATTCCAAGGCGGGGGCGCTCCTCGAGGCGGGCCTGTCGCCCATCGTTTGCGTCGGGGAGCAGCTCGCCGAGCGCGAAGCCGGAAAAACGCTCGAGGTCGTCCTTGGGCAGGTCGACGCGGCGCTGGAAGGTCTTAACCTCGAAAATGTGATCCTCGCCTACGAGCCGGTTTGGGCCATTGGGACCGGACGCACCGCGTCCCCGGCCGATGCGCAGGAGGTCCACGCCGCGATTCGCGCCCGGATCACCGAGACCCACGGACCGGTGGCGCAGGGGCTTCGAATCCTTTATGGAGGATCGGTGAAGCCGGCGAACGCCGCCGATCTTCTTGCTCAGCCCGACATTGACGGGGCCTTGGTAGGAGGGGCGTCACTCGTGGCCGAGTCGTTCCTGGCCATCCTCAAGGCCGCCCAAAACACCTGAAATCAATCAAGATGTTTACGTTTCTCAGCATCGTTTATGTGTTCGTCTGCCTCTTTCTGATCCTGGTGGTGCTCCTCCAGTCCGGAAAGGGCGGTGGCATGGGGGCCCTCGGGGGCGGCGCCGGCGGTGGTGCCGGTCAGCAGGTCTTCGGAGGCGCGGGCGCGGGCAATATCCTCACGCGCATGACGGCCGTCTTCGCGGCCCTCTTCATGATTCTCTCGGCCACCCTGGCCTACCTCTCCTCGCCGGGCGACCAGGCCCTCGAGAACGCTGCGGCGGTCACCGGCGCCGCGGGTGAAGGCGACGAGGACGAGGACGAGGACGGCGCAGAGGCCGGTTCGGAAACCGACGCGGACGAAGCGGAAGAAACCGACTCGGACGAAGCCGCCGAGACCGAGGCTGAAGCTCCTGCAGAAGCCGAAGAAGCCGCCGAAGAAGCTCCAGAAGCGGACGCGGCCGAAGAAGCCGAGGCCGAAGAAGCCGAGGCCGCCGACACCGACGGCTGACTTCAGCGCATCGACTCGAGCGTTGCGGGAAGTGCATCCGCGATCTCGTGAGCCAGTAGGCCGCGGTCGGACGCCGCCCTTTCGCCGGCGCGCGCGTGCCAGTGCGTTGCGGCCACCGCGGCGTCGAACGAATCGTGCTGAGCGAGGAGCGCGCCCACCATGCCGGCGAGAACGTCGCCGCTTCCTGCGACGCCGAGCGCCGGTGTTCCCGCGTCGCAGACCCGGAGCACTCCGGCGGGGGACGCCACGATCGACCCTGCACCCTTGAGGATGACGACCTGGCCCGTTGCGTCCGCGAGCGTTGCCGCCGCGCGATAGCGGTCGCGCTGGACCTCTCGAGTGGACGTTTCAAGAAGGCGAGCGGCTTCCCCGGGATGAGGCGTGAGGACCCGCGGCGGCGCTCCTTGGATCGCTCCGAGGTTGCCCACGAGATGCGTTAGCGCGTCTGCATCGAGAACCGTCGGCACCGGCGCCTCAACGCTCAAGCGCAGCGTTAGCTCACGCTCCTCGTCTCCGAGTCCGAGCCCTGGCCCGAGGACCAGCGATTGCTTCGTTTCTAGGGCGGCGAGGATGTCGGCGCTCGTTCGCGATGCAAGCGTCATCGCCTCCAGCAGACAACTCCGCGCGCCCGCGAGGGTGACCTTTCCCGCGCCGGCACGAAAGGCGCCGCGAACGCTGAGCTCGGACGCGCCGGCCGTCGCGTTCGCACCCGCGACCACAAGCACATGGCCCGCCGTTCCTTTGTGATCGGAAGGGCCGCGAACCTTCAGAATTGTCGCCGCGTCCGCGTCGCTGAGGAGTCCACAGGGAGCGCTCCGAGGCGGCGCAACGCCGATGTGGGCCAGGAAAATCTCTCCCGCATATTCGCGCCCCGGGTGCTGGTAGAGGCCGCGCTTGCGCGCGCCAAACGTCACCGTCTGAGTTGCGCGAACGGCGCGGCCGAGAACCTCGCCCGTGTCCGCATCGACACCGGACGGGAGGTCCAGCGCGACAACCGGTGCACCGCATTGGTTGATCGCCTCGACCGCTTCGGCGAACGCACCCTCAACAGTTCGGGCGAGGCCTGTGCCGAAGAGCGCATCGACGATCAACGTCGCGCCATCCAAATTGAGCTCGCTAGAAACGCTGCCTCCCAACGCGCGCCATGCATCAAGGTTCGGGCGCGCGTCCCCGCGAATGCGAGACTCATCACCAATAAGAACAGCCTCGACCGAAACGCCGGCGAGCTGCAGATGGCGGGCAACGACCCAGCCGTCGCCGCCGTTCTGCCCCGGCCCGCAGACCACGACGACCCGCCCCTCCAAGTGGGTCGCCGCGATGACGTCCGCAGCGCCGCGACCAGCGTTCTCCATCAGCACGAGTCCTGCAACGCCGGCCGCGATCGCGTCGGCGTCGAGAGCACGAGACGCCGCACGCGTCAGGAGCGGCTTCATCCGTGGCCGATCGCGTCGCGAAAACGCCGAACGGCTTCCTCGATCCCGAGGAAGATCGAGTCGCTCACCAGCGCGTGCCCAATGTGGAGAGAGACCAACGTGGGAACCGCTTGTACAAACGCGCCCACGTTGCGCTGCGTGAGTCCGTGTCCGCCGGAGACCTCGAGGGCCGGAAACTCGCTCGCGCTCAGCGCTGCGGCCGTCTTGAGCCGTGCGAGCTCGTCGCGAGGGTCGGCGGCGTTTGCATAGTCGCCGGTGTGAAACTCCACGGCGTGCGCGCCCGTCGCTGCTGCAGCGCGAAGCTG
>JBCDAA010000251.1:0-13599 GCA_039186435.1 Myxococcota bacterium | reverse complement strand
TTGTTTACCTCACGGTCGCGATCGCCCAGCTTGACCCGCGCCTAAGGAAGGTGACTGGAAGTGTTAGATGGCTGGCACAACTAGCGTCTAGCCGCGACCAGCCATGGCGTTTAGCTCGACCTCCCAGGTCCGGAGCCCTGAAGTGTCCATACAAAATGGCGGGCACTAAAATAGTGCTGCATAGCCGGTTGTGGTGTCTCGCTTGACCTCGCAGATCGGGCCGCGGCGGTGTCAATACAAAATGGTTGTCATTGAAATGAGAAAGTGAGTTGTCATTGAAATGAGAAAGTGAGTATCGCGGGATCTCGGAGGCGGTGTTTACAGCAGGGAGTCGATGAAGGTCGCGGTCTTTTGAAAGCGCGGCGCTTCCACGTAGTCGGGGTAGTGGTCCAGCGTGTCGATCAACACCGCGTCCATTCCCGCCGCTCGTGCACCGACCACATCCACGTCCGGAACATCGCCCGCGTAGATCGCGCTCGATGGACCCACGCCCAGCGCCTCAAGCGCGAGCTCAAAAATCCGCGGATCGGGCTTCGACACACCGACGACGCCAGAGTCGATCACCACATCAAAGAACCGCAGCACCCCAACGGTCTCGAGGATCTCGACAAGCCGCCCCTCTGAGTTCGACACAATACCGACGTGCCAGCCGGCGTCCCGGATTCGCTGAAGCGCGGCCGGAAGTTCGCTGGGCACCCGCCGCCACAAGTTCTTTTCG
This sequence comes from Myxococcota bacterium, assembly GCA_039186435.1. GTDB lineage: Bacteria > Myxococcota_A > Polyangia > Polyangiales > Houyiibacteriaceae > JALVDI01. Next base: position 12,881 of record JBCDAA010000251.1, on the reverse strand, counting down.
TCGTGGATCGCTCGAAGCCGCGTCACCTGCGCGTCGATGTCGCCGGTCGCACCAGCGCTCTCAAGAAGTCCGCCAACGAACACTCGCCAGCCGTCCTCGTGATTCCGCGAACGTTGAAGGCGCTCCTCGTACCGGCGCTTGGCGACGCCTTCCGCCTCGCGTAAGCCGTCTGCATCGAGGCCCACGATGTCGCCCACAACGTCGTGATCGAGGTAGACGATCGTGTTGCCGGCATCGAGCAGAAGCGTGTTTAGCGTCATATGGATCTCCCCAGAGACTCGTTCGCCAGCTCACTCCCCACTGGAGGCTCGCCCGGGACGGCCACGCCCGCCGGAAACGCAGGCCTCACCGCTCGAACCATCCTCGCTCCTCCGTCTCTTCCTCGGGAGGGCCGAACACAGCCGGAAGCCGCGCCCACGAACGTACTCTGCTCATGACAGCTCGCGCCCCAACCCGTTGGCCCCAACCCGTTCGGCCCCAACGTTGACCCGTTCGCTCGCAACCCGTTTGGCCGCCTCGAGCCCGAACACGCAACGCCCAAAACCCGCGGAGGACCGACTAAGCCGAAAACAATCAAAGCTCGAACGAAACCCGCACCGGCGCATGGTCGCTCGCCGCGTCCACCTCGGGTCCATGCACAATCAGCGCGTCGTCGCGCGCGGCGTCCATCAGCGGCGATCCCACGATGTAGTCCACGAGCTGAAGCCGCCCACGAAAATCGAAAGTCCAGCGATCGTCGACCGGCACCGTCAGCGACTGGTCGATAAACGCCTCATCATCCACGATCGCGTCGAGCACTTCAGAGCCCGGAAGATCGTTGAAGTCTCCCACGATCAAAAACCGGTCAAACCCCATCTCCACCCGGCGGTCCGCAATCCGGCGCGCCTGAATCGCCTCCGCCAATCGGTGGTCGTCACCGTCGTCGAGCATCGATCGCAAGTGAAGGATCATGACGATGATCGGCACGCCTCCTGGCTCCGCAAAGATCTCGAGTGCATCACGCGTAAAAAAGAAGTCGCGCGAACCATCCGCTGCCGGAAACGATTCGCCCTGATGACTCACCACGTTGGTGATCGGCACCCGCGAAAGGCACGCGACATCGATCCCGCGCCGATCGAAACCGTCGATGAGATGACGTTCGGTGTAGCCCATATCGGCAAGGGGGCCGTCCGCAAGACGGTTGAGGATCGCCTCGTTCTCAACCTCCTGTAGCGCCACGATGTCCGCGTCGAGCGCGCGAATCACCCGACCGAGGGCTTCGAGCTTGCCCTCTACCGCACGCGAGGACGGCAGCTCATCGAGCTTTTCGGGGTCGTCGACTTCGTCAAAGAGGTTTTCGACGTTCCACGTCGCAACCGAAAAGGGAACGGGTCCGCGCGGAACATCTTCGCCCCCGCCATCGTCACCCGCATCAGGCGGAGGGGTACTGTCGTCGCCGCAGGCAACCAGCGCGACAAGCACAAGCAAGACAAACTTCATCGGCGACTAGATTAGCTCTAGCAGTTTCTTGGCGCGCTCTTCCGCCGAAGCGAGAAGCTCCTTCGCCTCGTCGTCGGGGATGTGCAAACGCGCCACGAGGTCCTTAAGAAGAGTCTGCTCGGCTTCGCTCTGTTCCCCGTCGATGAACGTGAGAATCACAGCGTGCTGGAGCAGCATTCGACGGTCGCTCGCCGAGAGATCCGTCAGCGGGATTTCATCAAGCTTGCGCTCGGTCTTGGCGTATTCGCGAATCGCATCCGCGTCGGTTCCGCCAATCTCGAACGCCGCGAGCAGCGCCTCGATGACCTCGTTTTCTTCCCCGTCCACCCGGCCGTCGGCCCACGCCACCGCGACCAGCGATTTGACCATCGCTTCTTGATGTTCCTGCATCGCCGGCACGATATCACAGGGCTCATCGCGGTGCTTTCCCCCGCGCCCCGTCGCGGCTTTCCTCAGCCGCAGCGCTTTCCTCGCGACCTTCCCAGCCGTAGAGTCTCACCGGGCGGTTTTGGACCCCCTTCACGGACACCACTGCATGACATCGCGATACCTTGCGCCCTTTGGCACCGACGGCGTTTCCCCCATTGACACCGAGGTGGCACGAAAACTCCTCGTGGTCGCTCTCGAACAGGGCGGCGACTACGCGGATCTCTTCTTCGAGTACGCGGTCAGCGGCAGCTACGCCTTCGACGAAGGCATCCTCAAATCCGCCGGACGCTACGTAACGATGGGCGTTGGGGTTCGCGTCATGAAGGGCGACTCGACCGGCTACGCGTACGTCGAGGACTTCGACCTCGAGGTCATGAAACGCGCCGCCCGAACTGCGGCTCAGATCGCGTCGGGGGGAGGCGCGGAGCCGCAGGCCCTCGAAGCTGCGACGCCCGCCGATCGCTACCACGTCGCCAGTCCCACCCTCGACCTCGGTGGCGAAATCAAGCGCGAGCTCCTTCGTCGCGCCGATGCCGCCGCGCGCGCCGCCGATTCCAGCGTCGTGAAGGTGACGGCGTCTTTCAACGAAGAGATGCGCGAGATCCTCGTCGCCACGAGCACGGGCCGTTTCGTTCGCGACCGCCAGCCGCTCATGCGCTTTGGGGTTCGCGCCATCGCCGAAAAAGACGGCAAGCGTCAGTCCGGAAGTTCCGGCGGCGGTGGGCGCGTCGGTCTCGACTACTTCGAGCAGCCTGGCAAGACGCCCGAAGATCACGCCAAGGAAGCCGTTCGTCAGGCGCTCACGATGCTCGACGCGCGCGAAGCGCCCGCCGGCGAAATGGAAGTCGTCCTCGGACCCGGCGACAGCGGCATTCTGCTCCACGAAGCGGTGGGTCATGGTCTCGAGGCCGACTTCAACCGCAAGAAGACGAGCAACTACACCGACCAGGTCGGCAACGCGGTCGCCAGCGAACTTTGCACGGTTGTCGACGACGCGACGCTTCCGCACTCCCGCGGCTCGATCAACGTCGACGACGAAGGCCTCGAGCCGACCAGCGCCGTTCTCATCGAAAAGGGCGTGCTCCGCGGCTACATGCAAGACCAGCACTCAGCGGGCTACTTCAAAACGCGCGCGACCGGCAATGGACGTCGCGAGAGCTTCAAGAGTCACCCCATGCCGCGCATGACAAACACCTCGCTCCTCGCCGGGGAAGACGATCCCGAGGACATCATCAAGAGCGTCAAGAAGGGCGTCTACGCCAAGCGCTTCGGCGGCGGACAGGTCGACATCAGCAACGGCGACTTCGTTTTTTCCCTCACCGAGGGCTACCTGATCGAAGACGGCAAACTCACCGCGCCTCTCAAGGGCGTGAACCTCATCGGCAACGGGCCCGACGTCATGCGCAAGGTGGTGATGCTCGGTCACGACTACGCCCTCAGTGACGGCATCTGGACCTGCGGCAAAGAAGGCCAGTCGGTGCCGGTGGGCGTCGGCTGTCCAACAATCAAAATCAGCGCCGTCACCGTCGGCGGAACGCAGGTGGGATGATGGCGGGACTTCAAGAACTTCAGGACGCGGCCGCCGAGGTCGTCGAAGCCGCCCGCAAGGCAGGAGCGGACGTCGCCGAAGCGGTGGCGCGCGCCGGTTCGCATCTCTCCACCAAGGTTCGGCTCGGCGAACCAGAACTCGTTGAGGAAGCGGGCTCCCGCTCCCTCGGTCTTCGCGTCATGCTCGGAAAACAGGTCGCCGTTACCTACACGAGCGACTTGAGCGCCTTCGGGCGCGGCCGTCTCGTCGAGGACGCCATCGAACTCGCTCGCCTCGCGAACGAGGACCCTTTTGCTGGACCGCCCGACCCCTCGCTTCTCTCGACGCCGGACGCCTGGACGGACCTCGACACCTACGACGAAGGGATGGACTCCCTCGGCGCCGACGAAGCGCTGAAGCGCGCCAAGGAAGGCGAGGCCGCCGCCCGCACAGCCGACGACCGAATCACGAACAGCGAAGGCGCGACCTTCACGCGCGCGAGCGGTGGTTCGGCGCTCGTTACGAGCGGTGGCTTCGCCGGTAGCACCCGCGGAACCTACGCGTCCATCGTGGTGAATCCGGTCGCGGACGACACCGACGGCAAGAAACGTCAGGGCTATCACTGGGCCGCCAAACGTCACCTCGCCGCCCTCGACGACGCCGCAAGCGTGGGCCGCGAAGCCGCGCGTCGCACCCTTCGCAAACTCGGCGCTCAAAAGCTTGAGACCGCCGAGATGCCGGTGATCTTCGATCCCGATGCCGCTCGTTCGATCCTCGGGTTGCTCTCCAGCTGCATCAACGGCTCGTCCATTTGGCGCAAGAGCAGCTACCTCGTCGATCGCCTCGAAACACAGGTTGCCAGCGAGCTCGTCACCATCGTCGACGATCCGCTGATTCCGCGAGCGCCGGGGTCCCGCGCCTTTGACGGCGAAGGCCTCGCGTCTCGGCGCAACGTCGTCGTCGACAAGGGCGTGCTGAAAACCTACCTCCTCGACAGCTACGCGGGGCGCAAGCTCGACATGCAGTCGACCGCCAGCGCAAGCCGCGGCGCGAGTGGCGGGGTAGGGCCGTCTACGACGAACTTCCTCCTCCGGCCCACCGAGCTCACGCCCGAGCAGCTCGTCGCGGACACGCCGCGCGGCTTCTACGTCACGGAGATGATGGGCTACGGCTTCAACGCGGTGACGGGCGATTTTAGCCGCGGCGCGTCGGGCTTCTTCGTCGACGGTGGCGAACTCACCTTTCCCGTCAGCGAAGTCACCATCTCGCTCAACGTCGACGAGATCTTCAAGCGCATCGACGCGGTGGCTAGCGATCTCGACATGCGTACCTCGACCGCCAGCCCCACGTTCCGCGTCAGCGCGATGACCGTCGCGGGTCGCTAGCACTACCGACGAATACGGCGCCTGCGCCAACCGAGAAAGGCCGCCATCAACACCGGTGACCAGCTCACCGTCACGCCGACGATGCTGCACCCGTCGTAGGTCTCGATGCCGAGTTCTTCGACGCGGGCGTTGTAGGTGGCGCCGCCCGGGCAGTTGTCGCGTTCCGCCCGGGGTGCTCGGTAGAAGAGCGTGTCGTCGGACGGCTCGTCGCCAAGGTCGTACTCGCGAATTTCGGTGAATGTGCGCGCGCTGCCAAGGGACGCGCTGCTGCCGCCACAACACGCCGCGGCGATCCGTACGCGCGTTCGTCGCTCGATGGGAGTGCCGGCGACTTCGGTGCTGCCCGCGGCGTCGATGAGGTCCGTGTCCACTTGCAGCGCGTCCGCCATTCGGCGCTCCAAATGCAGTCGCGTCAGAAACCCTTCCGTGATTCCAAAGGGCATCAGTGCTGCGTGGTCGATGTCGTCCAACTGGAAAGGAGCCGCGTAGTTCGTGATCGCGTCGTCGTCCCCCACGGTTTTCTTCGCGGGACTCATCACGAAGAGATCCGTTTCGATGACGCCGCCCGCCGGGTCGTAGGAGAGCTCGTGGGTGATCGGAAACTCGTTGCCGCGATACGTCACAACCAGCGGTGCGAGAGCGCGACGCTCGCCGCCAAGGTCCGGAGGATGCACGTCGATGGCGACAAACCAGCGACCCTCGCCCACGTAGCGCCGGAACGCGGCGTCGTCCGTTTCGTCGTGTGCAAACCCACGTTCATCCATCCAGCGCGTGAGCGCTTCCATCGACGAGGCGTTGAGGACTGTCGCCTCGTAGTCCTCACTGATGGGGATCATCTCGTACTCGACGGTCTCTCCGTCTTCGTACTCGACGACGCTCGTGTCGGAGCCTTCCAAACCGGGCCGGTAATAGGCCTCATCGCCGCAGCCGTAGACCATCAGCGGCGCGTTCGCGATGCCCTGCAGACGCGGGTCGAGCGACGAGTAGTGCGGATCCGAACACTGATACCCGAGGCTCTCGTCTTCCACGAACTCGATCGTCTCGCGAACGCGAACCTTCATTAGCGAGTTCAGCACCTCGAAGAGATGCGCGGGCGCCGCGTTCACGTCCGAGCGTCGCGGAAGCGGCATGATGAGCCCTGCGTTGCCGCCGCTCGCAAAGAGCGCCGGTTGCAAAACGACGTGCGTCAGCGTGTCTTGAATTGCTGTCGCTGGGGTCCCATCGGGACAGGTCGCGGGGTCGAGGCGCTCCCACGGCCGATCTTCCATGCCGAGAAGAGCCTCTTCGGAACACTCATAGTCGACGACCTGATCGGGAGCCTCCACGACGAGCACCGTCGTCGTCGGATCGAAGAGTACGCCCCCCGTGTCCCCGATCGGTTCTACCACCCGGCAGACGGCAAGCGCCGAGCTTGCGGTTGCGGCCACTGCGGCGATTGCGATGGCTCCAGACGCAGCGATCCCTTGCCGCGTTCGCGCGGCGTTCTTCCTCCACATAACACACCTCCAAGAAAGCAAAGAGAGGAGGCAGAGGCGGCGGCTCGCGATTTGCCCGCGCGATCCGCCGCCTCCCCTCAAGGCCCTCGGAGCGTGATTGAGCAACCGCCGTGCCAAGCCGATCTGGCGGTAGAAGCGCGTTCCCCGAGGAGGCGCGCGCGTCTCGCCGGAACGGCTTCGCGACATCGATGTCCGCCATGGCACGCTTGGCACATCCGCAAGACCTCTGATACCGACGCGTAGTGAAGCGCGATCGCCGCCACGAACGTTTGCTGCCGATCGCGCGATGGCCGGCGCGTGACGAGGCGGAACGCATGCGCTGGTTTCAACCGCTCTCGGTTGGACGCCTGCACCTCGCGGAGCGCACGTGGGTTCCGGCGATGGTGCCGTGGCGTGCCACGAGTGACGGAGATGTCACGCCCGAAGTGATCGCGTGGTACCGCCGCTTCGCCGAAGGACAGCCGGGTGCCATCGTGGTCGAAGCCACGGGCATTCGTGATGTGCCAAGTGGCCCGCTTCTGCGCGCAGGACACGACCGCACCATCGACGGATTGCGCCGTCTTGTGGATGCAGTTCGCGAAGCGTCCGACGGGCGCACGCGGCTCTTTATTCAGCTCATTGATTTTCTTTCCATCAAGCGTCGTCCTCGTCGTGAAACGTTCCTCCGGCGCTTTCTTCGCGTCGACGAAGCGCTCCGCGATTCGCTGCCTGAAGCGCTCGCAAGGCTTCCCGAACACGAACTGCGGGACGCGCTGATCGCAACGCCGGACGAGTCGCTTCAGCAGTGGCTTTCCTCCCGCGAGTGGGAGTCGCTTTCCCGGGGCTACCGCGAGCGCGTGACCGACGTTCATCTGCCGCAGGTTCGCGACCTTCCGAAGGTGCTCCCTGAGCTCTTTGCGGATGCCGCCGCGCGCGCAAAGGAAGCCGGTTTTGACGGAGTCGAGCTCCACTACGCGCACGCCTACACGATGGCGTCCTTTCTCTCCGCGCGGAACACGCGAAGCGACGGATATGGAGGCGATCGCGCGGGCCGCGTTCGCCTTCCCCTCGAGGTCTATCAGCGTGTTCGGGCGCGCGTCGGCGACTATCCGGTGGGCGTTCGTTTTCTCGGGGATGAGGTGATCGAAGGCGGGAGCGATCTCGACGACGCGGTGTTCTTTGCCGAGCGCTTCGCCGAAGCGGGCTTCGACTTTCTCTCCGTGAGCAAGGGCGGCAAGTTTGAAGACGCCAAACAACCTCGCGTGGGCCAAGCCGCATACCCCTACACTGGCGAGAGCGGCCACGAGTGCATGCCGACGGTTAAGATCGGCGGAGCCGGCCCCTTCGGCCGCAACATTCCCCTCGCGGCTGCGATCACGAAGCGACTCCGTCAGCGAGGTCACGCCCTTCCCGTGGTCACCGCGGGCGGTATCGCGTCCCCGTGGCAGGCCGAAGCGATTCTTGAAGCCGGACACGCGGACGTCGTCGCCGCGGCACGACAGTCCCTCGCCGATCCCGACTGGTTTCGAAAGGTCCGCCTTGGCCACGGCGCCGATGTGCGCCGCTGTCTCTTCACCAACTACTGCGAGGGGCTCGACCAAAAGCACAAGGCGGTGACCTGCCAGCTTTGGGATCGCGACTTCGACGCGCCGGACCCGACGGGGCAGCGAAGCCGCGACGGAAAACGTCGTCTGGTTGCGCCGCCGTGGGCTTACTCGCCTTCGGCAAACGCTTCTTCCGGCGAATAGACCAACCGGTGGCGCGCGTAGAGACCGAAGTAGAGCAGCCCTGCGCAGTACCAAACGCCCGTTGCGACGACGACCTTTTGATAGATCGGGTCCGAGACGAAGAGGGCACCGAGGCACGTCACACTAATGATCAGCGCGGTCCATGCGCCCGCGTTGCCAAAGGGACTCCGGTAGGGGCGCTCCATCGACGCTTTGTTCTTTCGAAGGAGCAGAAAGCTCGCCATCTGCAGCGCGTACGCGATCACTGCGCCGAATACCGCCATGTTCAGCAACACCGCACCGACCGGATGATCGGCACCGAGGATGTGAATGATGAAGGCAACGACCCAGCCGACCACTGCGCCCGCGATCAGCGCTACGTGCGGCGTCTGCCGCTTCGGGTGCGTGAGCGAAAGCCAGCGCGGAAAATACCCTGCGCGTGAGAGCGAATAGATCTGCCGGCCGTAGGCGAAGATGATGCTGTGAAAGCTCGCGACCAGTCCGGTCACCGCGACGAGCGCGAGCACCTTGGCGCCAATGCCATCGCCAAAGATCGTCTTGAACCCCTCGAAGAGCGGCTCATCCGTCGCTCCGATAACCTCCGCCCCGGGCGCGATGGCGGAGTTCAAGACCAGCGTGAGCCCCGCGGCAACGATGAGCGTGAGCATGCCGTAGATCAGCCCCTTCGGAAGGTCGCGTTGCGGATGCTGTGCTTCTTCGGCCGCCAAGGGCAGCTGCTCGATCGCCAGGAAAAACCAAATCGCAAAGGGCATCGCGGCGAGCACCCCCCCGACGCCGCGAGGAAACCACAGCGATCCTCCCTCGCTGGGCGCGATGTTGAGCGCTTGCGCAAAGTCGACGTGGGGAATCGCGCCGACCCAAAACACCACGAGGATTCCAAGCGCCAGGGCCGTCACGAGGACGGTGACGCGAAAGGTGGTTTCGACGCCCACGATGTTGAGGCCGACAAAGACCGCGTACGCGCCGGCCCACCAAGCGGGCGCCCACGCATCGGGCGTTTCAAAGATCGCGCCGAGGTAGCCGCCGATGCCGACGACGATCACCGCCGGCGTGAGCACGTACTCGAGGTTCTCCGCGAGGCCGGTGATGTATGCGCCCCAAGGACCCATCGCGGAGCGCGCGAACGAGTACGCGCCCCCGGTATGCGGCAACGCTGCGGTCATCTCCGCAATCGAAAACGCGAGGCCGAGGTACATCACTGTAACGATGCCGGTCGCCGCCGCGAGGCCGCCAAAGCCGCCCGCCGCAAGGCCGAAGTTCCACCCAAAAAAATCGCCGCTGATGACCGCGCCGACGCCCAGCGCCCAGAGGCTCCAGACGCCCGCATAACGCCGCAGGCCACGCTTCTCGAAGTAGCCTTCCTCGACGTCTTTGTATTCGACCACGCGCCACTATACCCGTCCGGATCGGATTGGCGCGATCGTTCAAGCCGCCGCCGGACAGCCGACCCAACCTCCCTCCTAGGAGGAGTGAATGAGTCGACGAACTACTACGTTTTGCGTGCTTTGGGGACTTGTGGGGTGCGCTTCCCATCCCCACACCGATACCGTTTTTCCAGCCGCGTCCGTTGCCCAAGACCGAGGTGCGGTCGTGTTCGTGCTGACCGCTGCGAACGAGCAAACGCTCGCGGACGGGACGACACGAGACACGGGCTTTTTCTTGAACGAGTTTTACGAAGCGTATCGGCACGTCGTGGACCACGGGTACTCGGTCGTGATCGCGACCCCGGGTGGTGTCGCGCCGGTGGTCGACCCGGAGAGCCTCGACGAAGACTACTGGGGTGACCATCCCGAGCGTATTCAAGAGGCGGAGCGCTTGATGGAAACGCGCTCGCTTTTGGAGCCCCTCTCCCTCGAGGAGGCGCTCGCAACGGTGGACCAGTTTCAGGGTATTGTGGTGCCTGGTGGCCAGGGCGTGATGGAAGACCTGCTCGAGAGCGAGACCCTTCATTCCTTACTCCACGCGATGGCGCAGCGTCATCGCGCGATCGGGTTGATCTGTCACGCGCCCGCGCTGCTGCTTCGGATGCGGGAGAACAACCCACTGGAGGGGCGCATGGTGACCTCGGTGACAGGGCTGGAGGAGTGGTTCATCGAGACCTTTGTGATGAATGCCGAAGCACGCTTTCGGCGCATCGGAAAGCAGCTCGCGAGGGCCGGCTACGACCACGTTTCTGCGTTCCCTGGTCGTGGGCACGCACGACGCGATTGCAACCTCGTCACAAGTCAGAACCCCTTCTCGGGCGAAGAGTTCTCGACGCACTTTCTCGCGGCCCTTGAGGACGCACGGCGTGGTGCTCGCTGCGTGCCGAACCCATGACCCGTCCCGGCAGCGCGGCGCTTCGCCAGATTCTGACGTCGGCCGTCGCTGCCTACGGCGAAACGGACGTCGGTTCGTCGAAGGAGGAGCTCTTGACGTTTCTTCTGGAGCGAGGTGGACCCACGGCGATCCTCGCTTCGGGACTTCACGACCGGTCGACTCGAGAGCATCCGGTCGCCCGCGCGCTGGCTCGTTCGACGTCGCCGGCGGAGCTCCTAAGGCGCTGGGGACGCCTCGAAAAGTTCGGACACGCGAAAAACCGAACCCGACTTTTGGATGCATCCGGGACTGCGATTCGCATCGAACACTTCTCCCTCGATGAGACGCCGGCGCACCCGCTGAACGATCTATTCATCTGGGGCGTGCTCCTCGGACTCTTGCGACACGCGGGTCACGAGCCGGCTCGCGCGTGGGTCGGAGAAGTGCTGATTTACGAGGGCGAACTTCAGCCCGTCGATGAGATGCCCGCGCAAACGTCGACCCTTCGTCTTGTCGGATTCCAGACGCCAGCCACGCGCGAGCCCGCGTCCCCCGACGCGCAAACCCTGGCTGGGAGGCTCGAGCAGCTCGTTCGCACGGATTTGCTTGCGGAGTGGCGTGTCGAACGCGCGTCGCGCGCCCTGGGGCTCTCCGCGCGGAGTCTTCAGCGCCGGCTTCGGTCGGAAGGGACGACCTTTTCTAGCGAGCTGCAGCGAACGCGCGTCGCCGTCGCGAGGGAGATGCTCCTCGACCGGCGCCTCTCCCTTAGCGAGATCGCGTTCTGCACCGGCTTCTCCGACCTCGCGCACTTCTCACGGATCGGGCGCCGCTTTCTCGATGTCCCGCCATCTGCGTTTCGAGACCTGCTGAAGTAGGCGTCACCACTCGATGCAGTTGCCCATTCCTGGGCGCGCAAACGCACGGGTTTCTCGTAAGGTCGGCATAAGCTCCGTGGTTGCAGGGCGACCTCGTTCGCCAAGCTCGCCGGTACGGTGCGCGTAGTGCGCACGTTGCGACTCTGCGCCGGGCCATCCGTGCTCTCGATGGGTGAGGACGTCGAAGTTCACTCCGTGGCCAAATCCCGGCCGCCGTCGCCGCGCGAGGATCTCCGCTTCTCCGTCGGCGTCGATGTCGACGACCATCGGCACACCGAAGTAGCTGTGCTCCAGGTCTTGGTAGCGGCCGGTGTCAAAGCGCTCGCCTGACGCATCGAGAATGCGCAGCCCACTCGGGTCCGCGAGGAGGATCTCGGCCGCCCCGTCGAAGTTGAAGTCGAACGCGGTGACTCCGCCAAGGGCGTTTTGGTGCGTGTAGTGGCGTAGGATCCCCTCGGGATCGCAGTCCCCGCACCCGAGATCGAAGACGGTCGTCTGGAGATTTCCCGCGACGACGACATCGAGCGCGCCATCGCCGTTGAAGTCGATGATGGTCGGCGCGGATCCGAAGGGGGGTCGTCCCCAACCTTCAAAAGGCTCGACCCAGAGAAGTTCGCCATCGGTGGAGCGGAGAATGCGCGCACGTCCATCGGTGGTGAGCACGACCTCCGCACCAGGCTCTTCGGGGATCAGGTCTGCGATGCCACAAAACCCATCTTCGAAGTCGGGCTGGTGCCAGCGCACGCGTCCGTCCCACTCGTAAACGCTGTTTCCGGCGACGACCTCCTGTCGCCCGTCGCCATCAAGATCGCCGACGCACGAATGAGGTCCGTAGTACGTCTGCACACCGATGCCCTGGCTGGTGTCGGCGGCCCCTTGCCAAACCAGCGTGCCGGTTGCGCCGTCGACCACGGTGGATCCGATCACGAGCTCGACATCGCCGTCGTCTTCGAGGTCGGCGATGGAGACCGATCCGTAGATTCCCCACGTCCATTCGGGGGCCTGAAAAGTCCATTCCAGGGTTCCATCGGGGCCGTAGGCCGCGAGTCGTCGTCGTCGTCGCCCTGCCACGCGCGGGTTGCGAGAGCTTCCAATCACGATGATTTCGGTTTCGCCGTCGTTGTCGACGTCCGCTGCAATCGGCCAGGAAAGCCACTCCATCGTCATCTCTCGGTGCGTATCGATCGTCAGTGTTCGATCGTCGTCGACGTTGAAGACGTGGATGCCGGTGTGACCGAGGTCTCGAATGTTGACGGCCGTGACGATCTCCGGAGGCCCGCCGGGAAAGACGTCCGCGACCACGAAATTCCCAATCGGGACGACGCCTGCGCTGAGGTAGTCCCAGCGATACTCGAGCGCGAGGTCGTCGATGCATCCGCCATCGATCGCGCTGTCGACTCCGCTGTCGAGCTCAGCGTCCACCGTCGCGTCGAAGCCAGCGTCGAGTGCGCCGTCGATCGGACCTGCGTCCTCCGACGCGTCGACGCCTGCATCGGGACCCCTCGCGTCAACCCGTGGAGATGCGTCCGGAGCGCTGATGTCGAGAGAGCTTCGACCACAGCCGCAGACAAGAAACGCCAGCGCGATACCGCACCTCGAAAATGGTCCTCTCCCATGCACCCACCGCATGATGGAAGCATCCCCCCCGCGAAGCGACCGGCCGT